>DASYAR010000321.1:0-18065 GCA_036501235.1 Planctomycetaceae bacterium
ACAGATGTGGTTTCGCGCTGACCAGCGGAGATTAGCCGAGATGGGGCGTTACGAGAAATCCAGAGAGTTGTACGAACGCGCGCGTCGCGTGTTGGCGGGGGGGGTGTCGAGCGAGTTCCGAAAATACGGTCCGCCGCATCCGCTGTTTTACAGGCAAGGAAAGGGGAGCAAGATCGTCGATGTCGACGGAAATGTGTCGCTCGACTTCACCTTGAGTCAGGGCCCGTTGATTCTCGGGCACTCGCACCCGACGGTGCTAGAGGACGTCCAGCTGGCCAGTGCTCGAGGACAGCTCTTCGCCGGACAGCATCTGGAAGAACTCGAACTGGCCGAAACTTTGCAACGGCTGATTCCCTGCGCCGAGCTGCTCAGGTTTAGCCTGTCAGGATCCGAAGCCGACCATGCGGCGCTGCGGCTCGCGCGCGCGGTGACCGGCCGGCCGAAATTCCTGCGGTTCGAGGGACATTATCACGGTTGGTTCGACAACGTGGCGGTGGGAATTGCCGCCCCGTCGCTGGCGGACCTGGGCGATTACGAGCACCCCACGCCGGTCCGCTGGACGGCGGGTCTGCCGGCTGATATCGAAAACCAATGCTTGGTTCTCCCCTGGAATAACCTCGCGCTGGTCGAGCGCACGCTGGCAACCCACCACGCCGAGATCGCGGCGATCATTACCGAGCCCGTGATGTGCAATAGCGGGTGCATTGAACCCGTTGACGGCTTTCTGCAAGGTCTCCGGGAATTGTGCGATCGGCATGGCGTCGTGTTGATTTTCGACGAAGTCATTACCGGTTTCCGGCTGGGCCTGGGAGGGGCCCAGCAGCATTATGGCGTGATTCCCGATCTGGCGGTGTTTGGCAAGGCGCTGGCCAGCGGTTACCCGATCAGCGTGCTGGCGGGAAAACGGCAGTTGATGGAGAAGATCGCCGATGGCACTGTGATTCATGCCGGCACGATGAACTCGGGCAACCCCAGCATCGCCGCCGCCCAGGCAACGCTGAAGGTGCTGGAAACGGATAATGTTCATCCTCGGCTGTACGATCTCGGACAGCGGTTGATGAACGGATTGCGCAGCGCCTCGCAGCGCGCGGGCCATCCACTTTTCGTGCAGGGGCCGGGGCCGATGTTTCACGCAGGGTTCACTCCGCTCGAAGCAGTTCGCGACTTCCGTGACACGCTGACTTACGATAAGCCGCGCTATGCTGCGTTTGTCGCCGCCATGCAGGAGCGAGGGATTCGCCTCATCGGCCGCGGGCTGTGGTACATCTCCGCGGCCCACACGGTGGAAGACATTGAGCACTGCCTCGCGACGGCGGACTGGGTACTGAGTACTGAGTATTGAGTACTCAGTTTTGTCGAGGGCTGCCTGAAATTGAAAGTCGAACATTCCCATGCCTCATCGCGTGCTGATCGCCGGACTGTTTCACGAGACGCATACGTTTCTCGACGGCCGAACGACGCTCGAAAATTTCGAATTGCGGCGCGGCGACGAATTGTGGTCGGCGGAGAACGACGGTTCACCCCTAAGCGGTGTGCTGGCCGTCGCCCGGTCGCAGGGCTGGGACGTGATTCCCGTCATCGACCTGCGCGCCACGCCCGGCCCGATCGTGTCCGATGAAGTCGTCGATCTGTTCTGGGCGGATCTTTCGGCTGCCATCGCACGCGAAGAAGACCACCGCATCGACGGCGTCTATCTCGTGCTGCACGGCGCCATGGTTTCCGAAACGCTGCGGGATGTCGAGGGCGAACTTCTCGAACGGCTGCGGAAGCGGATCGGAGATGACGTTCCCGTCTGCGGTGTGCTCGACCTGCATGGAAACGTCACCGAGAAGATGGCGGCCAACAGTCACGGATTTGTCGCCTACCGCCAGAATCCTCATGCCGATGCGTGCGCCGCGGCCCGCGACGGGGCGCTGATTCTCGATCGGCTGATGCGGACGGGGGTACTGCCGACGACCGTCTGGGAACGGCCGGCCGTCATGTGGCCGCCGACCGGCACCGGCACGGCGTTCGAGCCGATGAAGACACTCGAGGCCCTGGCTCGACAGATTGAAGAAGTCCATGAAGAGATTTTGGCGGTGAACGTATTCGCCGGGTTTTCGTTCGCCGATACGCCTGATACGGGCGTTAGCTTCACTGCCGTCACGCTGGGGGAACCGCGCTATGCACGAGCTGAGTTGGAAGTGCTCTCGGAATGGACCGTCGAGAATCGCGAATCGGGAAATGTGCGGGAGGAGCCACTGGACAACGTCATTGCGAAAATTAAGGCCCAGCTCATGCCGACGAACTCCCCGACTCACGTCGGGGGCCCACCAGTTGGTTTCGCAAAACCGACAATTCTCGCGGAGCCTTCCGACAATATCGGCGGCGGCGCCCCTGGCGACGGAGTCGACTTGCTCCGCGCGCTCGTGGGCGCCGGGATCCAGGACTCAGCCGTGGCGATCAATGATCCACAGGCGGTGGCCGCGCTCGCCGGCGCCACGCCGGGCGAGACGCGATCATTGGCGATCGGCAGGCGCGGCGGCGCATTCGGCAGCGGACCTTTCGAGGCGCCTTTCGAATTCGTGTCCCGCAGCGACGGCCGGTTTACTCTCGAAGATCCGCACAGTCACCTGGCCTCGATGTGCGGCAGCAGGTTCGACATGGGCCGCTGCGCGGTCGTCCGGCATCGCGGCATCACGATTCTGCTCACGAGTCACAAGACCCCGCCGTTCGACTTGGGGCAATGGCGCAGCCAGGGAATCGAACCGGAACAGCTCGCGGTGATCGCCGTCAAAGCCGCCGTGGCCCATCGACGCGTCTATGATCCGATCGCCGGCGCGCATTACACCGTGGAAACGCCCGGCCCCTGTTCGAGCAACCTGCCAGCCTTTCCCTTCCGTCACGTCCGCCGGCCCGTCTATCCGCTGGATACGGAAATATAGTTACTCGTTCCCAAGCTCCGCTTGGGAATGCATCGTCCGAAGCTCTGCTTCGCGCATCCGCGGGCTGATAGAAGTGCATCGCATGCGACATGGGTTCTCAGTGAGTTTGAGTTGTCGTCATGAGACGTGAAGCGGAGCTTCCGAAGAGGCGTAGCCAAGCAGATCTTGGGAACGAGGTGATTGCGAGCACGTTGCTGTTACGACAGACGACGGCACATGGAGTGTGCCTGCTACCCTGAGTGACGTCCTGCGGAGTGTCGCACTCCGCCGCGATTCTGCGTATCATCGGCCCAAACGTGCGAATTGAATTGGATAATTGAAATTCTTCAGGAACGTCTGTGAAAATCACCCGCTGTGCAACGGCCGTTGTCGAGGCCAATTACGACTACACCTACGTTCGCCTGTGGGCCGATAACGGTCAGTACGGAACGGGCGAATGCTTCTTCGCGCCGGGACTGTCGGCGGCGCTGCGCGACATCTTTCCGCTCCTGGTCGGCCGTGATGCGACCGAGGTCGACCGCATCGCCCGATTCCTGTGGCGCAAGGGCTCGGGAGCCGGGGCGGTCGCCGGGTATCTCTACAACGCCATCAGCGGCATCGAAACGGCTCTCTGGGATCTGGTGGGTAAATCATACAAAGTCCCCTGCTGGCAGTTTCTGGGTGGCAAGGTACGCGACGAGGTACGGATCTACGTTGACTGTCATGCTGGCGACAATACCGAGAGTTGGGACACGATGCTCGAAGCCCGCGAGCCGGCCTGGCTCAAGGCGGCACTCGCCGGCAAGCCGCAGCATGAGGAGCGCTATGAGCCCGAGATGTACTTCAACCGGGCGAAGCAAATGGTGGCGGCGGGCTTCGACGCTATGAAGTTCGACATCGACTCGATCGTCGTCCTGACGGGCGAAGAACTGAATCGTCCCCTGACGAACGCCGAGATGGACCGCATGGTGGCCTGCGTTAAGGCGGCGCGGGAAGGGGCCGGAGACACGGTCGATCTGACCGTCGATTGCCACTGGCGGTTTGCGCCCACCGAAGCGATTCGCATCGCGCGGGCCCTGGCCCCATGCAACCTGTTGTGGTTCGAAGACCCATGCCCTCCCGAGAATTTTCGCGACGTGGCCGAGATCCGCGCGCTGGGGATCGTCCCCATTTTGACGGGTGAAAACCTCAACCGCCGGCACGGCTTCTGGGACCTGATCACGCACCGCGGCTGCGACATCGTGGCCCCCGACATCCAGAAGTGCGGCGGCATGTTGGAGGCCAAACGAATCGGCGAACTGGCCGAGATGCAGGGGATCCGTTTCGCCCCGCACAATATCTCGTCGCCCCTGGGGACGATGGCCAGCAGCCACGTCTGCGCCACGCTTCCCAACTTCGTGGCCCTCGAGTTTCACGGTCCCGATGTGCCGTTCTGGAACGATTTGATTACCCGTGCCGACGTCCCCGGCCCCGTGATCAAGCAAGGCCGCATCCCCCTGACGTCGGCCCCCGGCCTCGGCTGCGAGTTGAATGAAACCGTCGCCCGCAAATACGCCAAACCGGGTGAAACATGGTTCGAGTGAAACAACTCGTTCCCAAGCTCTGTTTGGGAACGCGCTCTTCGAAGCTCTGCTTCAAGTAGCGCGGCGTCAATTTGAAATTCGTGCAGTGGCTCGCCCCACCAATAACAGAAGGGGCGCGAGTGTCTGTACCGCGACACGCGCTCCCCTTCAGAGACATTTGAGAACTTGCTGGTCGCGGCAAAGCGACGTTTCGACGATTCTCCGCCTAACTCGCAAACTGCAACTGACCTGCGGCCGCCATCGTTTTCGTCTGCGCATCGGCGTGAGACTTCTGCAACAGGCCGTTAACTATTAAATGGGCGCATTCGTCGATCGAGAACTGCGACGTGTTCAGGAACAGGTCATAGTGGCGCACGTCACGAGAATCGCGCAGGAAATGCAGCTTGACGAATTGCGCCCGATCGCGGTCGGTCCGTGCGATGTGCCGCGCGGCCTCGGGGCGCGAGAGACTGCGCTCGTGGCAGACGATCGCCAGACGGTCGGCCACAGGCGCCGACAGCCGCACGCGCAACGTCGTGGCCGGAGGCAGCACGAATGGACTGCCGCGCCCCACGATCACGCACCGTCCGCCGACGGCGAGCGACAGCATGGCCTCGACGAGGTGCTGAACGTACTTCTGCTCGCGGACGGCGGGAACGGCGGCGAAGGCCTCGACGCATTCCTGCAGCCACGTTACGTGATGCTCATCGACGCTTTCCAGCAGTTTCACGGCGACACGCAGTTCGCGGGCAACGATTTCCAGCAACTCGTGGTCATACACCGGCCAACCGAGCAGTTTGCCAACCGCGCGGGCCACCGCCGGACCACGCGTTCCCGTTTCGCGGCTGATGGCGATCGAGAATTGCCGCGGCCGATGATTGCCGTCAACAGATGAAGTGGTGTGGTGAATCAGGGCGTCATGATGCCCGGCAGCCCTGACGAGGGCTTCACTGACGCGTTCGGAAATGAGTTTCATGGCTCGCTCCTTGAGGATCGTTCATGTTGAACATGCGGCCCCCCATGATTTCACCATAGACCTTTTGCGCCCGCGGTCAATCGGGGTTAGGACGATCTTGCAGATTTGTAATTCCACTGTGACGCCGGCGTTTCACACATGACGCCGCGAGAAGAAGCACTCCGTTACTGCAAAGCAACTCGTGTGCCTCAATGAAATTACGCCGACGCCGACGCATGGCGTGGCAAACCGGCGGATGTTCAGATCGACAAATCAATCCGGCTTCGCGACTTCGACGCGCTCCCCTTCCTGGAAGGCGGCAGCGTTCATTCCGATCACCAGATCATCGCCAGTCAACCCCGACATGATCTCGACTTCGTCCCTGGCGCGGATCCCGGTTTCAATCGGCGTCCGCACGACGACTCCTGCGGCGTCGATCGTCCAGCACCAGGCCTTGCCGTCAGCGGTCAACACGGCGGCAGTGGGCAGAGACAGCACGTTGGGCCGTTCGGCCACCTTGAGCCGCGCTGTGATATACAGCCCCGGGCGCAGCACGCCGTCGGGATTTTGGACGTCGATTTCCGCCCGCATCGTCTTGGGATCATTGCTCAAATTCCACGAAACGCGGGACACGGTTGCCGTCCGCGGTTCAGCCGACACTGCCGGGATGACGATCGCCACGTCGCTTCCCGGAGCGATCAGCGTTGCGTCAGCTTCCGGCACGTCAATCAGGGCGCGCATAACTTGCGACTGCACGATCACCAGCAGCGGTTTCGCATTGGCATCCGTGCCAGCCAGAACGAGATGCCCCGGATGGACGCTTCTAGCCGTAATGATTCCGTCGTAAGGGGCGCGGATCTTCGTGTAGCCCTTTAATGCTTTGACGCGGGCGACGTCGGCTTCGGCCACCAGCACGTGCTGTTTCGCGGTTTCCAGATCGGCCTCGGATTTTTCGAGCATGGCCCGACGTTCGGCGACAATCGCCTTGGCAGATGTGATTTTGGCCTGCGTTTGCTTCCGTACCGAATCGGCATTCTTAAGCAGCTTTTCGTGTTCCTCCGCCACTTCGCGCGTCACGGCGCCCTTGTCCGCCAGTTTCTTCAAGCGCGCGAACTCCGAGGCGGCGAAGTCATAGTCCGCTTGCGATTGACCGACCACCGCTTCCGATTCCTCGACTTTGGCTCGTGCCGCGGCTTCGGCTGCGTTTGCCACCTTGATCGCCGCAGCGGCCTGATGCTCCGCGGCGCGGGCCTGTCCGACTGCCGCCACTTTCTGCGACAGTTCTTCGTCGAGCTCCGGTACAGACAGTTCCACCAGCAACTCCCCTTCGCGGACGACCTGGCCCTGCTCGTCGACCTGCGGCCCGGTGACGCGATCGCCAATATCTACGTCGATTTTTTCGACAAAGGCGGCGAGCCTGGCAAACAAGGGCGTCTCTTCGAAGGCCTCGAGCTGCCCCGGCTGCTCCGTCCAGCGCACGAGTGTCTTGCGGACGGCTGTGATCGGGGTCACCTTCACAAGAGCCGACGGTTCCTCGTGGGATTCACTGAGCGACGTCGATCCCCCCGTGGCGGAATTCGAAGTGATGCTGCCCGATCCACAGCCCGCGACGGCCAGCACCAGCATGCTTACCGGTGGCCAGACTCCGCAGATCCTCAAAATATTCATGGGGCACCGAGAGACAAACTGAATCGCAAACTGATGTGTCGGCGTCGCCATTTTAATGCAGCAGCATGCCTTATGAAACCAGTGCCGATCAATTGCTCGGTTGAATCATGATTCTCAGGGTAGCAGGCACACTCCGTGTGCCGTCCGTATTCTCGTGCCCAAGCTCCGCTTGGGTATGAGAAAGAAAAAAAACGGCACAGGGAGTGTGCCTGCTACTCTGAGCGATCTCCATTCGGTTGTCGGTCGATTGCCTCCTTATTCTTTCGTCAGCAATCACCTTTTCGTCTGCCAGACATCCGTGCGCATCCGTGTCCATCTGCGCGTCGTCGTCCGCCTGTGCGTCCTTCTCCATGTTCTCTGCGTCCCCTGCGGCCAATGCGGTTCAATTCATCGCAATCGGTCCGGCGTGTGAAACGATAGCTCGCGCGGTACAATTCGGCGAACGGTCGAAGCGCTCCCGTGTCGGTGTGTCTTTGCACGTTCAGAAAAGGGAATCGTTCTCATGGCTTCCCTATCCCCCACCGCTCGTTGTCTGATCGCGACACTTGTCGTCCTGGCAGCCGGTTCCTGCCTCCCGGCGCTGGACAACCCGCAGTCCGACCCTCTCGCCGAGGCCGCCCGGGCGCTCGCGAAAATGAACGTCCGGCCGGGCGACTCGCCGCAATTCGGCGTCAGTCCCCTGCGCAACAATGTCCGTGCCGCACGGAACATTCCGGTCCTCTGGGACGTGGCCACGGGGCTGAACGTCAAATGGTCGGCAAAGGTTGGGTCGCGAACCTACGGCAGTCCGGTTGTCGCCAATGGCAAAATCTTCATTGGGACGAATAATGGCGGCGGCTACGTCCCGCGCTTACCGGCCAATGTCAATCTCGGCGTGCTGATTTGTTTCGACGAGGCGACCGGCAAATTCCTCTGGCAGCACTCGAATGCGGCCCTCCCAGGGCCACGTGAATTTGCCTGCATTCCCGACAGCGTCTGTTCGACCCCGTACGTCGAGGGGGACCACATCTGGTACGTCAACAACCGCGACGAAGTCGTCTGCCTTGATACGGAGGGCTTCCTCGACGGTGAAAACGACGGCCCCGTGACCGACGAGCCGCATCAGAACAAAGACGAAGCCGACGTGGTCTGGAAGCTCGATCTGATCGGCACATTCGGCGTGACCCCCCGTCATGCGTCCGTCTGTTCTGTCACCGCCCTCGGTGATCTGTTGTTCGTCGGCACATCTCATGGCGCCGACACTCACCGCCGCATTGCCAATGCCGAGGCTCCGAGCTTTGTCGCGCTCGATAAACATTCGGGGGCGGTGCTGTGGACCGATCGCTCTCCCGGCGAGAACATTCTTGATGGGCAATGGTCGTCCCCGGCGTGTGCCGTGCTGGGTGGCGTCGAGCAGGTCGTTTTCGCCGGCGGCGACGGCTGGCTCTACAGTTTTGATCCCCGGGGAGACAACGGGCGCTCGAGGTTGCTGTGGAAATTCGACTGCAACCCGAAGACAGGCCAGTTCCGTCGCGAACGCGCGACTCGTCATCCGATCATCGCGGCGCCGGTTATCTACGACGGCCTCGTCTATGTCGGCGTCGGTAATGATCCGGAGCGTGGGGAAGGACCCGGGCATCTGTGGTGCATCGATCCGACGAAACTGGGCGACGTGAGCCCCACGCTGGTCTTCAACAAACACGACCCGAAAACGCCCATTCCGCCGCGCCGCCTGATCGCCTGCGACACGCAGGCGGGGGATTTCGAAGGCGACAACCCCAACGCCGCCGGCGTCTGGCATTTCACGGGCGAGAATTCAGGGAAGTTCGAGAACACAATGCACCTCACGCTCAGCAGCGCCGCCATCAAAGACGATCTGCTGTTCATTGCCGACGCAAGCGGCCTGTTTCACTGCCTCGACGCCAAAACCGGCGCCCCGTACTGGACGTACGACCTGCTCGCGATTTCGTGGTCGACGCCTTTGATTGCCGGCGACTGCGTTTACGTTGCTGATCAGGACGGCAAAATCACAATATTCAAGGTCTCCAAAAAAATGGAACTGGTTTCCACACAGGATATGGGGGCCGCGGTCTGCTGTACGCCCATTGTCGCCAGCGGCGTCCTCTACATTGCCACAAGCGACCGCCTGTTCGCGATTGCCGGCGCACCGTAGGGCCGCTGGGAAAGCCTGACCTACTTGCGCTCTAACAACCGCAAATCGTCCGCCGCGACGTCAACATTCAGTCCCCCTTCGGGAATCGGCAGTTTCAGAGTCCAGACGATCCCCTGGGCCACCATGCGGCGATAGACCGTCTGCTCCCAATTCTTGTGGAAATGCAGCCCGCTGAATCCGAACGAACGTCCCCGATCAGGACGTTCCCAGGCCCATGCGACAGGTTGCGATTCCTCTTCGATGCGAACGCGGAGCAGCGGGGTGACCGAGCCGTCGGGCCGGGCCAATTTCAGCCGATAATAGAATTCGTCTTCGACAGTAATCGGCTCGACGCCGGTCATGATCGGATGTCTCGGCGCGGCGATCTCGGTCGTCGCCGTCACGACTGCATATTTGCGGTCCGGACCGCCGTGACAGGCCCCCAGCAACTTCACGTAATTCTCGATGTACCGGGCGTCTCGGCAACCAATTCCCCAGTGCAACCCCACCAGACAGCCGCCGCGCGCGGCCAGTCGTTCGAGGGCTGCCAGCCGCTGGGCGTCCTGCTGGATCCATTTGGCGCCTTCGGAGAGGAACAGCACCGCACCGTCTGCCTTATCGAGCAGTTCGGGCCCGGCACGAAACGGCTCGTCGGCGGAAACGATTTCGGAGTGCAGGCCGTCAACCCGATCCAGGCACTTCTTGATGATCGTGAGGCCGCTCGCATACTCGTGCGAGGCGAAAGGATGTCCATCCGGTCCCTGGCCCAGCAACAGGACCAGTTTCGGTTCGTCTGCCCGCACCGCATGGGCAGCGATCGCCAATATCGCCAGAATGAGCACTGGCCTCAGAGACGGCCGATTCCGTAACCGGCCATCACCGTATTCCTGGATTTGATTCATAGTCAAATTCTCCCTTTGTGCTCAGCGAATTATGTACGAAATCCCCCGCCGTTCGCCACCATTAATGATAGGACGCGTGTTCCGGTCGCTATTTCGACGGCCGGGGTACTGATTTGAATAGGCTGATTTATCCCGGAGAATTGCGATGCGGCTGACCTTGCGGACGTTGCTGGCCTATCTCGACGACATCCTCGAGCCGGCCCAGGCCAAGGAAATTGGCGATAAACTGAACGAAAGCAGCTTCGCCTCGTCGCTGGTCAGTCGGATTCGCGAAGTCATGCGGCGGCGGCGGCTGACTGCCCCGACGCTCTCCGGGCCCGGCGTGGGCATTGACCCCAATACGGTCGCCGAGTACCTCGATAACACGCTGCCCCCCGATGGAGTCGCCGACGTCGAGAAGATCTGCCTGGAATCGGACGTTCATCTGGCGGAAGCGGCGGCTTGCCACCAGATTTTGACGTTGGCCCTCGGCGAACCGGTGGAAGTGGCCTCGCAAACTCGCGAGCGGATGTATGCGCTGGGGCCGGCGGCAGCCAAGATGGTCCTGCCCCCGGCGATCGCAGCGCGCCAAGGCTCGGGCGGGCTGGCGGATCACGCCGTCGAGGCCGTGCTGGCTCAGGCGGAACCGGTCGCTGTCCGGCCGCGCAACGGGCAATCGGTTGTCACGACCGCCAAGAAGCCTGAAATCCCCGACTATCTGAAGTCTCATTCCAGCGTCAAACGGGTGTTCGGGTATGGTCTGGTCCTCCTGGTGCTGATCTGTTGGGGAGTCACGGTCGTCAAAAACTCTCCGTTCAAAGGATCGCCCCAGGCAGGCGTGCCTGTCAAAAAGCATGCGGTCGACATAGCGGCCGCAAACGTCGATAAGCCAGTGGCTGAAGATTCTGGGATCGGGGAACAGATGGAAGCGGACGGCGCGGCGGAAAAATCGAGTGCCGGTACGGTTGGCGGTTCGACCGACGGTGACGAAGCCCCACTTACCGTGAGATCTTCGAAGCGCCAGGCGACAGCCGATTTTTCTGCTCGGCCGGATGAAGAGGAGCCTGCCGCAGGACCCGATCGAAAAGTCGCAAGCACCACGAAAAAGCGACGCGACCCGTCCCGAGTCGACGTGGATCCGTCCCGTCCGATTCCGAATCCGCCCGACGACGCGAATCCCCCGGCGCCGCCACCGGCGCTCGTCACTCCGTCGAGATATGCTTCCACCGAAGGGGTCACTTTGCACTATGTGCGACGTGAAGAGCGCTGGTTCGTGTTGCCTCGAGGAGAAATGGTCAATGCCGGCGCCATTCTCGCGGCCCCTGAACCGTTTCAATGTCAACTGGAAGTCGATGATCGCAAAGGTTTGGTCACGATCATGGGGCGTTCTCTGGTCGAAATCATTCCGCCGTCAGCCGACGGGCGATTCGGCCTCGAGCTGCAGCGCGGCCAATTCGTACTCCGCGCCGCCGGCTCGGCGGATGACGCAGCGGCTTCGTTGAACATGCGCATCGGGATTGCCGGCGAATTGTGGCGGCTTGAATTGCAGTCGAGTGCGACGTGCGGCGTCTCGCTCAAACCGCTCGAGCCGACGAAGCTCGTGGAAAATCCCGACCGGAATTCCTACGAGGGAGCGTTCTACGTCACCGGCGGCATCGCCGTCATCACTGATCCCGCCGGTCAAGCGCACGAGATCAAGGGGCCGGACTGGCTCGAACTGCCCCTCGCCATTGCCGATGCAGAAGGCAAGCTCACCCGGAAGCGCCCCCTGCTTGTCGTGCCCAAGTGGATGGGATCGCAAACCCTCAGTTCGATCATGCAGGGCAAAGCGGCCGTATTCGAGAAGAAGTTCGTGCTGGACGAGGCGGTGGAATTGTCGGTGCCGGAAATTGCCGCGGACGCCAATCCTCAGATCTCGCAGATGGCGACGGAATGCCTGGGCTTGATCGAGGCTTACGGGCCGCTCGTGAGCATCTTGCGATCGCAGCACGAAGAGGCCCGCAAAGCGGCGATTTCGGAGCTACGGCTCTGGCTTCCCCGCCATCCGGATAACAAAGATCTGCTCAAAGCCGAATTGGCCAAAGTCTTTCCCCCGGAAGACGCCGACGTCGTCTATCGACTGCTGTGGGGCTTCGACGAGACCGACGCCCGGAATAAGGCTGTTTCCATGCAGCTCATCGACTGGATGGCCGACCCCGAAGTTGCAATCCGCGAACTGGCCTTTTACCAGGTCTACCGGCTGACCGGAAAAACCCGCGACTATCAGGCCAACGCCTCGACGCTGAAGATGGCTTCGTGTCTGAAGAGTTGGCGCGAGCACGTCAAAAAAGACGGCGGCCTGCTCCCCGTGCAAAAGCCGACGCCGAACCCCCAATAATCCAGGACAATCGTCAAGTACAGCGACGCTTGAACTCACCCGTCTCGGTGTTGATTTCGATCTTGTCGCCGATTTCGACAAAGGCGGAGACCTGCAGCTCGTGCTTGGTGTGCTTCAGGATCGCCGGCTTGGTGATTTTGCCCGAAGTGTCTCCGCGCGCCGCCGGTTCGGTGTATTCCACTTCGCGAGTGATCGTCTTGGGAAGTTCCACGGAAATCGAGCGCCCCTCGTAAAAAGTGACCTCGCACACGTCCGTCATGTCGGGGGCCAGAAACTTCTCGATGTCTGCGAGACTTTCGGCGTCAATTTCGTACTGATTGAATTCCGCATCCACGAAGACGTGCGCCGGGGGGGCGAAATACGAGTACGTGCATTCCTTTTTCTCGAGCGACACTCCCTCCACCTTGTCGTCGGCCTTGAACACCGATTCCGAAATCCGGCCGGTCAACACGTTTTTCATGCGCAGTTTGACGACGGCTGCGTTGCGACCAGATTTGTTGTATTCTCTTTTCAGCACGATGACCGGAGCATTCTCGAAGATGATCACGTTCCCCGTCTGCAGCTCGCCGGCGATTCTGACGCTCATGACACATTTCCTGTATTGACTGTTGAAACTCCATTCACGAAGCGATGGAGATTGTTGGCAAGATCGCCCGTCTGGTCAAGCCGGAATGCCCAGTCTGTCCCATGCTGCTGGATGAGCTGCCGATTTGCGGCGAATTCTCTCCAGGCCGCCCCCATGTCGCCGCAGCCATTCCAGGCACGCCAGCAGCGCCGCACGGCGTCCGCAGTTCGGGCTCCCTCCAGGTAGCGGTTTAAGAACGCATCGAGTTTTACGAGATGCGCGTTCTCGGCCTGCGGGTAGATCTGCCATACGAACGGCCGTTGCGCCCATTGGGCCCGAACGAACGAGTCTTCGCCGCGCACGATATTTACGTCGCACGCCCAGAGCAATCGGTCGTACCGGGGCGGTGAGAGGAATGGCAGCGCGTGGACTATCAGGGAGCCCTTCCGCCAGGTCGTGCCGGGCGCAAAGGCGCGCCCGAACCACGATCCCGTCTGCTCGGTCGCAGCTCCCGGCAACGTCAAAACGCGAACGACGGCAGGACCGGCTGCCCACGCCTCGAATAATGCAGGGAGCGCCGCGTTGTCGTAGCAAAATAGCGAGATGCGAAGCTCACCGTCGGAGCCGGCAGCCAAATTGACGCTCCGCCAGAAATCGGTGGAGGCAGCGGCGTCGAAGCGGCCGCGAGTGGCCAGTAGATCACGTTCGCGCAACAGCCCACCCGTCTTCTCGGTGAAGCCGGGAAAGAAGAAGTATTTTGTCAGGTCCAGTCCGGCGCGCGGCGACGTCAGTAAATGGCAAGATTCCACCCAACTCTCGGCGCTCAGGTATTCCAGATTGATCCAGACTGGGGCTGCGGCGCGCCGGGCCATCGCGGCGATGTAACCGGCCGGCAGTTCGCACGCGAAGGCCTCGATGACAACGTCGGCAACATCAGCCGGATCAACTTCCGGGAAGTCAGACGTCCAGTGCCGGACCTCGAGCTGGTCGATTCGCTGTTGTGCGGCATTGGTCGAAAGGGAGGGGCACAGACACTTGAAATAATCGAGATTGTCGACCCATAACCGGACATCGGCCCCGCATTCGTCAGCCAATTGCCGGGCCAGTCGCCAGCACGTGCCAATGTCGCCAAAGTTATCGACGACCCGGCAAAAAATGTCCCAGCGCCGCATGTCCGTCCCGATGGTCGATCTGGTGAGACTTCTGCTGCCAAGTTACCAAATCGGCCCCTCGCACACGAGCAACGTAATGCACGCCCATTGCCAGATTTGAGCCCGCGCCGGTTGATTTCTGGAATTTTTGTGCCAACAATCGGAGTTCTCTTCTTCGTTCACTTCTTGTCGCCCAGTAAACGATGGAATTCACCTTTCGAGCCAGCGGAGTATTCCATGCCCGACGAGTTGCGCGTAGGTTGCCCGGAATGCGGCACGACATACCGGCTCAAGAGCCGCCAGTCTGTCGGACGGAAGATGAACTGCCGCAATTGTGGAGAGGCGTTTGTCGCGCGCCTGCAGGAAGACGATCCAGACTTTGAACCGCAGGAGGACCACGGTTCTTCCAGCGATGAGTGGCACCCTGCCGGCCGC
The DNA here is from genome assembly GCA_036501235.1 of Planctomycetaceae bacterium. Classification (GTDB taxonomy): domain Bacteria; phylum Planctomycetota; class Planctomycetia; order Planctomycetales; family Planctomycetaceae; genus JACQFH01. Next base: position 14,629 of record DASYAR010000321.1, read on the forward strand.
CTCCCGGCCCGACGCCGGAAATCGGGAAAAGATCGGCGCAAGACCCGGTCGCGCCGCAGTCTTTGGCTCGACTGGCGCATCGCGGCGGCCGCCGGCGCGGTGCTCGTCGTCGTCGGCCTGGTGATTGCTTTCCTCAACATTCCGTTCGCCAGAGGCCCGGATACCCCCGATGCCGTCTATCGCGACCTGGCCGCCGCCATGCGCGATATTCGCAACACATTCGATTCGATTCGCGATGCCGGCTCGCAAAAATCGGCCATCGAGAAATTCAAGGGGATGAAACCGCGATTCGAGGATCTAATTCTTCGTGCGTGCCGCCTGGAGCCGGTTCCCGAGCAGGAGTACAAAGACCTGGCGGCTCGATACAAAGATTCACTGGAATGGGAACGCAAAGATAAGAAGGAAGTTTCCCAGCGGATCAGCAATGCGGGGCAGGGGGGCCTGGAGCTGCTGGCTGCCGTGCCGAACCTCGGTCGTCAGTACTACACGGCCGTCGACGTGCTGCACGATGCCCTCCTGCAGCCCGTGGAGCCACGTGACGCGGCCGAGCGAATTCAGTACGACGTGCTTCAGATCAAGCGCCGTCTGATTCGCCGCCTGGCGACGGTGTCGTCGTCGGCCGAGCTGCCTGCCACGGTCGCCGATTGCAAAACCGCGGCCGCCAGCATTGATGAGCTGTCGTTCTCGCCGTCCTCTTCTCCATGCTCAGGCAGGCATGGAACACGACGCACTGATCCGCGACTTGTGTCGGCATCTCATCCCTGCCGCCGTCGACCGCCTAGCCCATCATCTCGTCTTCCCGCCCCCGCGCCACCCTGGGTATGATTGTCGGAATGAGCGAAGACCGAAAATCAGGGGTGACTGTTGCATTGATCGTCGTCAGGTTTGGGATTCCTGCGATTTTCTTCCTACTTGTGTTATCTGTACTTTTGTGCGGACCCATTCGGGGCGCAAGAGAGCGAGCACGCCGTAGTCCGCATGTTTCCGTGTTTGGGCAAGGGAGTGCGAATCACTTTTCGACGTGGATTACGGCGACTGGCGAACCCAATTCTGAACTTGAATCACGCGTCGGAGAAGAGGTCGACCGATTCATTCGAGAGACAGTCCGGAGGGAATTGGAATCGCGACGATGGGACAGAATCAAAAATCGGCCCCTGCAGTCACGAGTACTCGGCTTGTGCATCTCCATCCCGCAGCTTTCAGCACGCTGTCTCGGACACCTCCGGCAAGTTGAACGTGCAGACGGAATCTACCTTGGACTTTTCGTCGACGCTTCCGTCATCACGGACGACGCATTGCTGGAATTGAAATCGCTTTCCAAGGTTCACTCCATAACGATTCGCGGAGTACGAATCTCAGAGGGCACACTTGCCGAACTGAGGGAAGCCCTACCGGACTGCAAGATCGAAATTGATGAAAGCCCAGTTTGGGTCTCAAGTTGATGCCGGTGACTTGGAAACCTATCGCCCTTCTCGCTCTCACGCGATCGCGGATATGATCCGGCCGAAAATGACTCACCACCAACGGAGAACCTGATGGCCAGAAATGCGCTGTTGCCGCTTCTTGTCGGGGCCTTGCTTGCCGGTGCGGTTCCAGCAGGATGCCAGCAAAAGTTGCAATATTCTGGCGGCGTCGGCGGTAATCTCGTTCGCGTTAAGGGAGATCCCGCCGATGGGACTGCCGTTTATGTCCCAGTCGACCAACTGGAAAAATACAAACAGGCCAAAACAGAAAACTCGGACGTTTCCTCAGACCTGAAAGAATGATCGCTCTCCTCCCAGCCCTGGCCATCGCTTTCACCGCATTCTGCGTCTGGCTGGGCGTGCGGATCGTGAACAGGCACGAGCGGTGGGCGAAGTGGGCGCTCGCGTTAGTGATCGTGCTGCCGATGCTTTACGTCGGGAGCTTCGGGCCGGCATGTTGGTTGGCCTGTGATCGTCATATCTCGCAGACGTTTGTGGCGCAAGCGTATCGCCCGATTATTCGATTGGCGAACGCATCGCCGGATCCCATTCGTAATGCAATTACAACCTGCTCCGGCGATCGGCCATTCGCATTCAGTCTGCTCGACCAGCCGGGAATGCTAGGGTTGTTGACAGATATCTTGGACGGCAAGCTAGTCGTTCGTTGACATACGTCGCCATCCCAGACATTCCGCCAACAAGCGACACGTGCACCGCGTCATCGCCGGGGAAACTCTTCCAGTGGCACGCATTCAGTCGGCTTCAACCGGACGTGAACGACGCACGTGCGCCGCTCCGCCGCTGGCTATCGCGAACGGTTGCTGGACCTTGACGATTTTGGCGTAACGTCTTTCGTTATAAGGTGGCCGAGGCGGGACTTGAACCCGCACACCGCTTACGCGATACGGGATTTTAAGTCCCGTGTGTCTGCCTATTCCACCACTCGGCCTGGTTTGGTCATCGGATTGACGCCGCTTCGACGTCGCAGGTTCATCTTATCGGCAGGCACGGGAAATCGCCAGAATTGGGAACGGGACGGACCATAGTGGTGAAATGTCCCGCGGCCGTGCGATTTCGCGGCGAGCCGCGGATTCGTCGGCCGGATGATATCGAAGACGACGAATCTGACAGGATTGTCCTTTTTCCCGTTGACCGTCGACGCAATTCGTTCCACAATTCAATGATGACCACCAAGACAACCAGCACAGGCCCCATTGCCGCCGACGTTTTCGCCGACGGCGAGGCGATCATCGAAGCGCGCCTGGCTGGCAGAAAGCCAGACCCGGAGATTGTCCGCCGAGTCCGTGAGCGCGCCGCAAAGATCACCGCTGAGATCCGGGAAAAGCACGGCGTCCTCGATATCGGCGTCACTGCTATCCGCGAATTCCGTGATCGCGAATGAAGCTCATTCTCGACAGTTCTGTCGCCTTCAAGACGCTGGTTCCTGAGACGGAATCAGAAAAGGCCGTAAGATTGCTTGACGAATATCGGCAGGGATTCCATGAACTCCTGGCACCTGACATCCTTCCAGTGGAGATAGGCCACGCGCTGACGCGAGCCGAACGGCAAGGAAGAGTCTCTCCGACGAACGGATTTGCTCTTTGGTCGATTCTGATGGCCGATTGTCCGCCTCTCGTCGACTATCTGTCTCTGATGCCCCGCGCCTATGCACTCTCATCGCAATCTAGGGTCGGTGTCTACGACTGTCTCTATGTTGCTCTGGGTGAGCAGGAACAATGCGAGGTCGTCTCGGCGGATCTACGGCTCGTGAACACGTTTCCTGGGCTGGTCATCTCCTTGTCGTCCGTTTGACGCCTCTGCCGCGTTAATTTGGAGCGCCAGCTTCAATTGAAACGAGGTCGGAGGCGGAACTCGCACGCTGCTTGCTCGATACGGGATTTTAAGTCCCGTGTGTTTGCAGCCATAGCGCTTCACTGCTCTCATTCGCGCTGAGTTTCATAACACATTCTTCGA
>DASYAR010000322.1:0-16445 GCA_036501235.1 Planctomycetaceae bacterium
CGGAGGTGCTGCGATGCGCCTACGATTTGGCACGGTCGTCCTGGTGGGCTTGGCGGCATTCGCTGGTTGTCACAGAGCACCAGCGACGGACAAGCTTCTTAAGGACTTGAGCTCGTCCGAGGAGTCTGACCGGATCAAGGCGGTGCGCTGGCTGGGGGATCGACAGCGAGAGGGACCAAAGGTTGTGCCGGCGTTGATCGAGTCGCTCCAGGACGTTGATGCGGGCGTGAGGCGGAGCGCCGCAATCGGCTTGGGGTATTTTGGGGCCGAGGCCGAAAGCGCCATTCCCCCGCTGGAGAAGGCGCAGAACGATACCGATGTCAGGGTTCGCGAGGCTGCGAAAGTCGCGATCGCGCGAATCCGGGGTGAGGAATAACACAGCAGCGTTTCGAGACGGATTTTCGTTCCTGAGCGTGGGATGGTTTATATGCCAGACAAAACTGTCGCCGCCGGCCGGATCGCAAGCCAGCCGTCGCTGCTGACGTGCAGCGCGGCGGCGCTGCACTACGATTTCTGCCCGTGGGCCAATCGCTGGGTCTACTGGCTCAAGAACCCGCTGTGGTGTCTCGTGCTGGCCATGGCCTGTGCCGTAATTTGCGGATTCTGCGTGAGCTCCCGCGTCTTCCTCATCGCCGCGGCGCTCGGCGCCGTGCTGCTGATCGGGATCGTCTGGCCCTGGCTGTCGATGCGCGGCATCCACTGCGAGTTGTCGTTCGCGCTGCATCGCATCCGTGAAGGAGAGGCGGCGCCGGCCGTCCTGCGCGTCCGCAACCGTTATCCTTGGCCCGCCTGGGGACTGGTGCTGGATCGCGGATGGGGTGGTCACGACGGCGAATCCGGGCAACTGGCGCTGGCCCGCGTGCCGGGCTGGACGTCGTCGGTTTTCAATTGGGAATTCGTGCCGTCGCGGCGTGGCGTGTATCCCTTTGCGCCGCCTGAGCTGGCGACGCGGTTTCCGTTCGGGTTGTTCCGCGCGGCTCTGCGGGTCGCGGTCGATAGAGAATTAATCGTCTGGCCGCGGACCGTGTCGTTGCAGTCGCTTCCCGATGCCGTCGAGATCGACCCGCGCGAGGAACGGTTTTCGGAACGCCATGTCGGCGATGCGGGAGAAATCCTGGGAACACGCAACTTCCGGCAGGGAGACTCGCTCCGGCGGATTCACTGGCCGCAATCGGCCCGGCACCTGCGGCTGATCGTCTGCGAGCGCCAGGCGCCGGCCACGTGTGCCGTGACTTTGACGGTCAATCTCGAGCCTTGCGCGTTCGCCGGTTGCGACGGCGCCTGCCTGGAGCAGGTGATCCGGGTCGCGGCCAGCGTGTGCGAGTCGCTGCATCGCCAACATGCCGACGTCGAGTGCCGGATCGGTCCCGACGTGTTTCGAATCGGCAGATCGGCGGCGGGCTTGCAGCGATTGATGGATTTCCTGGCCCGCGTGCCTTACGCCGGCCTGCCTCGCGTCGCCGGCCTGCTGACCGCCACCGGCCGCATTCGTTCGCGGCTGGCGATTCTGGTGACGACCGATCTGGCAGCCGCTACGCGCCATCGCGACCATCTCGTTTGTCCGTCTCAGCGACTCATCGTGGTGCGATCGGAACGGCCACCGGCCGCCCGCTCGGCCGAGCCGATCGCTGTCTGTCAGTCGTGGATTGAGGTGGACAGTGCCGTCGATCTGGCCAGCGAGTTCCCCGAACGCTGGCGGAGGGCGTGCCGTGTCGCCTGAACGAGCTTCGCAGCCGGCACGCCAAACAGCGTCGCCGCCGCCGATGCGAAAGCTGGCGGCGACGATCCTGTCGCCGCTGCGAAGAGCGGCGGTCTTCCGCCGGGTCTCGGCTGAGATCAACGATCGAGGAGGCGCGCTTCGCGTTTCCACCCTGCTGCATTGGCTGACGATCGGCCTCGCGCTTCTGGCGGCGACCGTGTTCGGGGCGGCAGAGTGCGGGCGCACGGGGGTGCAGCGCTGGTTCGCAGCCAGCGTCGCGATCCAGGGAACCGCTGTGCTCATCGCCGCTCTAGGTTGCCGGCGCATGCGGGACGTCTTGGTCGTATCCCCGCTCCTCGTGGCGGTCGCGATCGCGACGTACGGCTGGGAACCGGTGGGGCGCTGGTTCTTCGAATCAGGCCGGCCGCTGGAAATCGTGGTGATGACCGGCATGCGAAACCTGATGCTGGGGCTGGCCGCGGCAGGCTGCTGGAGAAAGTTCGGCCAACTGGCGGGACTGTTGTCGCTGTTCCTGGTGCTGTTCGCGGCGACGATGGCCTCCACTCGCGCCCTGGACGTCTTGCTGGCGGCCTACAGCGCCGTCGCCGTCTGGTGGATGTCGGTGATGCACTGGGATCGTTTGCGCGCCACGCTCTTGGCTTCGCAGTCGGCAGATGTGCCGCGACCCTGGATCGTGCTGGTGCCGCTGGTGGCCATAATCGTCGTGGCGGCAGCGGGCCTGGGGGCCAATCGGGCGCTGTCGGTAGCGGCGGGATTTCTGTCCTCGTCCGGCGGCAGCGGGAAGTACGATCCGTTTGCCCAACAGGGAGTTGGCGACGGCGATTTGCTGGTCGCCGGGATGGAGAACATCCAGAGCTTCGCGCCGATCGAAGACGCTCCCTTCCGCGCCAGCGACGAGCCAAGCCTGTACGACCTGTTCAACGACACCTACGAAGAACCCGTCATAACCAAAAAGCAAGATCGCGCCGTCGCGCTCCCCGCGGAATTCTCGGGAATTCCGGAATCGCGAATGTCGCAGTCGCAACGTGCCAACCGCGAATTCTCGACGTTGCGCCGCCGCGGCAAGAAACAAAGCGGCCCGGTCGGCGATCTAAAGAGCGATGCTCTGTTCTACGTCGCGGGGCGTACGCCGCTGCATTTGCGGATGGAGCTTTACGACCTGTTCGATGGAGTCGGCTGGTGGAGCGAGCCGGATGAAGAACCGTCGATCGTCTTGCGAGTTGATCGCGTCCTTGGACGTCCGTGGATCGTCCCGACTCAATTCGGGCGGACGCTGGATTCGATTTCGGCGGCCGAGACGCACGCGCTCAAGATCGTCAACCTCGATACGCCGTACATTCCCGCGCCGCTCAATCTGCGCGGCGTGCACGTCGACCTGGTCGAGACCGAGTCGATGTTCCGCTGGTCGACCGCGGGGCTGGTGCGGATGGACCGTCGAAAACTCCCGTCGCTGGTGCCCATTCACCTGGCGTCGCTAGTCGTCGATTCGAGCCGGATCGACCGGGAACTGTTGTCGCTTCCGACTACCGATCCCCGCTACGGGGAATTGCCGGTCGGAGGCCGAATGCCGGAGATTGCCGGACTGGCTCGCCGTTGGGGCGACGGACAGAAACGCGGATGGCGGCAGATCGCGGCGGTGGTTTCGCGGCTGCGCGCGTCGTGTCTGCTCGACCGCAGTGCGCCCGCTGCCGAAGAAAACGATTGCCCGGTCGCCGATTTCCTGCTCGACTCGCACCGCGGTCCCGATTACCAGTTTGCGACGGCTGCGGCCCTGCTCCTTCGCAACCTGGGATATTCGACACGCGTCGTCAGCGGCTTCTACGCCGACCTGAAAAAGTTCGATGCCCGCAGCCGGCACACGCCGGTGGAGCGCAACGACGTTCATTTCTGGACGGAAGTCTACGTCGGCGCCGGAATGTGGCAGACCCTGGAGCCAACGCCGGGATACGAGGTGCTCGGGCCGCCGCCCGGCATCGGCGAGCAAATGGCGGCTGCCGCGCTGGCGGTCTGGCGATTCGTCGATGCGCACGCCGCGGCGGTGTTCCTGGGCCTGGCGGCGCTCTTCGCGGCGGCGGTGTGGCGAGTGGCGATCCAAGACGCCTTGTGCACGCTGATGTGGCGAGTTTCGCCGGTCGGCGATTCGCGGGACAGCGTGCTGAGGACCTTGCGGTTGCTCGATCGACGATGGGGTTGGGCCGGTTTTCGGCGACCCGCCTCTCGGACTCCGGCGGGTTGGTTCCCTCAACGCCTGACGTTGAACCAAACGGAGCGTGGGGAGCTCGGCACATTCTTCGAACTGGCCGATTGGGCCGCCTTTGCACCGGCTGGAGAACGACGTTCTGCAACCTGTTCGCGCGATCAGGTCGCCATGATTTGCCGGGCCGCAGTCCAGATCGGCAGCATGCAGCGCCTGATCGGGGCGCACGAGGATTGTGCCTGGCTCCCACGACTGTTCGGCCGGCGACGATTGAATTCCATCCCGGCTCGGACAATCGAGTGCCCGCGCCATTGATGCGAATGCTGGATCGAACGGAACAACATGACTTTTCGGACGACAACGTATGAACAACTCAGTGCTTGACCCGACACCCGAGGCCGCCTCGCGCTCTTGCCACTTTGATGGTTTTGCGGCGACGACGCGCACGCGGACGTTTTTGAACTCGGTGCTCCGTGGCAAGTCCGACGTCGTCGAGCAGGTGCTGGTGTGTCTCTTGGCCCAGGGACATCTGCTGATTGAAGATCGGCCCGGTCTGGGGAAAACCACTCTGGCCAAGGCGCTGGCCGTTGCGGTCGGGGGACGGTTCGCGCGCGTGCAGTGCACGCCCGATCTGCTGCCGGGCGACATCACGGGCTTCAATATCTACAACCAGAAGGCGCACGAATTCGAATTTCGTCGCGGCCCTGTCTTCTCGGAAGTGCTGCTGGCCGACGAAATCAATCGGGCCACGCCGCGGACGCAAAGCGCGCTGCTGGAAGCGATGGCCGAGCGGCAGGTGACGGTCGATACGGTCCGCTATCCACTGTCGGACGAGTTCTTCGTGATCGCCACTCAGAATCCCATCGACCAGCATGGGACCTTTCCGCTCCCCGAGGCGCAACTCGACCGATTTACCATGAAGCTCAGCGTCGGCTACCCGCATCCCCGGGACGAACTGCAGATGCTGCGCGACGCCGTTGCTGGACCAGTATCGCCGGGTGACGAGGGGCCGGTCTTTCCCGAGCGTTTGTTACGGGATGTGCAACAGCACGTGTCGCGGCTGGCGATCGCCGACTCGCTGCAGGAGTACCTCGTGCGCCTGGCCGAGGCGTCGCGCCGGCATCCGCAAGTGGTCCTGGGAGTCAGCCCGCGGGGGCTGTTGGTCTGGCAGCGCGCGGCACAGGCGCGGGCCTTCCTGAATCAACGGGCCTTCGTCACCCCCGATGACGTGCAGCAGACGGCGATCCCCGTGTTGAGCGTGCGGTTGGGAGTCGACCACAGCGATCCGCTCCCGGTGATTCGCGAGATTCTGGATTCGGTCCCCGTCCCGGAATACCGCGTGCAAAGAGTCGAGGAGTCAAACGGGTCGAAGAGCCAAAGAGTCGAACGGGTCGTATGAATCCAATAAGTCCTATGGGGCGTGCAGGCGCAACGTCATGAGCAACCGAAGCGGCGTCTACAGCATTTCGGGATTTCTCGCCCTGGGCCTGCTGGCCGGATGCAATTCCCACGCCTCCAGCGCGACGGAGGAAGACGAACATGGCGCTCCGCCGCACAAGCCCGCGGGGTTCGTGGAGGGCGTCGCGGCAATTCATGACAGGCTGGCGAAATTCCAAACGACCGACATACCGTTGGATCGCGAGGCGCGCCGCCAACAGGCCGGCGAGTTGAAAGACATTATCCAATGGTTGCCCGAGCTGGCGGCCGAAACCGACATGCGCAAATCCGATTGGGACAGCGTCCATGCGGCAGCGAAGCGGATGGCCGCGCGGTGGGACGAAATCGCAGCGCGCCTGGTCGATCGTCCCGCCGAGCCGGGTGACGCTGGCGTGGCCGCTCTCGAGCAAGAGCTGCCGGCACTCGACCGCCTGGTCCAAACATTGTCCCAAACCACAGACGCGGCGAGCTGAGGGCGTTAGCCCGGTCGGTACCACTGAATACCAACCGTCGTTCGCATCTCGCGCCGCGAGGATTTCGGAGAAATAAAAAGGGGGCCGCGGATGATGCGGATATTCGCGGATAAAAATACGAGAAAGGTCAACTTGCTGATCCGCGTCATCCGCGGCTAAATCTCTTCCTTTTTCGTCGCGGCCGAAGGCCGCGCTGAGGAAAACGGACCATGTTCGAAACTATCTTCTGGGGCGCCGTACTGCGATTTGGCGAGTCGCTATTACAGGCGTCGCCGACAATTCTCGTCGGGTTTTTCATCGCCGCCATCATCCACCGCTTTCTGGGCTACGAGCTGACGTATCGCCTGTTCGGCGGAAACTCGCGGCGCGGCCTGTTTCAGGCCTGGATCATCGGCATGTTGCTTCCGGTTTGTTCGCTGGGAGCGATTCCGGTGATTCGCGAGCTACGGCGGACGGGGCTGCCCGGCGGCACAATCCTGGCCTTCGCCCTGGCCGGACCGCTCTTCAATCCGCTGTCGCTGCTCTACGGACTGACCCTGTCCGAGCCACGGACGATTTTGGGCTTTGCGCTGTGCTCACTGGTGCTGGTGACCGTCGTCGGATTCCTGTGGGACAAACTGTTTCCGGCGACGTCTCACGTCGAAACAGCGCCGCCGGCCGTTCCGTACGGCTTCAAACGCCTGGCCTCATTGCTGGTCTTCGCGGCGCGCGACCTCGCGGGAATCAGTTCGCTCTACATTCTGGCAGGTCTGGCGGGGGTCGTTCTCCTGGCGGTCGTCCTGCCGCCGGGATCCTTGCAGCACGCCATGGGTCACGATAATCCCTGGGCGCCGCTGGTGATGACGGCCGTCGCACTCCCCGCGTATGCCACGCCGATGCTGGCCATGTCGCAACTGGGGATGATGTTTCAGCACGGCAACTCGGTGGGAGCGGCGTTCGTGCTGCTGGCGTTCGGCGCCGGAATGAACTTCGGAACTCTCGCCTGGATGTGGCGGACTTATGGGCCACGCCCCAGTCTCGCCTGGCTGGGCCTGTTGCTGGCGGTCGTGATCGCGCTGTCGTACGGCGTGGAACGGCCGCTGCGTCCGGCCGATGCGCCGGCGGCCGACCACACACACGCTTTCGACGTCTATTGCCGGCCATTCGTTGTCGGCAATGCCGACCCGTTCCTGGCGGCGCTGGCGCGGCTGCGGCAGAACCGCGGGGCCCACGAACTGGCCGGAATTGCGGCGCTGGGGGTGCTGTTGGCGGCCGGGGTCGCGCTGCGGGCGCTTGACCCGCGGGGGAAGATCGATGCCTGGTTGGAGCGGCCGGCGCCGCCCAGCGCCGATCGCGCCGGCGGCCTCGATTTCGTCCTCCCGAATTCCGTCGTCGGCGGATTCATCGTGTTGGGGATTGTCGTCTTCAGCGTCGTGGGCTGCTTTGCCTATTACCCGCCACCTGCAGAAGTCTTTGAGGAAATGAGGATCGCAAAGGGAGAAGCGCTAAGCGCGGCGATTTCGGGAGAGCGCGAACACGCCGAACAATGGCTTGCCGTCATGGACGACTGGGCTCGCAAATTGCAAGTGGGCATTTATCTGCGCAGCGGTTCCTTGAGCGAATACCACCGCATGAAGGCGCGGGTGTTCCGCGACAAGATCGAGCTGCTGGAGCACGAGGTGGCGGAGGGAGACCGCGGGGAAATCAGCAAAGTGTCGAACGAGATCAGCCAGGCCTATCGGCGGATGCAGCACGCCTATCAGAACGAACTCTGAGCGGCACGCGTCATAGCCCGTTGATCGGGGATTGGGTAATGTCCCGAGGGTCAATACCACCACGGCGACAGCACGATCGCGACCGAAAAACGAGCCGCAAATCTGATGGCAGGCGCTGCATCGCGACGCGTGCTGCGCCATCGCGTGACCGGTTTCATTTCATCTCCAAGACTTCCGTCGCGTGGCGTCCGTGCGAATGCGCATGCACTGGTTCCAAGAAGCGGATGCCCCAGGCCAAGGCGATGCCGGCCACCAGCGCCAGCGACAGGCGCACGCGGTTGTGCGAATGGAATTCGACCTCCGGCAAGAGGTCGCTGAGCGCGATGCAGATGAACACGCCGGCCGACACAGCCAGGGCGCACCCCACGATCGTCGCCTGCTGTCCCGAAAACTCCCGCACCTCCAGCACGAAGAACAGCGCGCCGATCGGGCACAGCAACGAGAACAAGGCATTGACGATTTTCTGCTTGGCGGGGGACCAGCCGCCGGCCGCCATCAGCGACGTGATCGCCATCGAATCCAGGGGCTTGTGCAGCGCGACGGCCAAAAACGTCCCCAATCCCAACAGCCCGCCGGAGCCATGCACCAGCACGGTCCCGATTGCGGGCATACCGCGATCGAACACGAGGGACACCTCGACTACCTGCACGAGGGTCACCTGCATCATCCCTGCGCCGACGGCACCGTCGAAGAGCACAAATTGCCTGTCGACGACGCCCATCCGGCCGCCTGCACGCCGGCGCACAGTTGCGGCGGCCACCCGGCCAGCCACGTCCATGGTCCCAACTGCGGACATGCCGCCGTCCCACACGGCGACCACGTCGATTATCTCATCGATGGTCACCTGCATCATCCGCACGGCGGACATTGCGACGATCACGGGCCAGTGACGGTGAAATAACCTGGATCTGACTCGATCTGCAGCAAACGAAATAATGCCCCGGCCGCGTTTCCCGACCGGGGCATCTGCAATCTCTGGTGTCAGCTCTTGTTTACTTTAGATCCCCGGGATGTCGAGCTTCTCGTCGAGGGCGATCTTTCGCAGTTTGTTGAGCGCCCGCGATTCGAGCTGGCGAATGCGTTCTTTCGTCACGCCAAAGCGACCGCCGAGCTCTTCGAGCGTCTGCGGTTCGGTGTCCTGATTGAGGCCGAAGCGGTACATGATGATGTTCCGTTCGCGTTCATCGAGCCGGTTCAGAATCCGAATGATCGCCTCGTGCTGCCGGTGATTGACCATTTCCTGCTCGAACTGGTCCGAGCGCTGGTCGGCAGACGACAGGAAGAACTCGTCGCTGCCGGTTCGGTAACGATCGAGCTGCGTGTGCTCGGCCGGAATCGATCGCGCATAATTCTTCATGATCGCCCAAGTGGCATAGGTTGAGAACTTGAAGCCGCGGCTGAAGTCGAACTTTTCGATGGCGCGAATCAGCGAAATGTTGCCGTCGCTGACCATCTCGAAGAAACTGCCGTTGGGCTTCACGTGCTTTTTGGCGATCGACACCACCAGCCGCAGGTTGCTGCGAATCAGGGTGTTCTTCACCTCCACCGCGTCATCCAGGCACTTCTCGATCTCGTCCATCACGCGCGACTTGGCGCGCGACACGTCGAGCTGGTCGCGCAGCCGCGCGGCCTTGAACTTCAAGTAGTTCATCTTGCGGAAGTAAAATGCTTCCTGGTCTTTCGTCAGCAGCGGAATGCTGTAGAGCTGCGCCAGGTACGGGGGCAACCCCGGGGGCGCTCGGAATGCAGCAGTTTTGTCGGGACTGGCGGGCACGGTACCCAGGATCACCGTATCGGCCTTAGGCGCTTCGAAGGACGCGTGATACATGAATTCGATCGGCTGATCGACGAGCAGCTTGGCGCGCATCTCGCCGACAATGCGATAGATGCTGGCCTTGGTGCGGCAATAACGCCGTGCCAGGCGATCGACCGACATGCCCCGACGGAAACCGCGATGAATTTCCTTTTTGACGTCTTCCGTCAACGGGAGGGGCGCATTGGGGAACACCGACGCTTCAGGATGCTGCACGTCGTGGTTCTTCAGCGTGTAGCGAATCGTTTCAACCGCGCGGCCGGTGCGGCGGGCGATGCGGCGGCTGATCTCAGCCGGACAACCCCCTGCGCGGGCCAGGCGCCGGGCGCGTTCGACGATATCAATTCGTTCTGCATCACTCATCTGCGTGAACTGGGCGCTGCGTTCGACATCGCCGGCATGACGGGCGACGAACCGATCGACGGACGACTGCAGGAAACCGATTCGTTTGCGATTCCCAAACATGAACCGCCGGCTCACCAGCCCGCGATTGCGCCAACGATCGACGGTTTTCGTCGAGACTTTGAATTTCTTGCTGAGGTCTTCGACCGTCAACACCTGCTCGGCCGAGCTGTCGGCCTTGATGTCGGCGCTGTCGGAGAGGTCTTCGATGAACAGCCGCAGATCGTGCGCGGCCTCTTCACCCGTGACGACCAGGTCGGGATAGAGCTCAGGTCGAAAGTCGGTAATGCGGAAGCACAGGTCCTGATAGCGATACTGCTGTTCCTGATGGAGCTCATCGAGAAGCTTCTCTGCTTTGTCGATCTGCTCGAGACGCACCTCGCGCGGTGCGTACCGCACCTGCTGGTCCTTTAATTGTCGGATTGCCGGATTCTTATAGTGTGCCATGATGTTCAACGGCGTCGACGTGTTGCCGTTCCTTTCGGGATTTCCGTGGAAAAACCCACCCAACTCCACTGCAAAGTCTGTTCCCTGGATTCACATTCGTCGGGATTGTCGACCCCCGATCCCAACTCCTGCCATCCTCTAACGACTAGCCAAGAGGGCTGTCTGACGCAGATGAACATGACTTAACAAATTTACATTAAGCAACTTGTGACTTTCACGGACAGCAACTTGCGGTGCCGATCCATGAGATCGCAAGTGTCTGGAATACATACGCAGATATTAGACGCGGAGATCAACAAAAAGTTCGCATGCGAACGAAATTTGTCCAAATTTCGGTTTTGAGTGAGGCTATATTGACCACATTGGAGCGAAAAGACATGAGCATTCGTTTATGCGATTGCCGTTTTGGCTGACCAAACCACACTCTTTCAAAGTGGCGTTCGTTGATGTATTCTTGACACCTGAATAAAATCTGTCTGCTGCCATGGGCTGAAATGGCCGATCAACGATTCCATCGCAGCGGATTTTTTGGGAATTCACCGCATGTTCAAAGTGACGGGATCCGGCTCGGCCGATTGCGAAGGGCTGACTCGGCGCAATTTCGTGCAAGCAGGCGTGCTCGGACTGGGTGGACTCACGTTGCCGCAGTTTCTGGCGCATCGAGTACTTTCGGCCGAGACGCACGTCGCCCCGAAAAACGACGGCACCAGCGTCATTTTGATGTGGATGAGCGGCGGCCCGGGCCATCATGAAACGTGGGACCCCAAGCCGAGAGCCGTGTCGCAATTTCGCGGGCCGTTCGGCGCCATCTCGACGAACGTCCCGGGAGTTCTGTTCAGCGAGACGCTCCCGGAATCCGCCAAAATCATGGATCAGTTGGCGATCCTCCGCAGCGTCCGGCACGGGACCGGCGACCATACCAAAGGCAACCATTGGATGCTCACGGGATTCGAAGGTCCCGATTTCAACAAGCCCGATAATCAGATTCAGCGTCGCCCCTCCATCGGCTCGGCAGTTGCGGCGCTCCGTGGACCGAACGTCAAGGGCATGCCGGCTTATGCCGCAGCGCCCCACCTGCGCGGCGGCACCGACAACCTGTTTCATTACGCGACTTATCTCGGCGGCTCGGCAAATCCGTTCGTCGTCAATTCGAATCCCAATGCGGCCGATTACCGCGTTCGCGATCTGGCGTTGCCGGGGAGCCTGACGCACAACCGATTGAGCGATCGTCGCACGCTCCTGGCGGCATTCGATTCGCTGCACCGAAACGTCGATGCGCAGGTCCAGAACCTGGACGAACACTATCAGGCGGCTTTCAACCTGCTCACGAATGCCAAGGTCCGCGATGCGTTCGAGATCTCCGCCGAGCCGGCCGCGGTGCGCGACGCCTACGGGCGGCACGAATTCGGCCAAAGCGCGCTGCTCGCGCGGCGGCTCGTCGAACGGGGCGTCACGTTCGTCACGGTGAACACGCAGCCGTGGGATCATCACGGCACAGAGAAACGCCATGCGACGGCCGAAGGGGCGAAGCTGTTGTTGCCTCCCTTTGACCGGGCTCTGTCGGCGCTCGTCCGCGACCTGGTCGATCGGGGGCTCTATCAAAAGACGTTGATCGTGGCGATGGGGGAATTCGGCCGCACGCCACGAATGAACGAGGCCGCCGGCCGCGATCACTGGGGACACGCATTCAGCGTGCTCATGGGCGGGGGAAATCTGCCGCGCGGGATTGTGGTGGGAGCATCGGACGAGCGCGGCGCTTATGTCACCGAGCGGCCGCTGTCGCCCGAGGACGTGGCGGCCACGATCTACCAGCACCTGGGCATCGACGGCCGGCAAGTGGCGTTCCGCGATCGCGCGGGGCGACCGTTTTATCTCGTCGAGTCGGGCGAACCGATCCGCGAGCTCAATGCCGCGACGTGAGTCCAAACGACTTCCGACTCGCCAGGAACGGGCGCTGTGCGCTGTTGCCCATCGCCTGCCGGGGTCACGTCGCACCACCGGCTACGTGGCAGCGGGTTCTTTGTCGGCGAGCGGCTCTTTGATCGGCTGCACGAAATACGTGCGCTTGTGCTTGGCAGCCAGATCGACGGCGCGGGCTTCGGCCCCTTCACGATCGGCGTAAGCAAAACGACCTTCCTCTTTCATGCTGCTGCTGAACACGCCCCACAGCAACCGCTTGCGAACGACAACCTTGGCCTTCGAACGCTTGGGCTTGGCAACCTTCTTTTTTGCTTCTTTGACTTTCTTCTTGTCGCCAGCGGCGCCGTCTCCGGCGGACGTTTTGCCCTGCTTTTCCGCGGCATCATTCTGCTCGCGCATCTCGCGAATGCTTCGGGTTCTCTTGGCCATGGGACCTGACGATTCTCCTTGAATTCCAGCGAATTAGGCTCTGACGATTCGAGCCCGTATCATAACGACCGCCCTGTATCCCGGCTACTCACGGTAGACCGTCAGCTTTGGGATTCGGCGATCCGGCCCTCACACCACAGTGCGGCGGCGAACAAGCCCGGTTCGTCGTGCGGCCGACCGATCAATTGAATCGCCACTGGCAGGCCTTCTGCCGACAGGCCGATCGGAAATGAAACCGTCGGCTGTCCGGTGTAGCTCCAGGGAGCGTTGAAACTCGGGTCCCCCGTCGTTTCGAGGATGGGAGCCGCACCGACTGCCGCCGGGCAGACGAGCACGTCGACGTCGCGCATCGTTTCCACGACGGCCGGCGTAAGAGCACGTTGATGGACTTTGGCCTTGGCATACGCATCATCTGCGACGTGGAAACCTTCTTCCACGATCCCCCGCACGCCGGGAAGGTACTCGTGACGGTGTTCGGCGAAAAAAGAACGATGATGATTGCCGATCTCTCTCGTCATCACGGTGCGATGGCAGCGGAGGACATCATCGAACGCCGGCGGCAACGTGATATCGCGAAGACCGGCGCCGGCACGGGCCAGCAGAGTTAGTGCCGCTTCGAAAATGGCCAGCGCTCCGGGTTCGGCACGGTCTTGGAAAGGCCCGCGCAGGCGTCCCAGGCGAACGACTTTGGCGCCGGAAAACGGGCCCGTCAAGGTTGCCGTCGTGCCGGTTTCAGTGGGACGCGAGGCGCGCCATGTGGCGGCCCGGTCTGAATCGACCAATGCTTCAAGAAGAATGGACAGATCCTCGACCGACCGGGCGATTGGTCCGCCGTGATCGAGACTCGGCGACAGCGGATAGACCCCGGCGAGAGGCACCAGTCCAAACGTCGGCTTGCAACCGGCGACACCGCAAAACGATGCAGGCCGGGTGATGGAACCGCCGGTCTGCGAGCCGATGGCCCCCAGGCACATTCCGGTCGCCACGGCGGCTGATGATCCGCTCGAGGACCCACCCGGGGTGCGTTCGAGGTTCCACGGATTGCGTGTGGGAGGGGGATCGAAGCAGGCGAATTGCGTGGTGACCGTTTTACCAAGAATGACCGCGCCGGCTGCGCGCAGTCGCTCGACCAAGGGGGCATCGACGGCTGCCACGGCATTTTTCAGCCACGGGGCCCCGGCCGCGGTCGGCCAACCGGCCACGTCGACCAAGTCTTTGATGCCCAGCGGAATGCCATGCAGCGGGCCGCGCCACCGGCCCATGTCCAGTTCACGATCGAGCTCCCCGGCGCGAGCCCGCGCTCCGGCGCGGTCGACGCTGACCCAGGCGCGGACCTGCGGTTCCCATTGGTCGATTCGAGCCAGACAGGCGTCAACGACGTCGAGACACGTCCTCTGCCGAGACCGAATCTCGTGCCCCACGCCGGCAATCGTCTCGTCAGGCACGGGATGCAACCGCATGGCTATTTCGTCACTCCGCCGCGGTTCCCGCGGACGCGCTCGAAGAATCCTCGCGAGCCCGCTTTCGGCTGACTGATGTTTCCCAGTGCATCTCGTGCCGACTTGTCGACGTTGTCGCCGTCGCCCTTCCCAGCGGCCTCCAGGTCCGAAGCGCTGCTCGCCGCTTCGAGCCCCAGCGCGCCTAAGGCCTGTGCGGCTTCTTTTCGAACCCGTGAATCGTCGCTCTTCAAACCCCATCGCAACGGTTCGACGCAGAGCGACGCCAGATTCGACCGTTGCGGATCGACTTGCACCAATGCCCACGCGCTGGCAAACCGCAAGACCGGATCCTGGTCCTGAAGGTTCTGTTCCAGCACAGGCGCCGTCACCTTGGCAGCAGGCCCGATTTTGCCAATTGCAAAACTGGCGGAATATCTGACCGGGTAAGCCGGGTCGGCCAACAACTTGATGACGGCCGGCAGTGCCTCGACGGCTTCGGGGCCGATTGCCGCCAAGGCAGCTAAGAACGCGCTGCGAACTTCGGGGTCGGGATCATCCAGCCCGGCCGCCAATTTCGGAACGGCGGAAGCGGCCTTCTTGCCGACGGCGGCCAGCGCCGTGGCGGCGGCTTGCCGGACCAGACCCGATTCATTCGTCAGCAGTTCAGTCACGCCTTTCAATGCCAGGCTGAAATACAATTCCTTCTCAGGGTCCAGCGTCAGCACGGAAATGAGAATCACGACCGAAAGTTCGGAACCCGGGTCCCGTTCTGCAAACAGCGCCCGGATCAATTGGGGAATTTCGTCCTTTGCGCCAATTTGCGCCAAGGCCCACGCCGCATAGGGCCGCAAGTCACTTTTCTCGTCGGCCAGGATTTGCAGCAGAGTCGTCGCGGCTTCTTCCGCAGCAGGGCCGATTCGCGACAGTGCGAGGATGATGTCGCTCGCTCGGTCGGTCGATATTCCAGGTTTCCGCAGCATCTCGACGAGCGAATGGACCGCGGGGCGAGCCGCCGGTCCAATGTCGCCCAAGGCGGCAATTGCCGTATCCTGCAAGTTGTCGTCGTCGAGCAAGGCAATCAGAGGAGGGACCGCTTTGCCCCCGATTCGGCCCAGGGCCCACACGGCCAGCCCTTTGACCGTTTCGGAATCGTCCCCCAGCGCTGCCATCAAAGCCGGGATTGCGGGGCGCGATTCCGGGCCGATCTTTCCCAGCGCCTGGGCCGATTCGCGGCGGATATTTTCATCACGATCGGCGAGTGCTACGGCGATGTCGCTGACGGCAGCGGCAGATCCCGGGCCAATTTCCCCCAGGGCATTCAGCGCCGCGATGCGGATCGCCCGACTTTTCCCGCTGAGAATCTTCGTCAACTGCGGAACCGCCGGCTCGGCGGCCGGGCCGATCGAGCTCAAGGTTGCCGCGGCCTGCACGACGACCGATTCGCGACCCGATTGCAGCGCCTTCATGAGCGCCGCCACGGCGGGCTCGGCCTCACGACCCAAGAGCGCCAGTGCCGCCGCTGCACGCCCGGCAGACTCCGGATCGGCGGCATACGCACCGACAAGCTTCGCGAGTTGCGGGACGGCGATCGAACCTGCCGAACCCAGCGTGAGGACCGCTTCGTCGCGCACCCGTTCGTCTTTGGCTTTGAGCGCCTGAACGAGCACGGAAACGACCTGCGGCACATCTTGATGATTGGGCGGCAGAATGCGAATCAATGCCCGGCAAGCCGCGATGGATAACTGCTGATCTTCTCCCAACATGAATCCCAACAGATCGGGCGCCGCGTTCTGCGCTTCGGCACCAATGGCCCCCAGCGCGCCGATGGCGCCGCCAAACTTGGCCGAATCATCTCCTTTCAAGATCTCGATCAGCGCCGGGACCGCCTCCCGCGCACCGCGGCCGATTTGTTTAAGGGCCAGCAGGGCCGCAAGTTGTACCTCGCCACTCGCATCCGAGAGGGCCGAGACCAACGCTCGGACCGCCGGCGCCGCCCCCGGACCACGTTCTGCCAGCGCTGCGGCCGCCGTCACTCGCTGTTCGGCGTTGGCGGCGCGCAGGTCGCGAATCAAATCGTTGACGCTGGGGGAAGGATCGGCGTGAACGGCAACCGGCCAGGCCAATACCGCCAGCATCAAGAGCGAAAACAGCTTCGTCATTGTTGGAATTCCCGAATAGGAGCTGCCGCGGATCCCCATCGATCGGCAAGACGCGTCCAAAAGAACTCGCATCTTACTCAAAGCGTGAAATTGGCAATAGATCAAGAGCCTGGGCCCCCGACCCCGGGGCGCACGACATGATCTGGACAGGCCGGACCCGTTTGGTGCAAGATGTCGGGGGAAGTCGGGCGGAGATCTTGCCGTAGATCCTTTTTTTTGGGGAGCCAAGGATGGCACAGTCAGGAAATTCGAGAA
>DASYAR010000323.1:0-26728 GCA_036501235.1 Planctomycetaceae bacterium
CGATGAAGGTCTGGTACAACAAGATCCACGACAGCCGGCGGACGATGGTCGAAATCGCCGAGCCGGTGATCAACATCGGCCGCGACGCCAGCAACACGATCGTGCTGCAAAGTCCGCTCGTGTCGAAGCGGCACGCGGTCATCACGCAGTTGAACGGCAAGCTGCTGCTGGAAAACGTGGGCATCAACGGCTGCATGGTGGGCGAAACGGAAGTGCTGGGAGGGCAGTCGCTCGAATTCACGGCCGGCCAGCCCGTGCGGATCTGGCCCTTTTCGCTCACCTTCGAAGCCGAGACCGCCTCGGCCATCACGCGGCTGCAGCTCGAAGCCCACTTGCGGTCGATCATGGCCGATCTCGAGCTGCGGATTCACAAGCAGCTTCTCGAGCGGCTCGATCTGTACGAGCTGGAATCCAACCGGGTCGGCAACTCGGAGAGCATCCTGCTGCTCGAAAACAACATCGAAGACATCTGCCGCGAGCTGAACCTGTTCGGCCCCGAGAATGCGCCGTTGCTCGAAGAGGTCACCGGCCTCACGCTGCGCGACTACCTGGTCAATAAGCTGATTCTGGAAGGGAGATCCGCGCTGATGATTTCGGCAGCGGCCCTCTTCAAGAACGAGTTCGACATTCCCGCCACGCTGATCGCCGAGCGCGAGGCCGAATTGCACGAGTTGCTGCGTTACACTCGCGAAAAGCTGGCTCTCGACGACGAAATCGACCTGTCGGGACAGATTCAGAAGGTCGAAGCGCAGTTCGCCGCCGTGTTTCCGCTCGTGCGGCCGCATCTGCACAACGAGCTGCGGCGATATCTGATCCTGCGAACGCTCAAGAAGGACCTGAAAGACACGGTCTTCGGGTTCGGCCCCCTGCAAGACCTGATCCGCGCCCCGACGATCAATGAAATCATGGTCGTCAAAAGCGACCTGATTTACGTGGAACGCGAGGGGGTGCTCGAACTGTCGGGACGGCGTTTCATTTCCGACAAAGTCACCGAGTCGATCATCGAACGGATCGTGGCCCAGGTCGGCCGGCGCATCGATAAAAGCCAGCCGCTCGTCGATGCACGCCTCCCCGATGGGTCGCGCGTCAACGCCATCATTCCGCCGCTGGCGATTCGCGGACCGTGCCTGACGATTCGCAAGTTTCCGGCGCACCGCTTCACGATGGACGACCTGATCGACATGGGGAGCATGACGGCGTCGGCCGCCGTATTCCTGCGGGCCTGTGTCATCGACCGCAAGAACATCCTCGTGTCGGGGGGAACGGGCACCGGCAAGACGACGATGCTCAACGTGCTGTCGAGCTTCATTCCGCACAAAGAGCGAATCGTCACCATCGAAGATACGACTGAATTGCAGTTGCATCAGGATCACGTCGTCACGCTAGAGACCAAGCAGGCCAACGTCGAAGGGGCCGGGGCGTACACGATTCGCGACCTCGTCAAGAATGCGCTGCGCATGCGCCCCGACCGAATCATCGTCGGCGAATGCCGCGGGCCCGAGGCGATCGACATGCTGCAGGCGATGAACACGGGCCACGACGGCTCGATGACCACCGTGCACGCCAACAGTTCGGAAGAGGTCATCAAGCGGCTCGAAGTGCTCGTGCTGATGGCGGTCGATCTGCCGGTGATTTCGATCCATCGCCAGATCTCTTCGGCCATCGACGTGATCGTGCAGATCACGCGCATGCCGGGGGGTAAGCGCGTCGTCACGCAGGTCTCGGAGGTGACTGGAATCGACCCCGAGACGAAACAGCTCATTATCACCGACATTTACAACTATCGCGACGGCAAAATGTTGCATCCCACAGGATATCTGCCGTCGTTCGTCGAGTCGCTGATCGCGAAAAACCTGCTGGAGCTGAAGTTCTTGTACGGCGGCGAAGCCCCCCCGGCCCCCACCGGCCACGAACGCCGCATTCCCGAGACCAAAGCCGGGAGCAAGGCGCGCTGATCATGGAAATGATGCTCTCGACGATGTTCATTGGGACGGCGGTGGCTATGGGGGCCTACGCCGGGAGGGACTTTTTCCTCCAGGGGCTGGGACACATCGAAGACGACCTGCGCGACAAGTTGCGCCGGCTGCGTTTCAACACGCGCTCGCTGCACAGGTGGGTGATCGCCTGGTCGATCGCCGTGCTGGCGTCGCTGCTGGGTTTTACGTTCGCGGTGAACAGCCTGCCCTTCGGGATCCTCACGGCCGGCGTTCTGGCGTTCGTGCCGTGGTATCTGGTAAAGCGCATGGCCGAACGGCGGAAGCTGCGAATCGAAGATCAGTTGGCCGACGCCATGGTGTCGATGTCGAGCGCAATCAAGGCGGGGCTGTCTTTGGGGCAGGCGCTCGAGATCCTGGCCGACCAGTGTCCCCGCCCGATCTGTGAAGAATTCCGGCAGATGAACGGCGAATACCAGATGGGCAAGCCCCTGGAACGGGTGCTGCTCGAAACGCGCGACCGGCTGAAGAGCGAGAACTTCGCCCTGTTTGCCGCCGCCATGCAGGCCAGCCGCGAAAGCGGCGGACGACTGAACGAAACAATCGAACGGATCGCCCACTCGGTGATGGAGCTGCAGCGATTGGAGCGCAAGATCATCTCGGAAACGGCGCAGGCGCGCACCTCGGCCGTCTATATGGCGCTGGCCCCCTTCGCCGTGATGATCATGTATTACTTCTTCATCGACCCCGAGAATACCGAGCGGCTGTTCGTGACGGTCCCCGGGCAGATCATTTTGTGCGCCTCGCTGATCTTCAACCTGGTCGCCTACCTGTGGGCGAGAGCGATATTGAATTCGGACATTTGAGGGATCAACTTCGAGTTGTGACGAAGGCTAGATTTTCTGAAATCGAAAAACGATGCTGACAATGATTCCCATTCTGGCCGCCGATTCATCGACAAGTCTCGTGCTCAGTGGGATTGCCTGCGTCTCGATCGGGGGGGCGCTGTTCGTGCTCGTGCGCAGCGTCATCAATACGCTGCACTCGGAAGACCTCGCGCAGGACGAGGCCTGGCGATACGACATCAATCGGATCAACGAATTGCGGCGGGTCGACGTGCTGTACCGCGCGTTTCATCCCTTGATGAAGGTGTTCTCCCGCTTCAATCGGGTTGCCTTTCGCGAGTACCTGCCCGAAATCAGCCGCGAAATCCAGGCGGCCGGGCTGCCTCGTTTCTGGACGGCTGAAGAATATCTCGCCAAGCTCGAGCTCATCGCTCTGCTCATGGGGCCGGCGTACGTGTACGCATTCGTCGAAATCATGGGGCCGGCCGGGGGGGTGACGGCGGGGGTGATGACGATCCTGACGGCGTGGTTTCTGCGGCGCCGCCTGGCGTCGCGGGCCCGTTACCGGCTGATGCAGATCAAGCGGCGGCTCCCGTTTCTGCTCGATCTGCTGACGCTATTGATGGAAGCCGGCTCGACCTTCATGCAGGCCCTGGCCGACGCGGTCGATCAGTTCGGCGAACATGCCGTCGGATATGAATTCGGTCGCGTGCTGTCGGAAATCAACATGGGCAAGGGGCGCACCGGGTCGTTGGAAGCCATGCGCGACCGGCTGAACGACGATGAAATCACCAGCATCGTCGGGTCGATCATCCAGGGGGAAGAACTGGGGACCCCCCTCGCGCGCCTGTTCCGCACGCAGGCTGACGTATTGCGGATCAAGCGCACGCAACGGGCGGAAACCATCGCGGGTGAGGCTGGGGTCAAAATGCTGCTGCCCGCGATCCTGGTGATGGCATCGACTGTGCTGATTATTCTGGGCCCATTCATTCTGGGGTTCCTGTATGCGCCGATTGGGTAGTCCTTCTCGTCTAGATGTCTTGTAAAGTCAAATGCCGACAATCAGCCAGTTTTTTGGGATCACCATTCGAATCTACTACGATGATCACCCTCCACCCCACTTTCATGCGTATTATGGGATGAAAGGAAGACATGCCCCGCGTTGCCTCTGTGCGACCGCTCGAGGATTTTCGCCTTGAAGTCTCGTTTGATGACGGAACACAGGGTGTCGTTTCCCTTGCCGATCGTCTTTTCGGTCCGATGTTTTCGCCTCTACGGAATCGAGAGCTTTTCTGCCAGGTCTTTGTAGACGACTTTGGCGCGATATGCTGGCCGAATGGGGCCGATTTGGCGCCCGACGCGCTCCATCAAAATCTGCAACACTCGACCGTCCCTTGACGACGCGCTCGACGTCGAATACCGCGTGCGACCCCTGACCGGTCCCGTTACAATAAAACCATGTCCGACACCGCCAAAATCACCGTCACCGCCGGCCCCGACAAGGGGCGGGTGTACGATTTGACGACGGAGATCGTCCGTCTGGGGCGTTCGCCCGAGAACGAAGTGGCGTTTACCGACTCGCAGGTCCTCGAGCAGCATGCCAGCATCGTCTGCCGCGAAGGGCGATTTGCCATTCACACCTCGGTTCCCGATGGGCTGGAAGTCGACGGCACTCAGGTCCCGCCCGAGCGCTGGGTCTGGCTTCCCGAGGCGGCCACGATTCGTATCGGCGCGCGGACGAGCTTCGAATTCGTCGCCGCGGCGATCGTGTCTGCGGCGCCGGATGCCGAGCGGAAGACGGCGAGCAACGGGGCTGGTGGGACATCACGCCCGGCGGGATCTGCGACCGTCAGCGGTTCGGTCGCCATCCCCAAAGACAAGGGGGCGACCGGCAAAAGCAAACGTGGAACCGAATCTCCCGCTCCCGGCAGCGACACGCAATCTCGCTCCCGTCGGTCGGGCACGGAACGAGGCGACCGCTCCAAACGCAGCACCGTGGCTCGGTTCATCACCGATGGGCCTGGCGATCCGCTCGTCAAGCTGGGTGAAGACGGTCACCTCCCCGAATTGATGCTGCATGAAGCCAACTCGAGCGAGCGGCAGGCGGCGGGGACCAAAGAATCCAATCCCTGGATCCTGGTCGCCGTCCTGGGCCTCTCGATGGGCCTGACCATGCTGATGCTGTTCATGGATATGGGCAGCGCAGGAAACAATACCGAGCTGAAGGCGCAGGCCCGCGAGGAGATCAAGGAATATTACGGACAAGAGAGCGAACTGCGCAAGTCCTACCAGGAGCTGTTGCGCGAAGCCCGCCGCGCCCGTTCCCGTCACGACTACGAGGCGGAACGCGGGGCGTATCGCGACGTGCTGTCGCAGCTCAGGTCGGAGGCCAATGACATGGTCGCCCGTTACACCGGGTTGACCGGTCGAAAAAACTACGGCGAATCGGACACGGACAAAAAAAGCGACCAGCGCCTGGAAGAGTTGATCAATATTTTGCTGGGCGAATGAGTGCCGGAGAGAACATTTCGTGAAGGACCATCCGCGTTATCAACTGCTCGATAAGATCGCCTCGGGCAGTTACGCCACAGTCTACCGGGGACGCGACCAGGAACTGGGACGCGAGGTGGCGATCAAGCAGATTCACGAGCAGTTTCTGACCGATCCGCAGCAGCTCGAACGCTATTGGGCCGAGGCCCAGCTTCTGGCGAGCTTTCAGCATCCGAACATCGTCACGATTTACGACATCGTCCGCGATCGGGGCTGGCTGATCATGGAGCTGATGCAGGGGGACCTGTCGAAGATCGCCGGCCGCAGGCAGATGCCCCTCGAATCCCTCAGGACGACGCTCGCGCACGCCCTGCGGGCGCTGAAGTTTCTGCATTCGCACGGCATCGTCCACGGCGACATCAAGCCCAGCAACATGATGATCGACCGCCGCAAGCGGGTGAAAGTCGGCGACTTTGGCCTGGCGCGGCGCGTCAGCAACGAAGAAGGGAGCCTCATCAAAGGCACGACCAAATACATGGCTCCCGAGGTCGTGTCCGATGAATTTGGCGAAGTGGGCCCGGCCAGCGATCTGTATTCGCTCGGTTTTGCCGCGTTCGAGCTGATGTGCGGCGAGAATTTCGAAGAGCTGTTTCCGGGGCTCAATGCGTTCGGCCGCGACCGTCAGATGGCCTGGATGATGTGGCACGCCGCCCCTGACCGGAAGTTGCCGGAAATAAAGAGAGTTCTGGCTGACGTGCCCGACGACCTGGCCCTAGTGATCCAGAAGCTCACGGCAAAGCAACAGTCGCAGCGCTACAGATCGGCCGACGAGGCGCTGTCCGACCTCAACATCGACATCAAGCTGGTCAAATCGGGTGAAGAATCGACCGACAGCCTGGGGCGCCCAAAATCGGCCCCACGCGACAAACGGCGCATCATCTTGATCGGTGCCGTTGTCATGAGCGCCGTCCTGTCGCTGGCGATGCTCGTCATGTCGCCCGGTGAGAGGCCGGTGGCTCCGCCGGCCACCCATGCGGACGACATTGTGGGTGTCATTCGGAAGGTCCTGGTCGGCGATAACAAACTTGTCGTCGAGGATGAAGACGGCGTGCCCCAGGAAATCTCGCTGGGCAAGAAGCCCGAGATCAGGCTTGATGATCAGTCCAGTTACATCCTGCTGGAGGACTTGGCCCCGCAGGACCGCGTCGAAATTCACTACAAGGGGCCCGAAGACAAATGCACGGCTGTAGTTACGGCCTCGCGGCCCGCCCACAGTAACGGCAAGATCAAGGAAATCGATCCCAAGGCGTCGACATTCACGGCCATGGTTTTCGATCCACAACCTCAGGATGTGTCGATGTACGTTCCCCCGAGCGCCAAATTGCTGCTGAACCGCCAAACTGTCAAGCTCGACGCTTTGCAACCGGGTGATCGGATCGAAATCACGCATCTGAAAGGCAAGCAGAATCGTGCCGCGCGTGACGTCATTCAGCTCGACGCGCTGCGCAGCACGACCGACACGGGGTTCGTCAAAGAGATATCCCGGCGCGAGGGAAAGCCGTGGCTCGAGATGTCGCACTTAAAAGACGATTCGTCGTTCGAATTCGCCGACAATTGCCGGATCACGATTAACGGCGAGGCGGACGAGGAAGGTAAGAAGTACGTTCCCGACGATTTGAAACCAGGCGACCGCATTCAGGCGACCCACGATGCGTTCGTCGTCAGCGTCGTCGCCGTGCGCCGGGCGAGTTTCACCGGAGCGACACTGAAGCAGATCAATCAGTCGTCGCGCGAGATTTTCGTGCAGCCCGATCATGTCGCCGCGCTCACGCTCGTGCTGGACGAAAACTGTGAGATCTTCCGGCAGAATAAGAAGGCCGACTTCAGCGACCTGCGCGAAGGGGACGTGCTCGATATTTTGTATGAGCCGGGAGGCGACGATGCTCCCGGGGTCGTGCGCGCGATCGATTCTCGCCCGCAGCGATGAGCGGGGGGTGACGCGAAGAGGCAAGCACACGGCACCTCGAAACTGACGTGGCGAGCAGGGGGTGGGCACCGATTCGAAGAGAATTGGTCTCCCCTGATTTCGTGAAATCGTAATTTGACGCTCGACAGCAATGCCCATATTCGCCCCTGCGATCGTGCTCTTCGAAAAGGCTCCCCGCTGGGAATCCGAGCTCAAACGCCGCTTCGACGCCCAAGAGGTGCTGGTGCGGCCCTGCCGCAGTGCCGGCGACGTGCTGACGCTGTGCTGGCAGGCGCCGGGCAGCGTCGTGGTGGCCGACTTCGCCGCCGGCACGGCCGAGGTGTTGCGAATGCTCGAATCGCTGATCTGCCTGAGAGGGACGGCCTATCCGGTGGTCATCGGCTCGGTTGAAACTGCCTCGCTCGAATGGCCCGCCCGGGATCTGGGGGCCGTCGATTTCGTCACCGATCGGATCAATGGCGACGTCCTGGCCGACATCTGTCGCCGGATTCTGATACCGCAGGGATAAACCCTGCGGCTCGCTGGCGCGATCGCGTTGCGATCGTGAGACGCGCTCTTACTGTTATCGAGACCGCGAAACGACGCGAGAATAGACGGCCATCGTGCACAACCCGACGGTCGCCCCAATTCCGGCATAACGTATGGGGCCGGCCTCGAACACGACCGTCGCGTTGAAGGCGATGAACGCCAGATACGCATGGACGAAGAGCGAAACTCCCCACGGACGGGCGCGATACGACGCCGGTTGTATCCACCACCAGATCGCGTCGGCGCTCCACAGCGCGAGGAACAGGTAGTTGAAATAGATCCCTCCACCCCATTCGATGCCGACTTTTTTGGCCGTCTCGCTCGCTGTGTGATCGTAGGCCGCGGCATGACTCCAGTGGTGATGAGTCCCAAACGCCAAGAGTACGTGCGCCCAGGTCAGAAGGCAGCCGAGAGACCAGAGCACGCGCTGGAGTCGTTCTGTGCGCGGTTCATCGAGCCCCCTGTGTGTCGACATCGCGCGCAACGCCAGCACCGTCACGTACGCGATCATCGCCAGGTGAATCGTCCAACGCGTGAACTCGACGGACATGACGTATTTATTCTCAGGGTCCGAATCGCCTACGTGAGTGTACGGAGCGTTCGTTTTCGTTTATTTCGCGTATTTTTTGGACAATGGAAATGGAATGGTCGACGAAACTGACAGGTTTTCTGAAATCTCGTGATTGCAGGACGTATCGGAAACCGTTTATAATAGAGGGGATTCGGAATATCGACGCCACGCCCCATTTGCCCCGCCTTCAATCGAGATCCCTGTTTATGTTTCAGCCGACCCGGATTCTGGGTATCGCTGGTCTGGCTTTATTGGCCGGGGGTGGTCTCCCCGTATCGGCGGCTGAATCGGTCAATTCTTTGGGGCGGGTCGATTTCGCCTCGCAGGTCGAGCCATTGCTCACCCGATTCGGGTGCAACGCCGGCGGCTGCCATGGCAAAGCCAGCGGGCAAAACGGTTTCAAACTCTCACTGTTCGGTTTCGACACCGATTTCGACTATGAAGCCATCGTCGCCGAAGCGCGCGGCCGGCGCGTGTTTGGGACGTCCGCCGCCAACAGCCTTCTGATCCTCAAAGCGACAGGCCGAGTGCCTCACGGAGGCGGCAAACGGATCGACCTTGGAAGCGAGTCCTACGACACGCTCTGCTCGTGGATTTCCCAGGGAGTTCCTGCTTCAGCGCCCGACGCGCCGCGCGTTGCGAAAATTTCGATCGAGCCGCGTGAGCAGGTCATGGAACGGGGCGCCCGCCGGCAATTGAAAGTCGTGGCTCATTATTCGAACGGAGCGACGCGCGATGTGACGGCCCAGGCCCAATATGACAGCAACACGGGGCCAGTCGCCGCCGTCTCACCCGAAGGGCTGGTCGAGTGCGGATCTCAGAGTGGCGAGGCGGCCATCATGGCCCGCTATCGGGGACAGGTCGCCGTCTTTCGGGCGCTCGTTCCCCATGGCGCGTCGCTTGCGGCGATCCCGCATTTCAATACCGATCATTACATCGACCGGTTGTGTGCCGAGAAATGGAAGAAGCTGGGCCTGCTTCCGTCTCCCGCGGCCGATGACGCTACCTTCATCCGACGGGTGACGGTTGACCTGTGCGGACGGCTTCCAACCACCGATGAAGTGCGCGAATATCTAACCGAGACGTCAGGCGAAAAGCGCACCCGACTGGTCGATCGGCTGCTGGCCTCTCCTGATTACCCGGCGTATTTCGCCATGCGCTGGGGAACGATCCTGCGAAATTCGCAGCTTGCCGGTTCCGACCGGGCGGCCTACGCCTTCCACAACTGGATCAAAGACATGCTCGCCCGCAACCGTCCGTACGACGAGTTCGTGCGGGGGATCGTCGCTACGGCCGGCGAATGGCAGGATGCCCCGGCCATCAACTGGTACTGGCAGATGCGCGACGACCAGTTGCATCAGGTGACGGCCGACACGGCCCAGGTATTTCTCGGCATCCGCCTGCAATGCGCCCGCTGCCATCATCATCCTTATGAGCGCTGGGGGCAGGAAGATTACTACGGCCTGGCCGGGTTCTTCACGAGACTCGGGCGCAAGAGCTTCGGCGAACCTCCGCCCTATTACTCGGCGCCGCGCGTTACGACGGGGGAGCAGAACCCGCTGACGAAGAAATCTCCCGAGCCAAAGTACCTCGACGCCGAATATGCCAAGTTTTCTTCCGAGCAAGATCCGCGTCATTCGCTCGTCGACTGGATGGCCCGTCCCGAAAACCCATTCTTCGCCAAAGTGCTCGTTAACCGATTGTGGGGGCATTTTTTCGGCCGGGGCCTCGTCGACCAGATCGACGACATGCGCGAGACCAATCCGCCCAGCAATCCTGAATTGCTCGACGCTCTCGCGAAAGACTTCGTCGACCACAAATTCGACGTGAAGTACATGATTCGGCAATTGGCCCTCAGCCAGGCGTATGCCCTGTCTTCTGCTCCCATCGAGCAGAATCAATCCGATACGCAGAATTTTGCCCGGTTCTATTCGCGGCGGCTGATCGCGGAAGTGTTGCACGACGCCGTCGATCAGGCGACCGGGGCCAAAAGCCAGTTCGGCGGCATGGCGTCCGACGCGCGGGCCATTGATCTGCCTCACGAAGGCTTCGGGTCTTACTTTCTCGAGACGTTCGATCGGCCGAAACGGGTGACAGGCTGCGAATGCGAGCGCTCGGCCGGCGCGACGCTGGCGCAGGTTCTGCTTTTGTCGAATTCAGACGAAATCGAGAATAAGCTGGCAAATGGCGACGGCCGCGCCGCCCGGCTCGTCAAAGAGAAGAAAACCGACCAGCAGGCGATCGAAGAATTGTACCTGGCAGCCCTGAGCCGGTTGCCCACGGCGGAGGAGCAGGGAAAGACCGTAGCCTACGTCGCGGGCGGTTCGAATCGCCAGCAGGCGCTGGAAGATGTATTATGGAGCCTCTTGAACT
Organism: Planctomycetaceae bacterium; assembly: GCA_036501235.1. Lineage (GTDB taxonomy): Bacteria > Planctomycetota > Planctomycetia > Planctomycetales > Planctomycetaceae > JACQFH01. The sequence continues at coordinate 10,729 of DASYAR010000323.1, forward strand.
CGAAAGAGTTCTCGTTTAATCACTGAGGAGCTGGACCATGCTCGAAATCACCGGCAGTCCTGTATCATCCTGCGACGGCGTTTCGCGACGCAACTTCCTGCAAGTCGGGTCGCTGGCGGTCGGCGGGGTGGCATTGTCCGACATGTTGCGGGCGCGGGCGGCTGCGGCCGAAGGGGGCGCGGCTCTCCCAGACACGGCCGTCATTCTCCTGTGGCTGGCCGGCGGGCCCAGCCATATCGACATGTATGACCTGAAGCCCCACGCTCCGGCCGAATTCCGTGGCGAGTTTCATGAGATCGACACCAACGTCCCCGGTATTCGCATCAGCGAACATCTGCCGCTGCAGGCTGCCATGATGGACAAGCTGGCGGTCGTCCGCTCGGCGACCCACACGAATGCCGGGCACGGCATGGGGTCGCAATGGATGCTCACCGGCTACCAGCCGACGATCGAGGTCAACGATAACATCTATCCCTCAGTCGGTTCGGTCGCCTCGAAAATGCGCGGCCCGAACACCCCCGGCCTGCCAGCCTACGTGAACCTGCCGAATAAACTCGGCCTCGGGAAAGCCGCTTACCTGGGGGCGTCGTACAACCCGTTCGCTCCCGAGAGCGACCCGAACAACGACGGGTTCAACGTCCGCAATCTCAAGCTTCCCGGGCGGGTCAACATCGACCGGCTCGAACGTCGACGCGAGTTGCTCACCAGCGTCGACACGATCCGCCGCGACATCGACACGCGGGGCGACATCGCCGGCATCGACAAATTCTACCGCGATGCGTTGGAAATGATCACCAGCGACAAGGCATTGCGGGCGTTCGACGTCCACCGGGAAGACCCGCGGTTGCGCGAGAAATATGGCCGCAACGACCTGGGGCAAAGTTGTCTCTTGGCCCGCCGTCTCGTCGAAGCCGGCGTGACGTTCATCACCATCCAGGCCGGCGGCGGCTGGGACACGCACGGCGACAACTTCGCCCAGCTCAAGAACAATCTTTTGCCGAAATACGATCGCGCCGTGGCGGCCCTTGTGGCCGACCTCGCCGACCGCGGGATCGACAAACGGGTGCTCGTCATGACGTTGGGCGAATTCGGGCGCACGCCGCGAATCAACCCGACCGCCGGGCGCGATCACTGGCCCGGCGCGATGTCTGTGCTGTATGCCGGCGGGGGGCTCAAGATGGGACAGGCGATCGGCACGACCGACTCGAAGGCCGAGTACCCCGCGACCAAACCCTATTCGCCGGGATGCGTGCTGTCGACGATGTACCACGTCCTGGGGATCGACCACACGCACGTCTTTCATGACCAGGCGAACCGCCCCTTGCCGATCCTGAGCGAAGGCCGCCCGATCGACGAGCTGGTGTGAACACTCCGGCACGACTCGTTCCCAAGCGGAGCTTGAGACCGCCGGCTCGGAAGCACCGCTTCCAATCGGCCGGCTGTTGACGAAGGGTTGCCGCAGAGTGGTACGGCAGTCAGCGACGCTGAGGTTGGCGACCGAAGATTTCGCGAAGCGGAGCTTCGAGAGCCGCGTTCCCAAGCGGAGCTCGGGAACGAGTTACCTCACGGCGCTACATTTTTCGCGCCGCCTCTTCCGGCTTTTGTTCGGTATCATAGAACCGATTCGCGACGAAGTTCTCACCGACGAAAACAGCCAGTAAAAGCAGCACGACCAGTGGAAAGGCTTCACGGCCGAGCCGGCCTGTTTTCACGTTGCGTTGCAGATTTTCGATATCGCGGGCGATGCTGTACCGCTCGGGCCCCAGGTGCGATTCCAACTCGTCTTTCGACAGGCGATCGAGCCGGCTTTCGTCGGCGCGGGGGTTTACGCTGAACCCGCGCTCGAACTTGGCGTCTGTATCGACCCCCGTGACCCGGTAGTTGCCGAGCTGGTCGGCTCCTTTCACGATCAGGTTCGTCGTCCCCGCGGGAATGTCTTCGCGAAGCTGCTGCAGCCCTGGCTTGCGCAGCAGATACGCCGGGACGGCCTGCGTCGTATTCATCGGCAGGATGACGTCGTCACCAGCCAGATAGTTGAATTGGGCCTGCGACGAACGGGCCAGATACCGCATCGTCTCGTAAGACAGTGGTGCAAATCCCCAATTGAGAGGCAAATCGTTCCATTCGCCACGACGATCGATCGAGGTCGTCAATGCCAGCACCCTGCCTTTCCCCAACGAGCGTTCGATCAGGGCCGGCAGGTGCTTGCGATCTGTGTACGACGCAATCGCTCCGGCGACCAGTTCGGGATCGACGCTCCAGCAGCGGTTGATCTCGACCGTCGCGAGGACGCCTTCCCAATCGGCGAATTTCTTCAGGATCGGATGCGACAGGTTCTGAAGATCGAGAAACACCTGCTCGTCGAACTGCACTTGTCCTTTGAGCTTGCCGGGAAAGACGGCTGCCGCCGCCGGCGTGAGATAGGCGGCGTGCTTCACGTTCGCCCCCAGAAAGATCGCGACCCCGCCCCCGCTGAGGGCGAAGTTTTCGAGCGCCTTCCAGCCGGCTTCCTGCGGATCGGAAACGTCGACCAGGCACACGACGGCGTACGACGACAGGTCAGTCGTTTTGAGCTGGTCCGTTTTAATGAGTTTGCAGTGGTGCCGCGCTTCTCCCTGCGCGGCGATCTCGGGCGGCGCCAGCACTTTGACCAGGTACACCGGATCGGCGGGGTTGTCATAAACGATCAGAATTTCGGACGGGGGCTGGACGAGCACGGAAAAGAACCGCACGTCGTCGAACGCCAGCGGGTCGCTCGAGACGAGCCGCACCTCTCCCTGAACGACCGGCCCGGCAGGCGCTTGTCGCGAGAAAGTCGCCGTGGCGGCGGCGGCCGAATCGACTTTCACCGTCGTCTGGTCCAGTTTCACCGCCTTGCCGGCAGCATTATCGACCCACAGTTCAACGACCCGCTCGCCCGGCTCGATTCCCGTTGCCGACACGGCTACGCGCAAATCAAGCGGGCTGCCCACGGGCAACGTCTGGTCCGACAGCGTCAGCTCTGTGAGCGCCACATTTGTGGGTGCCAGCACTCCCACGTCGATGACATAGACATTCACGCCCGGCATCTGTTCCAATGTTTCGCGCAGGCGCGGCAGGCCCTCCTTCCGCCAGGCGCTGGAGACCAGGTCGGTGAAGACGTACACCTCGCGCAGGATCCCCTCGCGGCCGGCTTCGGCCAGGGCGGCCCCTTCTCCCGTGCGCGTCTGTTCGTGATCGGCCCCCTGCGCTTCGAGAGCCGCCAGCAGGCGATCGTCGAGCGGACGGTTCACGACATGCGTCGTGATGGCGGCGATGCGCTTGGCAACACCTCCCACATCCTGTGAAAATCGAATCTGCGACTCGCCCCCCGTCTCGCACAGGGCCACTCGACTGGAGCGGGGCATGTGCCCGATCTGCTTGACGGCAATGTCCTGCGCCACTTCCAGACGCGTTTTGTTTTCCAGCCGATAACCCATGCTGAGGCTGGTGTCGAACAGCATCACGGCCGCGACCGGGAGGAATTCGTCGTTCGTGACGGTGGGTTGAGTGATCGCCGCGGAGATCCGCCGTTGGTAGGGCCAGGCCACGACGAGCGCCAGCCCGAGAAACGCCGCCACGGCCACCGCCCCGCGCAACATCGATCGACGATAGGCGAATTCATGGGGCGGCGTCCGGCGGCGCTTCCAGAGCGTGAGCAGGCCATAGTAGACGGCGGCGCACGCCCCCGCGACAAACACCAGGCGCATCCAGTCTCCGGCTTGCGGCGCATAATCAGCCGACGGGACGGCCGGCCGCGCCAGAGCCAGGGCCAATAGAGCGATCACCAGCATCCTGAGCAGCAGCAAACCCAGGTGTCTGAGCCGCATCCGCCGGGTGTTCGTCCGCTTGCGGTTCTGGATCAGGCGCAGCGCGGGAAACAGCAGCTTCTTGGGCTTGGCGCGCATCAAGAGGTGCAGAACCAGCGGGACGGCCATGAGCGCGAGGCCGAGCAGCAGGAACGGATGGGTCAGGATCATGGGGAAATGACGAATTACGAAATCGAAATGTCTAAATAAATCCGAAATTCAAAGTCTGACAGCAGAATTACCACGGACCGCTTCACCGCGTACCGTTCGTTCCCGTTTTTTGATTTTACACCACCGAAGGCCCATGCGTACAATTAGTCGTGGTGAAATCGGATCCCCTGCGACGATTGCCCTCGCCGCGACAGTGAGCGCTTTCATCTTTCGGGTTTCCTTCGACATTTGAATTTCGTCATTCGGAATTTCTAAACGCCGTTGTCCCATCATCCCCCCAGCCACTGGACGACGCATTCCGGGCCCAATAGCTGGTACTCCGTCTGGTTTCCACCGGCGTGGGAGCTGGAAGTCTCGGAAGGAACCGCCGGGCTGACCGCGCCCGACGGTGGAGGCGTATTGACCCTCAGTTGCTTCTGGATTGACGAGCCCCAAGAGACCGCGGTCGAGAGAATTCTCGATCTCGACCGGCTCTTTCCCCGTCGGCGCCACGTGCAGCAGCTCAAACCGGTGGGCGAGGCCGATTGCTGCATCGGCTATCAGGGCCAGGCGCTGATCGGCGGCGACACTCCCTGGTGGCGGCGCCTCTTTCGCAAGAAGCAATGGCGGCATTGGCGAATCTGGTGCGTCCGCCGCGGATCGGTTTACATCCTGGCCTTGTATTTGCAATCGGGAAAGGTGGATCACGAGGCCGAGACGGTCGCCGGCATGATCGTCGATTCGCTGCAGTTCAGCGACAATCCCGCCTTCCCCCCCGATGTATTCGCCCGGCACGTGCTGGACCTCGCCCGAACCAAGTTCCCGCTGCTCGATTGCGAAGCGGCCCCCGATTTTTAGATCCGGCTGGGCGACTCGAAGGTCAACCTGTTCAACTTCTACCGCTCTTATATCAAAGCCCCCGACCAATTCGAGTCGATCGTGCTGCCGGCGCTGACAACGGTGGTCCAGGTTCAGGGTTGGGGCAAGGCGCAAACAGAGCCTTTGCTGGAATCGGTCAAAGACCGCATCATGCCCATGCTCTACCCGGAAGACGTGTGGCAAGAGAAGTTCCCTAATTTCGTCGGCAGGCCGTGGGTCGGCGGGCTGGTCGTGCTGTACGTCGTGGATGAATCGAAGGCCTACTGGTACATCCGCGACGACCTGATCGAATTGTGGGGCATCTCGCCGGACGATCTGCACGACATCGCCATCGACAACCTGAATCGCTATTTCGAAGACCAGCCGATGGAATTCACGGTCGCGGGGGAAGAAGACGGCCCGCGGCTGCTCGTCCCCGTGCGGCCCGACGCCTACAACACCTCGCGACTATTGAGCGAAACTTTCCATGGCAAGCTGCGGGGCGTCCTGGGGGGCGATTTTGCCGTCGGCACCCCCAGCCGCGATTTCTTCGTCGCCATCAGCCTCGATTCTTCGGAAACCGTCGAGCACGTCCGCAAGAAAGTCGAAGACGACTTTCAGAACATGGACCACCCCTTGAGCGACCGCCTGCTGCTCGTCACCCACGACGGCGTGACTGAGTATGCGCCGGGGGTGTGACGGCCTTCCCTATTCACGGGGATCGAATCGCCCCTCGAATAAGAGATTCTCTCGGAGCATCACTCGCGACGGCTCATTTCAGTATTATACCACTCCGGCGAACGCGGGTAAAACGGATTTATTCTCGAGCAAGCTGACAGCCTGCCACTGCGTCATTCCGCAAACGCCGAATCGAACGCGCGTTGCGACGGTTCGAAGTCGACATTCTTGACGAACTGGCACGCCTCGCGGGCGCCGGCTTCGCGGTCCATGCCGCTGTCTTCCCATTCAATCGACAAGGGGCCCGTGTAGCGCGCGTGGTTGAGGGCGCGGATCACTTCTTCGAACCGCACGCCACCGCGTCCCACGCTGCGGAAATCCCATCCGCGGCGCTGATCACCGAACGACATGTGGCTCGACAGAATTCCCGTCCGGCCGTTGAGCGTCACGATCGCGTCTTTCATGTGCACGTGGTAGATCCGATCCGGAAAGAACCGGATGAACTCGGCCGGATCGACGCCCTGCCACAGCAAATGGCTGGGATCGAAATTGAATCCGAACTCCTCGCGCCCGTCGAGCGCTTCGATCGATCGCTGCGCCGAATAAATGTCGAACGCAATTTCGGTCGGATGCACTTCCAGCGCGAACTTGATACCGCATTCCTGAAACACGTCGAGGATCGGGTTCCAGCGCTCGGCCAGCAGGGCATACCCGGCGTCAATCATCGACCGGGGAACCGGGGGAAAATCGTAAATCAGGTGCCAGATGCTCGATCCGGTGAAACCGTTGACGACGCTCACCCCCAGCTTCTTGGCGGCGCGGGCCGTGTTTTTCATTTCTTCGGTGGCCCGTTGATTCACCCCTTCGGGCTTGCCGTCGCGCCACACGTACTCGGGCAGAATCGCCTTGTGCCGCGCGTCGATCGTGTCGAGCACCGCCTGGCCGACGAGGTGGTTCGAAATGGCGAACAGTTGCAGGTCGTATTTTTCGAGCAGCTCGCGCTTGCGGGCGCAGTAGGTGTCGTCGGAGAGGGCCTTGTCGACCTCGAAGTGGTCGCCCCAGCACGCCAGCTCGAGTCCGTCGAAACCCCACTCGCCGGCCTTTTTGCAGAGCTCTTCGAGAGGCAGATCGGCCCATTGGCCGGTGAATAACGTGACGGGGCGCGCCATAGTGCTGTCCTTGATGTTCGCTCGAGTTGTTGACTGTTTATTGACCGTTTATTGACTGGGGCCTGAGAGAAACCGACGAAAAAGTCGAATAATCCACACTATTGCAGACGCCTCAGGATGTCAACGCGCCGGCCGGCTGGCCCTGCAACCTTGACGTTCGAGGGCGAGGTTTCAAAAATCAGGGTTGGAACGAGGCCCGTAATATTCTGCCGGAAAATAGTCGCTCATGAACCTGTCGCCTGCCGTCAAGTCGCTCAAGCCGTCTGCCACCATTGCCGCCGCCGCCAAAGCCAAGGCGCTCAAGAGTCAGGGGGTGACGGTCTACGATTTCACCCTCGGCGAACCCGACTTCAATACGCCCGAACATGTGCAGGAGGCGGCCCGCATCGCGATGAAAGCCGGTCATACCCATTATACGGCTTCGGGTGGGATCGTGGAGCTGAAAAAAGCGATCTGTGCCGCGTATGAGCGCGACTACAAGCTGCGTTACGAGCCAGGCCAGGTGCTCGTCTCGAATGGAGCCAAGCACTCGATCCATAACGTACTCACTTCGCTGTGCGGCCCGGGGGACGAAGTGATCATCCCTGCACCCTATTGGGTGAGCTACGAGGCGCTGGTGGAACTGGCTGGAGCGAAACCCGTCATCGTGCCGACGACGGAGGCCAGCGGGTTCCGGCTGACAGGGGAAGATTTCGAGAAGGCCATCACGCCTCGCACGAAACTGTTGCTGCTCAACTCCCCATGTAATCCGACAGGAGCCACCTACACGGTGGCTGGGCTCGAAGCTTTGGCTCGTGTCGCGATGAAGCACAATGTCTATGTGTGCTCCGACGAGATCTACGAGAAGTTGTTGTACACCGACGAGTCGTTCCGCAGCTTCGCAACCTTGCTCGGTGGGATTGCCGATCGGACGATCATCATCAGCGGGGTGAGCAAGGCGTACGCCATGACGGGCTGGCGAATTGGCTGGACGCTGGCCCCCAAAGAGTTGACAAGTGCCATGGACAGCCTGCAAAGCCAGGAGACGTCCAACCCGTGCAGCGTCAGCCAGTATGCGGCCGTCGCCGCGCTGAACGGACCGCAGGAATGCGTCGAGACGATGCGGCAGGAGTTTGCGCGCCGCCGTGCGTACACGCTGGGACGGATCCGTGCGTTGCCGGGCATCAATCTGCCTGATCCGGGGGGCGCCTTTTACGCCTTCTTCAACGTGAGCCCGTATTTTGGCAAGCCACTCGGCAAAGGAACGGTCGTGTCGAATTCGACCGACTTCTGCAGCGCGCTCCTCGAAGAGGCGCACGTCGCGCTCGTCACCGGCGACGCGTTCGGCGCTCCGGGCTACGTGCGGCTGTCGTTCGCGACGAGCACGGAAGTGCTGAAGGCGGGATGCGACTCGCTGGCAGCGTTCCTGCACGTGTAGATTTCGATTCGCCGCCAAGGCCCCTGAAATCCTGCTAAGCAATCGCCCTGGGCGGCGAAACCCTGTTAGGGTTCCGTTCTCGTTTGATGCGATCCAGGGTAGGCCCACACCACGCTGGCGAAACGGGTCGATCTCCCTGTATATTAACCGCGGTCGATATTCCGGCCTTCCGTTCCGCAGAGAGAAGAATTCATGTCGCAAGGATTAACGCCCCCGGCAATTCCGCACAGTCCGCCGCCGGGCAAAGACCGCGATTCGGAGCAGCCGCCCAGGATCTATCTGGTGGCGTACCCGAAAATGATCTTCATGTATCCGACGCTGATCGCGGCGTTTCTGGCGGGGATTTACATGTGGATCGCCAAGACGGAAGACGCCCGCACGCACGTCGTGTCAGCCCTGTTTATGGCGGTCTTCACCGTGAACCTCGTGGTGTTTGCGTTCGACTTCCCCCGCACCACGTCGCTGACGTTGTTCTTCTTCATGGTGGCGGTCGTTCTGGGCCTGCTGCTGGCGTTCCGATTCAATGAAGACCTCCTGCCATTCGCCAGCAAGGTTTTGCGGGCTTACACGCCGTACGCGAACGCGACCTTTTACTTTTCGATCGCCGGCGCGCTCAGCCTGGTGTTCGCCGCCGTTTTGATCAACGTGCAGTTCGATTACTGGGAAGTCACGCCGAACGAGCTGCTGCATCACCACGGCGTGCTCAGCAATCTCGAGCGGTTTTCTTCGCCGAACCTGAAAATCGACATGGAAATCAACGACGTGTTCGAGTACTTCCTGCTTCGCGCCGGCCGGCTGATCCTGCATCCCAGCAACGAGCCGCGGGCCATCGTTCTGGAAAACGTGATGCGGATCAAATCCAAGGAAGCCCAACTCACGAAAATGCTCGGCGCGCTGCAGGTTCAAGTGCGGGCGGCCCCGCGAGGCGATTCATCCAACGCCCTGTGAGTCGCACACCATACGATCCGGCGCCCGGCGCGCCGAATGCATTCTCTATCTCAGTTCTTCACCTGGAGTAACCCCAATGACGAAATCACGATGTTCGCTCACACTCCTCGCGGTCCTGATGTCGGGCGCGGGAGGTTACGGCCTGCAAGCCGACGACACGCCCGATGCCGACGGCTGGATCACTCTGTTCAACGGCAAGGACCTCACCGGCTGGAAGGCCAGCGAAGGGGTCGAATGGAAAGTCGTCGACGGTGAGATCGTGACGCCGCCCAAGATGTCGCACCTGTTCACAGACCGCGAATTCAAGAACTTCGAATACAAGATCGACTGCCTGACCAAGCCGGGAACCAATTCCGGTCTTTATTTCCATACGAAATTCGAAGGCGGTTTCCCGAAAACCGGCTTCGAAGTGCAGGTCAATCAGACGCAAGGAGATCCGGTCAAGTCGGGAAGCTTGTACAACCTGCTGAAGCTGTACAGCAGCCCGGTGAAGGATGATGAATGGTACACCTATACCATCATCGTGAAGGGAAAGTCGGTCACGGTAAAGATCAACGACAAAACCCTGTTCCAATACGTTGAGCCCGAAGGAGTGACGGGCATCACCAATAAGATCGGCAAGGGAAATTTCGCCATTCAGGCCCACGATCCCAAGAGCGAGGCGCATTACAAGAACATCAAGGTCAAGCCGCTGCCGGATTAGTCGTGATGTGCGCCTCGCGGGTGCAAGCCCAAAGGTGATTTTCGTGCCCCGGCGGCTTCCAGCGGCCGGGGCATTTTTCACGTCTCGGAAAGAGCTCCATGCGGCTGGGTTACAACACGAACGGGCTGGCGTTTCACCGCTGGGCGGAAGCCATCGAAATGCTGGCCGACATCGGTTACCAGTCGGTCGCCATCACTCTCGACCATCACTGCCTCGACCCTTACGCGGAAGGTTTGTCGCATGAGGTGGCGCGCATGTCGGCATTGCTCGCCCGGCTGCAGTTGACGTCGGTCGTCGAAACCGGCGCCCGCTACCTGCTGAACCCCCGCGCCAAGCACGAGCCCACACTGATGTCCGCCGGGGCCGACGAGCGGGCCTTGCGTGTCGATTTCTTGAAGCGTTCGGTCGATATCGCCTGCGATCTGGGATCCGACGCCGTGTCGTTCTGGTCGGGCGTCCTTCGCGAACCGCTCGCAGCAGCGACGGCACTTTCGCGGCTGGCGGACGGCTGTGCCGAGGTGCTCGACTACGCCACGCCCCGCGCGATGAAACTGGCCTTCGAGCCCGAACCGGGCATGTTCCTCGAGACGTTCGCCCAGTTCGATCAGTTGTTGAAACAGGTCGATGCGCCGCTGTTCGGCCTGACGATCGACGTCGGCCACGTGCACTGCGTCGAGTCGGGTGCCATCGCCGATTATCTGCGGCACTGGGGGGGACGGCTCTTCAACGTGCACATCGAAGACATGCGAAAAGGGGTTCATGAGCACCTGCGATTCGGGGAGGGAGAGATCGACTTCGCGCCGGTCATGCGGACCCTCGCACAAATCGGCTATGCGGGCGGCGTTCACGTCGAGCTCAGCCGCCACAGTCATCTTGCTCCAGATATCGCGCAAGAGTCGTTTGAGTTTCTCAATCGCCTGAGCAAGTAATGGACTGTCTATCGCAAAATCTCGGGCTCGGGCGCTCGAAGCTGGACCAGCAAATTCGACCGCTCCCCTCTCCCCTTTGCGGGAGAGGGGTTGGGGGTGAGGGGGGAACGGAAATGGAGCCTCACATTTTCAAGTCGACGGACCACTACATTTCGCGACCCACCGGCGGCCGTTTGAGTAGCGCAGCCAGCACCACGCCTTGCCTGCGGATAGCCACAACGATCTGCCGTTCGTCGAGTGGGCCACGAAAGCCTTCGGGAAGATACTCGGGCCGCACGAACATCAGCACGTAATCGGCACTGGCGGCGGCTTCCGTTCCCCACGGCTCCAAATGGATGTCGCGAGCCTTCAGAGCCGGACACTGCAACAGAAGTTCATTCCACTGCCCCGGATGGAGCGTGGGCAGCACGGCTACCGTACCGCCGGAGGGAACCCGCTCGGCCGTCGCGGCGAGCAGATTTCGCGTCACGCCGTCTCCCCAGTACGAGATTTCGAGGCCCAAACGCGCGGCTCCAGGGAGTCCTCCGACAGTCAGATTGTAATAGCTGAGCCAGCAGGGACTGAACGCCCACAGTCCATAGCCTTGAGCCGCGAAGAACATGGCGACGCCAGCAACCACGATGCGTGGTGAGATCCGAGTCGAAAACCAGATCATCGCGGCTGACGTGCCACGTCCGATCAGGATCGCCCACAGCGGAAACACGAAACTGAACAATCGCTCGCCGTCATAGACCGCCACGCCGGGAATGCTGAACACACACAGAGGAAATATGGTGCAGGCCAGAATGAGTTGCTCGCGCCGCGAGCGCCACGCCCGTACGCCGGGACCGAACAATCCCCAGACGCCGAGCGCATGAAGTCCGACCGGAACAGTCGTCACAAACATCAGCCACGGATAATGCCACGGTACGTCGCGATCGGCGATCACGCGGCCGAAATACCACACATACAGGACGGCCCGGTCGGTCGTGCGCCCCAGATACTCGCGGATATGATCCAGTGGCGCGTTCCGCAGATGGGGCCAGCAGGCGACGAAAACTGCGAGACCGGTCAGTCCCCAGACCGTCATCAAGGCCAGCCCCCGCCATTTCCAATTCCAGAGCGCCCAGAGCAGGATGGGAATCGGCAGCAGCACGGCTTGAACCTTCGTCAACAAGGCCGCTCCGAACAAGAGACCTCCAACCGCCGCCGTGCCCAGCGCACGGCAGTTGCTCATGGTTGCGATGCCCTGGTTGGCATTCCCGGGCGTCGAAGGTTCGGACGGATCATTGCCCCAGCGGGACGCCAGATAGAGCACAGTCGCAGCCGTCGTCAGGTTGACCATCGTTTCGAGCGCCGCCAGATGGGCGTGGCCGAATACTCGCGGCATGAGGACGACTGCCACCGCCGCACACAGCCCGCCGCACGGGCCATACCAGCGGCCGGCACAGGTGCCGACGAGAAACACCAGCACGGCAAACGCCGTCGCCGGTCCTGTTCGCGCGCAAGTGACCGAATAGGGGACGGCCGGGTCGACAGGCCGCCAGACCAGAAACGCGAATTCGTGGCACAGTCCGATCCACAATCGTCCGAGCGGCGGATGATCGGGCAGTTGGGCGTCGACCCGCCGGAAACCGGCCAGATCGATCGCCAGCAATCGATCAGCCAGACGGACGCCCTGATTGACGTTGAACCCCTCGTCGACCGTAAGTCCTGGGCCGGCCCACGATCCAGGATGATCCCCCGCCGGGTCGAGAGCCGAGACGACCGCCCCCCAGGCTGCTATCGCAATGATCAGCGGCCAGAACCAGATCGACCCGACGAACTGCGCGGCGGTCTTCTTGAAAGACATCGAAATCGTTGGAAATGCCACTTCGTTTGTAGTACCGCCTGCAGGCGGTACTACGAGCGAAAATGTTACGCCGGCTTGAATACTCGCTGCAGCTCTTCGAGCGAAGTACGACCTTCTGCGACCAGTCGCAGGCCGTCCTGCTGCAGCGTGGTCATTTTGTCTTTCTTCATCTGACTGCGAATCGAGTTGGCGTCGGGTTTTCCGGCGATGACGGCGCGCATGCCTTCCGTCGCTTCCAGAAATTCGAACATCCCGGTCCTGCCGAAGTAGCCGATGGCTCCGCATTTTTCGCACGGTTCGTCGAGGCTGCCTTCGGCGGGTTCGGGGGGTTTGCGGTAGAGCGCTGGCGTCTCTTCGGGCAATCCCAGCTTCTTGAGAAAATCGGCCTTGGGTTTGTAGGCCAGACGACAGTCGGGGCACAGCGTGCGGATCAGTTTTTGAGTCACGATCCCCTTCAAACCCTCCGACACGAGCTTGGCGTCTCCCACCCACTCGATGAGCTGCATCACGGCCGCGGAAGTATCTTTGGCGGCCATTTCGGCGAGCATCAGAATGCTCTCGTGCTTCGCAAACATCGATTTGGCGGTCGCGTCTGCTTTAACAGCCTCGCACAGCAGCACGTTGGCTTCGCGACGTGCCGCTTTGGCGATGGTCGCCTCCAGCTCTTCGTTGGGCTCGCGCTCCAGGGCCGTCACCTGCTGGACCTTGCGCCCCTCGTAATCGGCCAGCGTGAAGATCGTAAAAATGTAGGCGTCGATGTTCTTCAGGATGGCGAACAGAGTCGTCGTCGTTCCCGATCCGGGGGGGCCGACCACCAGAAGAATGCCGGGCTCTGAGCACATCTCACGCAGCTTGAGCCGCATCGGCTCACCCATCCCCAGCTCGGTGGGGGTTTCCAGCTTGATCTTCGAATCGGTCACGCGCACGACGAGCCGTTCGCCGTCAGCCACGGGAATGCTCTTGATCCCCAGCGTATAGGGCTTGGTTTCGAATTCCGCTTTGATTCCCCCCGATTGCGGTTTCTTTCGCTCTTTGACGTCCAACCCGGACAGCAGCTTAAGCATCTGCGTGATCGCCATGCCTTCGGCTTTGGCGAGCTTGCCTGCGGGATAGGGCATGCCATCGACGAGAATCGTAACGACCGCCTGCGGGCCTTTCGGCTCAATGCGGATCGTATCAGCCCGCCGCGCGAGGGCGTCGGTCACGAGGTCTTTGGCGCGCATCAGCCCCGCTTCGACAAGCCGGCCGTTCGCCTTGAGATTGACTTCCTGCCCGTCGAGCGGTCCCAGGAAACTGACTGGCTCAATTTCTTCTTCCTCTTCCGGCTCGTCTTTCTTCTTCCCCCCGAACAGTCCGAACACAGTGCGGCTCCTCTTGAGGCTGTCGTGCAAAACACGCAAACGCGACGCTGATTTACAATAATCCGTATGTCCGCAGGGTGGCCACGAGTTTCTGTTCTTCCGCGGCGCTGAGCACCGTCATCGGCAAACGCACTTCGCCGCTGTCACGACCCAGGACTTTCATGGCCCCCTTGATCGGAATCGGATTAGTCGACAATCCCAGGAGATCGCGGCACAGAGGAAACAGTTTGAAGTGCCATTTTTGCGCTTCGGCGAGATTTCCCTTCTCGAACGCGGCGATCATCGCCTTGACGTCGCGCGGCACGATATTCCCCACGACCGACACGACTCCGCGGCCTCCCAGGGCCAGGATCGGCAGCGTCAGGCTGTCGTCACCGGAGAGAATCGTCAGGTTGCTGAGCGCGGCGATCTGCGAAGCCTGGTCCATCGAGCCGGTCGATTCCTTGACTGCGACGACAGTCGGCAATTCGCCGATGCGGGCGATCGTTTCGGGCTCCATGTTCTTGGCCGTCCGGCCCGGAATGTTGTACAGCATGATCGGCAGATCGACCTCTTCGGCCACTGCCTTGTAGTGCAGATAAAACCCTTCCTGCGTCGGCTTGTTGTAATAAGGGGCGACCATCAGCGCCGCGTCGGCCCCTACCTTTTGTGCGAAACGGGTCAGTCGCACCGCCTCGCGCGTGCTGTTCGAGCCGGTGCCGGCGACGACTTTCACGCGCCCGGCCGCCTGCTCGCAAACGACGGCGATCACCCGTTCGTGTTCGTCGTGTGACAGCGTGGGGCATTCGCCCGTCGTCCCCACGGGGCTGACGCAATCTGTCCCCATCTCGACATGCCAGTCGACCAGCCGCCGCAGCGCCGCTTCGTCGACCGCCTGATCGCGAAACGGCGTGACGAGCGCCACCGTCAGCCCGGAAAACTGTTCACCCTTGGTTGCCATACTCTTCGTCGCCATGTCAGTTCCGAGTTCTCCAGTCGATGCCGGCCAGTCGCGCAAGCGCCAGTTCCAGAGCGTGCGTCCCGTCGCGCCCGTGGCCCTGCGCCTTGACGGCCAGGTAAAGTTGATGCGACAGGGCCAGCCCCGGCAGACACAGGCCCATTCGTTTGGCCTCGTCGAGGGCGATTCCCATGTCTTTGATGAAATGTTCTACGAAAAATCCGGGATCGAAATTGTTGTCCATGATCCGCGGACCGAGGTTCGACAGCGACCAGCTTCCCGCCGCGCCGCTCCCCACCGATTTCAGCACCGTCGGCAAATCGAGACCCGCCCGATAGCCGTACAGCAAGGCTTCGCACACACCGATCATATTCGTGGCAATCAGAATTTGATTGACCATCTTGGTGTGCTGCCCCGCGCCCGGACCTCCCTGGTGCACGATCGTCTTGCCCATCGCGTTCCAGCAGGGAGCGAGTGCTTCGGAGACGTCTTTGTCGCCACCGATCATGATCGAAAGGCGAGCTTCTTTCGCGCCCACGTCCCCCCCCGAAACCGGCGCGTCGACGCTGAACACCCCTTTGGCCTGGGCCGCGTTGTAGATCTCGACCGCCAGCGAGGGATCGCTGGTGGTCATATCGACCAGGACGTTGCCCGCTTTCGAACCGGCGAGCGCACCGTCGAGCCCCAGCATCACCTGCCGTACGTCGCTCGGAAACCCGACGATCGTAAAGACCACGTCGGAAGCCTCGGCGACAGCCTTGGGAGAGCCAGCCCATTTGGCCCCCTTGGCCAGAAGCGGTTCAGCCTTTTCCTGGCGGCGATTGAAAACGGTGGCGGCGAAACCGGCGGTCATCAGATGGCCGACCATGCTGGCGCCCATGACGCCGGTGCCAATCCAGCCGATCCGAGTTTTGCCGGGTGCAATCGAAGGTAGTGACATACTGGTTGACAGACGGGGATCGAGGGATTGAGAGAGCAACCGCCAAAAACAGGCGATTTGCACAGTATACACCGCCGTGACAGGGAAGTCATCTATGGCCCGGCACGTCGCACATTCCGGCCCACCGGGTGCATCCATTAATCGGGGAATGTTCGGCTCAGTGCCCCGGCCGCTTTTTCGGCGGCCGGGGCACTGTACAGCAAACCCGACGATTCTGGCAGGATGACGAGTTGTCTCGAATCACAAAAATCT
>DASYAR010000324.1:0-23645 GCA_036501235.1 Planctomycetaceae bacterium
CTGGAACAATTGATTGATCTGTTCCTCTGGAGCGCCATGTTGAATCTCGGCCGCCAATTCTGCCAAGGTCCAGTTTCGCGGCGCAGCCTACTGGCGGGTGCGTTGGGGCTGACGTCATTTGGCCTGGGCGATCTGCTGCGGCTGCGCGCTCATGCGGCGCCCGTACCCGGAGCCGAATCCGACACGTCGATCATCTTCATCTGGCTGCCGGGCGGGCCGCCGCACATGGAGATGTACGACATGAAGCCCGATGCTCCCGCGGACTACCGCGGCGAGTTTCGGCCGATCCCGACGGTCGTGCCAGGATTGGATGTCTGCGAGCTTCTGCCGCTTCACGCCAAGCTGGCCGACAAGTTTACGATTGTGCGGTCGGTGGCGCACGAATTTGCCGATCACGGCGGTGGTCACAAGCGGTTTCTCACGGGCCGGATTCCGGCGACCCCAGTGGATACCGTCAACGACAACCCCATGGTGGGCTCGATCGTGGCCAAGGTGCGCGAGCGGCGCAACCTGGGAATTCCCAACTACGTTTCGGGAACCGATGCGGGCCGAAACGGCATCGACGTCTTCGCCTTCGGCAGCGCCTATCTGGGGCCGGAAACGCATCCGTTTTCGGTCGTCGGCGATCCGAGCGCCACGAAGTTCGAGGTTCAGAACCTGTCGGTTGCCAAGGAGATGGAGGGCCGGCTCGACGATCGCGTGGCGCTCCTGTCGGGGTTCGATCGCATCCGTCGCCAGGCCGATGCGCGGGGCACGATGCATGCCGTCGACGAGTTCAACGGGCGGGCGCTGACGCTGCTCACCAGCGACAAGGCGCGCCATGCCTTCGACCTGTCGCAGGAACCGAAAGAGGTTCGCGAACGATACGGGATGCATCCGTGGGGCCAACGGGCGCTGATGGCACGGCGGCTGGTCGAGTCGGGGGTGAGCTTCGTGACCATGGTCATGGAGAACTGCATCGCGCCCGGCCAGCCGATGCCGCGCGAGCTTGTGTATAATTGGGACTCGCATGCCGTCAATTGTCACATCTTCAAGGATGCGCTGGTGCGGTTCCCGGTGTACGATCGCACGATCACGGCGCTGATTGAAGACCTGTATCGCCGCGGACTTGATAAAAAAGTTCTGCTGGTGGTGACGGGCGAATTCGGACGCACGCCCCGAGTTTCAACTTCCATCGGCACCCAGACCGGCGTCATGCAGCCGGGGCGCGATCATTGGCCGCAGGCAATGTCGTTCTTGATGTCGGGGGGCGGAATGCGGACAGGGCAGGTGGTGGGTTCGACGAATTCCAAGGGAGAGCATCCCAAAGATCGGCCACTCACACCGAACGATCTGTGGGCGACCGTCTACCGACACCTGGGAATCGACTACAACAATACGTCATTCCCCGACTACCGCGGCCGACCAATGCCGATACTCCCCTTCGGTGATCCGATCGCCGAGTTGCTGTAGTCGAGCAATCCATTGTCGCTGCACTTCCTGTAGTCCGGGTGGCCCAGCCGGCCCGTCAGGACGGCTGGGTCGCGTCGCGACAAGATTCGACATCATCCGCTTTTCATCCGAGGTTGAACCGTCCACTCGCAAGTCCTGCGAACGGGACGTCGTTCGGGAGTTTAGACCCGAACGGTGTCGATTCTTGTCGCTGCGCGACCCGACCGGTGCTTCACACACGGTCGGGCCACCCTCGTCGTGCGAAATGCAGCGATGTCTGCGCTTCCTGTCAAACATTCTGCGCTTCCCGTAGAATCGTTTCGTTGTGCGACTTCGCTTTCTGCCGGTGTCTCATTCGCTGCGAATCACGCTGTTCCATCCTGATCTGTTGGTCTTCCGGAGCCTCCTCATGAAGTGCACCATGCGCCTGTGCCTCGCCTGTCTGTGTGCGATTGCCGTTTCCATCGCCCCGTCGCTGTCGTTTGCAGCCGACGAATCGTACACGCGCGCCGAAGACGTGATTTACGGCCGGAAGTTTGGCACGGCGCTCACTCTGGACGTCTTCACCCCGAAGGAGAACGCCAACGGCGCGGCGATCATTTGGGTCATCAGCGGCGGCTGGTATTCTTCACACGACGCCATCAATGCCGGGTTCATCGCCGAATATTTGAAGCGTGGCTATACGGTGTTCGCCGTCGTCCATGGCAGCCAGCCGAAGTTCACGATTCCCGAAGTCCTCGAAGACATGCACCGCTCCGTGCGATTCATTCGCAGCCAGGCCGAGCAATACAAAATCGACCCGAATCGCATCGGCATCACCGGCGCCTCGGCCGGAGGTCACCTGTCGCTGATGCAGGGGACGGCCGGAACGGCAGGCAATCCCGAAGCGAAAGACCCGGTCGATCGCGTTTCCAGTCGCGTGCAGGCGGTGGCCTGTTTTTTTCCGCCGACCGATTTCCTCAACTATGGCAAGCCGGGAGAGATCGCTCTGGGCAACGGCATCTTGAAAAACTTTCGCGCGCCGTTTGATTTCAAAGTGTTCGACGACAAGATCAAGGCGTTCGTCGTGATTACCGACGAGAATGTGCGGAATCAAATCGGCAAGGGAATTTCCCCGGTGAATCACGTCTCAGCCGATGATCCACCGTCCCTGATCATTCACGGCGACGCCGACACGCTGGTCCCGATCCAGCAGGCGGAGATCATCATCGCCAAGTTCAAAGATGCTCAGGTGCCATGCGAGCTGGTCGTCAAACCGGGAGCCGGGCATGGCTGGGCGGGCCTCGACAAAGACCTGGTGACGCTGGCGGACTGGTTCGACAAGTACCTTGCTAAAAAATGACGAATAATCAAACCAGAATGGTTAAGGAAATCCGAACTCGGAAATCTCATGGTCGAATCGTGTTTTGGGGCTCGTTCATGAAGTTTCTCCGGTTGATCCTCTTGGCGTCGTGCGCTCTGCAATTCCTGGATCAGTCGCGGCAGTCTTCGCGGGCGGACGAAGCATCATACACCCGTACCGAAGACGTCATCTACCGTCGCAAGTATGGGACGGCGCTGACATTGGACGTCTTTGCACCGAAGCATAACGCCAATGGCGCGGCCGTGGTGCTCGTCGTCAGCGGAGCATGGCGCTCGTCGCACGATAATATCCGCCCCATCTTCGTCACCGAATACGTGAAGCGCGGCTACACGGTCTTCGCAGTCGTGCACGGCAGTTCGCCGAAATTCACGCTCCCCGAAATTGTCGAAGACATGCACCGCGCCGTGCGGTTCGTGCGCAGCCGGGCGGAGCAGTACCGATTCGATCCGGAACGAATCGGCGTCACGGGCGCATCAGCCGGCGGGCATCTGTCGCTGATGCTCGGGACGGCGGGAATCGCAGGTGATCCTGAAGCCAAAGACCCGGTCGACCGGTTGTCGAGCCGCGTGCAGGCCGTGGCCTGTTTTTTTCCACCGACCGATTTCCTGAACTACGGCTTGCCTGGGTTGTCATTGTTGGCGAACGACGCCACGAAAGGCTCGCGGGCGCCGTTCGACTTTCAAGAGTTTGACGCCGGCACGCAGGCCTTCGTGATGATTGCCGATCGCGACCGCCGGCGCGACATCGGCCGGGAGATGTCGCCGGTTTATCACGTTTCGGCGGATGATCCGCCGACATTGATCATTCATGGCACCGCCGACCTGACCGTTCCGTTGCAGCAGTCGAAGCTGATCATCGAGAAATTCGAGGAAGCGAACGTTCCCTGCGAGCTTGTTGTCAAACCAGGCAAAGCTCACGGCTGGCCCGAAATCGGCCAGGATGTGCCGACACTGGCGGATTGGTTTGATAAGTATCTGGGGAAGAAGTGACCTCAAAAAAGAAGATGCACTTGGTGGCGCAAAAAAATGAAACCCCGACTCTATCTTGAAACCACAATTCCGAGTTATCTGACGGCGTGGCCAAGTCGTGATCTGGTTGTGGCCGCGCACCAGCAGATGACAAAAGAATGGTGGCGAATTCGGCGTGACGCATTTGAAGTCTACATTTCGCAATTTGTTTTGGATGAAGCTGGTGCCGGCGATGCGGTCGCCGCTCTGGAACGCATGGAAATTCTGAAAACACTGCCATTGCTTGATATCTCGGATGTCGTACTCGACTTGGCGGCAGCATTGTTGCAATCCGGCATTATTCCGCAGAAGGCAGCCCGGGATGCCGCGCACATTGCGGTTAGCGCGGTTCATGGCGTCGATTATCTTATGACTTGGAATTGCGCCCACATTGCCAATGCGATGATTGCCAAAACGGTCCAGACGATCTGTCTGCAGAATGGTTTTTCGTGCCCGGTGATCTGCACACCGGAGGAATTAATGGAGACTTAATGATGTTCCGCGATCCAATTGTGGAAGAAGTTCGGGCTATTCGCGAACAACTTGCGGCTCAATTTGACTTCGATATTCGCAGGATTGTTGTCGATGCCCAACGGCGGCAGACAACATCGAAGGCAAGAATCGTATCATTCCAGCAGGCCGCTAAACCGGCTAAACTACCCGCAGCAGTTGACTTGTCCGACAGCAATTGTTCTGACACCTGATCGTGACCAGCATGTTCATTACCTGTGGCACGCGAGCGGGCCGAAATGCGGTTTGCAGAACATTTGCTCATTACAGAATCTGAAACGTGCCGCCTGATTCGAAGATTGATTTTCTCGAATTCGCAAAGCCGGTTCCGGCAAGGACGGCCGAACTTCATCAAGTCCGCGCCATTGCGGGGGAATCGCGCTTGATTCTCAACAGAATCGATACGCAGCAGAAACTAATAAATGCTCATAAAGTTGGGGCCTCGAGTCTAACCATTGAGGCCATTATCTTAGAGGATGTGCTTCGTCTCGGTTTCCAGAGTCAACGAAAGGGGTTGTTTGCAGCATACGCGAAATCCGGTATTCGCCCCGATTTCTTTGTTCCGGTCGGTCGGTCTGGAATTCTCTTGGAGGTAGAACGCGGAAAGATTTTGGCGAACAATTTGGATTTACCAGATCTGTGGAAATGCCATATTTGTTGCGAGGCCGACTATCTTTTTCTTTTGATCCCGAAGTACCGCCCGATGAACAATGGGAAGAAAATGCCGGTCTTTCCGCGAGTGAGCGCGAGATTACAGACGTTCTTTTGTGCTCCGAATGTCATCAACGTCGAGGCCGCCTTTTTGTTTGGGTACTAAACCGGAAAATTGATGTCGAACCGCGTCAGCCTTCGCTCTCGATAGGGCTCGACGAGTATTTGCGGGCCTTGTCGGAGATATCGTGGCGGCACCAGGCGCCGTCCCAGCGGATGCACTTGACGGCTTGATAGGCGCGCAGCTTGGCATCGCTGATGTTGTCGCCCAAGGCCGTCACTCCCAGCACGCGGCCGCCGCTGGTGACCGGTTGGCCGCCGCGCAATTCGGTGCCGGCATGAAACACTTTGACGTTCGACAGCCGGGCCGCTTCCTCGAGTCCGCGGATCACCGATCCTTTTTCGTATTCACCGGGATAGCCGGCGGCGGCCATCACGACGCACACGGCCGGTCGCGGGTCCCACTCCAGGGGAGGGTGCTGGTCGAGCGTGCCATCGGCGATCGCCACCAGGAGCGGCGCGAGATCGGTCTTCAGCCGCATAAGCAGAGGCTGCGCTTCGGGATCGCCGAACCGAGTGTTGAATTCCAGCACTTTGGGCCCTTGATGCGTGATCATCACGCCGGCGTACAGCACGCCTTTAAAGGGCCGGCCACGTTTTTTCATGGCGTGGACTGTGGGAACCAGGATCTGACCGATAATCTGGTCCATCAGCGCCGGTGTGATGAGTGGGGCCGGGCTATAGGCGCCCATTCCGCCGGTGTTCGGGCCGCGATCTTCGTCGAACGCCGCTTTGTGGTCCTGCGACGTTTCCAGCGGAACGATGGTGCTGCCGTCGGTGAGGGCCAGGATGCTGGCTTCTTCGCCGTCGAGTCGTTCTTCGATGATCACGCGTTTGCCGGCTTCGCCGAATTCCTTCTGCCGCATGATCCGCTTGACGGCATCGAGAGCCACCGCCTTATTGGCGCAAACGGTGACGCCTTTGCCCGCCGCCAGCCCGTCGGCCTTCACGACGAGTGCCACTTCCTCGCGATCGGCGATGTAGGCTTCAGCCGTCTCGGCGTCGGAAAAGATTTGGGCCTCGGCGGTCGGAATTGTCGACTGGCGGAGCAAGTCTTTGGCGAAGACTTTGCTCCCTTCCAGTTCGGCAGCCAGGCGCGAAGGACCAAAGATGCGGAGCCCGGCCGCTTCGAACGCATCCACGATCCCCGCGACGAGGGCCGCTTCAGGACCGACGACGGTCAAGCCGATGTCTTCGGCCTTCGCAAATTTCAGCAGTCCGTCGATATTGGTGGCGCCGATGTCGACATTGATGCCGTCAACAGCCGTCCCGGCATTGCCCGGAGCGCAAAAAACTTTGGAGACTGTGGGCGATTGCGCCAGCTTCCAGACCAGCGCATGCTCACGTCCCCCGTGGCCAACCACAAGAACCTTCATGACGAATGCTTCCTCACGCGAACGGAAAACCTGCCTCTTGTGTACAATAGCTTGGAGCCGGAAAAAGCGGTAGTATTCACGGGGGCGGTCGATCATTCAAATATTACGGAGTCGCGACGTGCCGTCAGCTTTTCCCGGTATGGATCCGTACCTCGAGTCGCCCGCGATCTGGCCCGATTTTCACGATCATCTCGCCAGTGAGATTGGCGCGCAGCTCAATCAACTCCTGCCGGCGCCCTATTATGCGAAGCTGGAAATGCGTCCCGAGATCGGAATCATAGCCGACGACCGAATTGGCATCGCAATTGTCCCGGACGTCTCTATCGCTGAAGCTTGGCCGCCTCGCCCGCCGCCAAGCACAACGGCAGTCGTTGAACGCCCACGGGTCGAAGTCTCCAAGTCGATCGACTTGATCGTTTATCGGGAACCTCTCAAGCACCATTTTCTGGAAGTCCGCGACTCGAAGCAAGGCCATAAGCTAGTGACATTGATTGAAATTCTGAGCCCTTCGAACAAACGGCGTGGCAGTGACCGGGAAGCCTACGAAAAAAAGCAACGGGCGGTTCTCGAGACGGACGCCAATATGATCGAGCTCGATCTGCTGCGCGACGGCGAGCGAATCTATGCGAGCCCCCAAGTGGCCGATCTCGTCTATCAACTCATTCCGCAGCCCGACTATCTCGTGATCGTTAATCGCGCCTCACTGCGTCAGGAGCGGGGCATTGGATACCATTTGTTTCCGGTCGGGATTCGTGACGCATTGCCGTCGATCCCCATCCCGCTTCGGAAAGAGAACTGTGACATCGTTCTCGATTTGCAATTTGTGTTGAATCGAGCTTATGACCGCGGTCCGTACTCCCGCGGCGCGATCGACTATGCCGAACTGCCGGTACCACCGGTACGTGGGGCAGATGCGACTTGGGCGAATGAGCTTCTCGAACGAGCAAAACTGATACCCGCTCAAAAGGACAACGGCCGGACAGCATCGTGACTGGCCTGAAGTGTCCTTGATGAATGAAGTTACAGCGAGAGAGTGTCGTCCGCCGCATTTGTCGTGGATTGGGCGCTGGCTGGCTCCGTGGTCTCCAAGTCCGTCAAAATCCGACGAAGGGGGCTGGTCGATTACAGATTCTTCTCTTCGGGCTGGCGGCATAGTATACTGATGGAAACACGAATTATCCGAGCGGCGATTTGCCGTCGCAGATTTCACACAGGGGGGCCTGTGCCATGATGGCGGTCGCGTCAGAACAACAAGCAGCCGTAGGGAGCGTCTCCCGGCGCGATTTTCTGCGGCTCGGGGGGCTAAGCGTGTTGGGTCTGTCGGTGGCAGAGCAGCGGGCCCGGGCAGAAGCCAACGGGAAGGGATTGCGGCGCTGCATCTTCATCCTGATGACCGGCGGGGCGAGCCATTTTGAAACATTCGACCCCAAGCCCAGCGCGCCAGGCGAAATTCGCGGGCCGTTTAAGTCGATCGCCACGGCGACGCCCGGAGTTCAATTTGCAGAATCGTTGCCACTCTTGGCCCAGCGCAGCGAGAAGTTCGCTGTCATCCGATCGCTGTCGCACGATGCCGCTCCCATCCACGAGACAGGGCAACAGCTTCTGCTGGCGGGGAGGCTGGCGCACGGCAATCTTTTGCCTCCGAGCCTGGGGTCGATCGTCTCCCGGTTGCTCGGTCCCAGGAACGAATTGCCCGCCTATGCCGTCGTTCCCAAATTGCTGGGGGACACGGGCGTATCAATCTGGCAGGGACAGCGTGCCGGAGAGTTGGGGCCGGAGTTCGATCCATGGGAGGCGGGCGAGTGTGGAGTGCGGAATGCGGAATGCGGAGTGGCAGCGGACGCCGAACTGGGCAGCGAGAATCGAATTGCGATTGGCGAATACGCGCGGGCCGCGGCGGCTGCGAATTGGATGGCCGAGCCCGAGCCGTTTCGTCGCACCTACGGTGACAGTGATTTCGGCCGTTCGTGTCTGTCCGCAAGACGGCTGGTTGAGCAGGGAACGCGATTCGTGACGGTGAACATGTTCGAAAGCCTGCCGGGCCGTGTCACGTGGGATTGCCACGCGAATGCCAATTGGGCTCCGGGAACGATCGCCGACTACCGCAATACGCTCTGTCCGGATTTCGACCGCGTCTTGAGCACGTTGCTCGACGATCTCGAGCAACGCGGGTTGCTCAAGGAAACATTGGTCGTAGCCGCAGGTGAATTCGGACGGACTCCGCGAATCAATCAGCAGGGTGGTCGCGATCACTGGCCGGGCGTCTGGTCGGCTCTGATTGCCGGCGGAGGCATTGCCGGCGGCCAGGTTTTGGGAGCCAGCGACGCGCGTGGGATGTTTCCGACGGAACGCCCTGTCGCCCCCGCCGAACTGGCGGCGACGATTCTGCACACACTGGGGGTCGATCTCTCGACACGCCTGGCGCTATCACAGGGTTCGGAAATCGCACTGGCCGATGCCGATCCGATCAGTGAGCTGGTCAGCTCGTAGCACAGCCCCGCCATGAATTGCCAGCGCCAGCTCGTGATCGCGTCGATTCGCGCCATTGCATTGCTTTTGATCGGCTGTTCGACGGTTGCCGTAGCGGCCGATCCAATTCTCGACTGGCGTCCGGAAAAAACCTGGCTCTTCGCTGTGGGTGTGCTGGAATATGAGCATCCGCAGGTGTGGCGCAACCAGCCGGCTGCCAAGACGGACCGCCGGGACGACCACCTGGTTCAGCACTTTCGGGAGCGAGGGATTCCCGAGAAACAAATCGTCTACCTGCGAGATCGCGAAGCGACGCAGCAGCACATTGGTCGTGCGCTCACGGGATTGCTCGAACGGACGCGGCCTGGCGATCTGCTCATCCTCTATTACACGGGGCATGGTTTTCGAGATCACAAGTCGCGGGACGTGCATTTCGCCAATTACGACGCCAAAGATGGTCCTACGGCGTGGCCGGTGCGTGGAATCGTCGACACGGTCGAACGCCATTTTCAAGGCGACAAAGCCCTGTTAATGGCCGATTGCTGCTACTCCGGCGGCCTGGCCGACGAAGTGCAAAAGCGAAAGGGACGAATCGGATTCGCCTGCCTCTGCTCCTCGTTTTCACACAACTCATCGACCGGGAATTGGACGTTCACCGATGCACTCCTCAAGGGCTTCCACGGGCATCCAGCGGTCGATCGGAACGGAGACGGTCACATCGAACTCTCGGAGCTGGCCGATTACTCAGAGCTCGACATGGGCTTCATCGAGCGGCAAAAAGCCGTTTCCGCAAAGACATCCAGTTTTCCGGAGCATTGGAAAGCCGCGACGACCGTCGGAAAATCACCCGCACGACAAGGTGAGCGGGTCGAAGTGCTGTGGAACGACAAGTGGTATCGAGCGCAGATCATCACCACGAAGGATGGTGAATTCCACATCCACTACGTGAATTACCCGGCATCGTGGGACGAGTGGGTCGGCAAAGACCGGCTCCGCCCCTATCGACCGCACGAGTATCCTGCCGGCGCCGAAGTCAATGTTCATTGGTCGCAGGATCAGAATTGGTATCCGGCCCGAGTCCGCCGCTCCTGGTACGGCCTGCACTTCGTCCACTACGATGGATACTCCGAAGAATACGATGACTGGGTGTCGCCGGACAGCATCCGTCCACGAAAGTGATACGGCTAATCTGTATCCATCTGTGGCGCCATTTCTTTTCTTTACTTCTGTCGTGCCGCCGCAATAGTCTCGTCGAACAGATGTCGGGCCGCTCGGCCGCTGATCGTCGTACAGCGCAAGAGCTCGTTGGCGATCCGCTCGACCGCCAGCCACACGCCGGGCTGATCAAGAATGTGCTCCGCCTTATCGAGCAGGCGCCGTTCCAGGCGATCGACTTGCCGCTCACTGGCCGCCCGCCGCTGCGTCAGCGAACGCACATCGCGCATGTCCTGCGACGCTCCTCCCCAATCGTACCGGCCCGTGCGGCGCGCCTCGGCGGCAGGCCCTCCCAGCAGAATCAGGACCTCCGTTTCCAGAAAATCTGGCGACGGCTTGAACCTTCCTTTTTGCAGCTCGCACCGTCCCAACCGCATTTGTTTCGGCTGGATGCTGACGCGCTGCACCGGTCGGCCCAGGGCCAGCGCTACTGCGGCATGCCCCGCTTCATGATACGCCGTGGCGATTTCGCCGGCGGTAGCCGTCATAGGCCATACCAATCGTCGAGCACGGCGCGCCAATGTTCGAGCGTTCGGGTCACAGCGAAGGCATTCCGCACATTCACGATTTCGGGGTGCATCCGGGCGAACTTGATCCCGAACATTCGCATCGTCGACAGCGCCCGATTCAATCCCACATGCTCCACGCACAAGGCAAACTGCATCTCGAGCACACGCCGTTGTTCCGTCACGTCGGGAACAGGCAGCGCCAATCCCTGCGCGAGCGCCGCAGCCTGTTGGAAGATCCACGGGTTCCCGATGGCGCCCCGCGCGACGGAGACGCCGTCGACTCCCGTGTAACTCAACATGTCGAGGCAGTCGCGGGCGGTGAACAGGTCTCCGCTGCCGAGAATCGTCCTGCCGCCGGCATGTCGTTTGACTTCACGCAAGAAATCCCAGTTACTGGGGCCGATATACTTCTGCTCGACCGTGCGGCCGTGTACGGTGACGGCGGCAACGCCCCGCGCGAACGCCCCGTCGAGAATCCGGAAAAACCGCTCCCGGCTGTCGTCCGAATCGTCGATGCCGCGGCGCATCTTGAGTGTCACGGGAATCTGTTCCGGCACTGCGTCGCGCGTGCGGGTGACGATCTCCAGCGCCACGTCGGGCTGGCTCAAGTGGAAGCCGCCGCGGCAGCCGCCCACCGCCGTTTTCACCGGGCAGCCGAAATTGACGTCGATCACGTCGAAACCCGCCGCGACCAGCTTGAGCGCGGCCGGCCCGAATTCGGCAGGGTCCGAACCCATCAACTGCCCAGCCACGGGATGCTCTTCGTCGGTGACCCGCAGATGGCGTTTTGTGCGAGTGCGATCCTTCAAGGCGATCAGAAACTTATCGATCTTGACCTCGGCCACGGTGTATGGCGCACCGAGCCGCCGGGCCACGATCCGCATGGGCCCGTCGCTGTACCCGCTGAGCGCCGCCTGCACGACCGGAAAACCCACCCGCACGCTGCCCATCGTCAGAGGCCATAGCACGGGCAAGGCGTCCGGCGCAGCCGGCCCGGATCGAATCGGCGGCGGATGACAATCCATCTGCGAGGCGGCGTTCGTCATGCCGTCGATTCTGTCAGGTGTCGCGGCAATTTGGAACCGCTGTGCGATGCTGTCAGTGGCGGGATTTGTGCGAGTTCGCTAATTTGTGGGATCGAATTTCGCAGCACAGATTCCCGCCCAACGTAGAGAGAACCGCCACATGCCCAAGGTCGTCGTCACCGCCAAGATCGATCAAGAAGGACCACACAACGCGATCTTCGCCGCCAACGGATTTTCGGTCGTGTTTCCCCCGACGGATTGCGATGTGTTTCAGGAAGACGGGCTGATCTCGCAGCTCAAGGATGCGGACGCGGTGCTCGCCGGATCGGAACCGTACACGCCGCGCGTGATCGAGTCGCTGCCAAAGCTGCGGGCCATCGTGCGTGCGGGCGTGGGCTTCGACGCGGTCAATCTGGTTGCCTGCGACAACGCCGGGATCCCAGTCTGCACGACGCCGGGCGTGAATCATCATTCGGTCGCCGAGCACTCGATCGCGCTGCTGATGGCGATCGCCCGCGGGTTTCCTCTCTTGGAGCGCAAGGTGCGCGAGAATCGCTGGCAACGCAAGAGCTATCCGCGCGTGATGGGCAAGACGATCGGCATTCTGGGGCTGGGGCGGATCGGCCAGGCGACGGCGACGCGCGCGGTGGGCCTGGGAATGAAAGTGCTGGCCCTGGAGCCGTATCCCAACCGAGAGTTCGTCAAGCAATGGAACATCGAGCTGGTCGACCTCGACACGATCCTGGCCCGCAGCGATTTTCTCTCGCTGCACCTGCCGATGACCATCGAGAATCATCACATCGTCAATCGCGAGCGGATCGCGAAGATGAAAAAAGGGGTCATGATCGTGAATACGGCTCGCGGGCCGTTGATCAACGAAGCCGACCTGTGCGAGGCGCTCCAGTCGGGGCACGTCGCGGCCGCTGGTCTCGACGTCTTCGAGGTCGAGCCGCTGCCGCTCGACAGCCCGCTCCTGAAGCTCGATAACGTGCTGGTCAGCGGCCATGTGGCCGGTCTCGATGACGAATCGGCGTATGACACGTCGAAAATGTGCGCCGATATCATCGTCGGACTGCACCAGGGGCGCTGGCCCGAAGGCTGCTGCCAGAACCTCAAATCCGGCCACGCTGGCTGGAAATGGTAAAGTAAGTCGGGCTTTCCAGTCTGACTTCGTTGGAGGTCGGTATGTTCCTGAAAGTCCTGCTGATTCTCGTCTTTGCCGGGCTCTTCATCGGCCAGCCGATGAACCTGTTGTTCTCGCAGTTCGAAGTCGTGGCCCTGGCCCTGGCCGTGCTGGTGGTCGGTCAGTTTACCCGCGACGGCGAATCGAACTGGATGGAAGGGGCCATGCTCGTCGGCGTGTACATCATCTTCGCGATCGGCTTTTACTTCACCAGGGACTAGCCCAGAATCTTGCGCATCTGTGTATGCCGGTGCGCAAACAGCGATTCGAGCTGCTCGGTGATCCGCCGCGGGGTGACCAGAAAACCCAGCATGCCACCGGGGGGCTCGAACTCGATACGGTCGATCGCGACGACTCGCCCTGGCACATCCTCTTCGACGAGGTGTTCATGCACCCATTTTTTGAACAGGCCCTTGATCTGGACTTCCGTGACCCGCGCCGGCGCGACCAGCTCGGTCACTTCGTGAATGATGTCCAGCGACTGCCCGAATGCGTTCGCCTGAAACTCGAGACGGCTGCCGCATTGGATGACGTCCGGAGCAGCGATGACGCGCATCGTTCCATCGGCAGGCATCAACTCCAGCAGGTTTTCGGTGCGAATCAGAAAGTCGAACACCTCTTCGCGGGACTTCGGAATCGTAATGCGAGTTTCGAACTGGGGCATGGGTCTATAGTGCATCCGATGCAATTTGACGGGTGACGGGCCGCGCACATCATAGAATGCCCTCTCGTTCGAGGCCACTCTTACGGAATTGTCATTTTCAAGTAAATCTTCTGGCTCGACCGGGTGTTTATGAAGTAAGAGAATATATAGTGAGGTTGTCTCATTCAGGCGCGGCGACCATGGGACGTCGCCATGGATTCAAGGGGATCAGTCAATGGCGTTGGCACGACGAACGCAGCTCGCGTTGATGCCGATCGTCGCGGCAACGGTCATCGCGGTGACGGCCGCGGCGCAGCCCAAGGTCATGCCGGGTCGTCCGAAGATTACTCCCGGCGCAACGGAACCGCGTCCTTCGAAAGAGGGGGTCGATTTCTTCGAGAAGAAAATCCGGCCGGTCCTCGTGCACAGTTGCTACAAGTGTCACTCCGGTGACGTCGCCAAGGCCAAAGGGCATTTTGTTCTCGATACCCACGACGGCCTCCGCAAAGGGGGAGACACCGGCGAAGTGGTCTCCCCCAAGCATCCCGACAAAAGCCTGTTGATCGAGGCGATCAAATATGAGGGGTTGGAAATGCCCCCGGAAGGACAGCTCCCCGACGAGGTCATCGAAGACTTTGAGAAGTGGGTCGAGATGGGGGCTCCCGATCCGCGCATCGGCAAGGCCGCCAATCCCAAGAACAAAGTCGACCTGGCGGAAGCCAAACGGTATTGGGCGTTTCAGCGCCCCAAGGAGCCGGCTCCTCCTAAAGTTCGTGATACCGCCTGGCCCCGCAGTGATATCGACCGGTTCATTCTGGCGCGGCTCGAAAAAGAGCAGCTCAAACCGGTCAGTGATGCCGACCGCACAACGCTCATTCGCCGTGTGACGTTCGATCTCATCGGCCTGCCTCCCACTCCGGAAGAGATCGACGCCTTCGTCAACGACAAATCGGAGAGCGCGTTCGCAACCGTTGTCGACCGGCTGCTCGCCTCACGGCATTTCGGTGAACGGTGGGGCCGGCACTGGCTCGACGTCGTCCGCTATGCCGAGTCGACCGGCAAAGAACGAAACGTCCCCTACCGTTACGCCTGGCGGTATCGCGACTACGTCTTCGATTCATTCAACGACGATAAACCGTACGATCACTTTATCGTCGAGCAACTCGCGGGCGACCTGCTGCAGACGACGAATATCGCCGAGCGCAACAAGTGGATCATTGCCACCGGCTTCCTGGCCCTCGGTCCCAAGTCGCTGAACACGAATAATCCCGAGCAGTTCAAGGTCGATGAAATCGATGATCAAATCGACGTCACGGGGCGCGCCTTTCTCGGCATGACGATCGCCTGCGCCCGTTGCCACGATCACAAATTCGATCCAATTCCCCAGACCGACTATTACGCCATCGCCGGAATTTTTCACAGCACCGAGACGCTGGCCGGCGTGTCGGCCGGCAAACGCACCGCCACCGAGCGGCAACTGCTGACGCTGAAAGGCAACGACAAGACGCTGAAGGAGGCCAAGCCCGAAACCAAGGAGCAGGCCGCCCAGCAGGAAGAGATTTCGAAAATCGAGAAGCACCTCGACGATCTGCATCGGATGCAAAAGCAGGCGATGAGAAAGCCCCCCAAACCGATGCCGGGAAATCGCCGGCCGCAAGGCCGTCCGCCCGCAGCCAAAACTCCCAAGATCGATCAGAAAAGGGTCCGCGAAGACATCAAGAAACTGGAGGACCAACTTGACGAGCTGGAAAAAGAACCAACCCCGCTCGGCAATTACGCCATCGCCGTCCGCGACGCCGGCGCACCCGCCGATTTCCACGTTCTGGTGCGAGGCGAATTGAAAGACAAAGGCCCCGACGTACCGCGCGGCGTACTGACCGTCCTGCGAACATACCAGACGATGCGCCTCAGCAATCCGAAGCACAGCGGGCGCCTGGAGCTGGCGCATTGGATTGCCGACAAGATGAATCCGCTGACCGCTCGCGTGATGGTCAACCGCGTGTGGGAGCATCTGTTCGGACAGGGGCTGGTCGATACGGTCGACAACTTTGGCGCCTTGGGGAACGAACCGAGTCATCCGGAACTGCTCGACCTGCTGGCCGTCCAATTCATGGACCAGAAATGGTCGATCAAAAAACTGATCCGGTCGATGGTGCTGAGCCGGACTTATCAGCTCAGCAGCGCGCACCAATCGTCAAATTACGAAAAGGACCCGGGGGATAAACTTCTGTGGCGCAGGTCGCGGCGCCGGCTCGAAGCCGAGGCGATCCGTGACGCGATGCTCATGTCGAGCGGACAAATCGACCTCGAGCGACCGCTGGGATCGCCCGTCATGGAATTGAGCAACCGGCAGGTCGGCGGCAACAAAGGAATGCAGGAGGTCCGCAAGGCCACGAACGTGCGGAGCGTTTATCTGCCAATCCTGCGCGGGCAGGTTCCTGAAATTCTGGCGGTCTTCGACGTGGCCGACCCGAACCTGATCGTCGGGAAACGCGACGTGACGACGGTCCCCACTCAAGCCCTGTTCCTGATGAATAATCCGTTCGTGCTGAAGCAGGCGGAGCAGATGGCCAAACGCATCCTGGGTCAATCCGGGCTCGACCAGACGGGACGGATCAACTTAGGCTATCGGATCGCACTGGGACGTCTGCCGAGCGAACACGAACGATCCGACCTGGCGCATTACATCGACGATTACCGCAAAGCGATCGCAACCGGCAATGCCAAGGGAAATGCGCAATTGGCGGCCTGGACCAGTTTTTGTCAGTTGCTGTTTCAGAGTGGTGAGTTCCGGTATGTGGATTGAATGTTCCCTGCAACAGCCTGTCGGCAGAGCACGCCAGAAGGCCAAACCATGATGAACGATCTTTTCAACCAACTTTTCTCCCGCCGTCAGCTCTTGAAAACGACGTCGTGCGGCTTCGGTTTTCTGGCGCTGGCCGACTTGTGCACCCGCATTGCCGCCGCCGAATCGACCAATCCGTTGGCTCCCAAGGCGCCCCATTTCAAGGCCCGTGCCAAGCATGTGATCTTCATGTACATGGGCGGAGCTCCGTCCCACGTCGACACGTTCGATTACAAACCTAAACTTGCGGCCGACAACGGCAAGAGCGCCGACGGCAAAGGAAACGGACGGAAGCTCCTCAAATCTCCCTTCAAATTCAGCCAGCATGGCAAAGGCGGACTGTGGTTGCCGGAGATTTTCCCCAATCTGGCAAAACACGCCGACGAGTTATGCCTGCTCAACAGCATGTATACCGACGTGGCCGTGCATGGCAGCGCGACTTCCGAATTGCACACCGGCAACTTCCGGTTCATACGCCCTTCGATGGGGGCCTGGGCCTTGTATGGCTTGGGAACCGAGAATGCCGAGCTCCCCGGTTTCATCACGTTGAACGGCGCCGGCGGGACGGCGAATTTCAGCAGCGGTTTCCTGCCGGCATCGTATCAGGGAACGAAGATCGACGCGGGGGGCGGTGACAAAAAGGGAGGATCGCAACTGGCGAATATCGCCAATCCCAGGCTGGGCGCCGAGCTGCAGCGCAAACAACTGAACATGCTCTCGCAACTCAACCGCGACAAGCTGGGCAAAGATCAGATCAACCCGGAGCTCGAGGGGCTGATCGAATCTTACGAGCTGGCCTTCCGTATGGAGGGGGCCGTGCCGCAGGTCATGGATATGTCATCCGAGACGAGCAAGACGAAAGAGGCTTACGGAATCGGCGAAAAGGGGACCGATAACTTTGGTCGGCAGTGCCTCTTGGCGCGGCGATTTGTTGAGGCGGGAGTCCGCTTCGTGGAGCTGGGGGCCGGCGGCTGGGACCAGCACAACAATCTCAAGGCCAAGTTGACGTCCAACGCTCACGGCATCGATAAACCGATCGCCGGCTTGCTGGAAGACCTGAAA
Source organism: Planctomycetaceae bacterium (assembly GCA_036501235.1). GTDB lineage: Bacteria > Planctomycetota > Planctomycetia > Planctomycetales > Planctomycetaceae > JACQFH01. Next base: position 17,410 of record DASYAR010000324.1, read on the forward strand.
CAGCGGGACATGCTCAAGGACACGCTTATCGTGTGGGGAGGCGAATTCGGCCGCACGCCGGCTGCCCAGAACGACGACGGCCGCGACCACAACAACAAAGGGTTTTCCATGTGGATGGCTGGGGGGGGCGTCAAGGGAGGCTATCGCCACGGGGCGACCGACGAGCACGGCGCCGCCGCAATCGACAAGAAGATGCATATCAACGACCTGCATGCCACGATGCTGTATCTGCTCGGGCTGGACCACGAAAAACTGACATACCGGTATAGCGGCCGGGACTATCGGCTGACCGATCTGGCAGGAGTCGTCGCCAAAGATGTCGTGGCATAGCACTCGTGCTGGAACTGAACATCACCGGTGAAATTCGTCCACCGGATTGAGCGACTGAAGACTCCAGTATCGATCTCACGCTTCCAGGCTCTTGGCAACGACGATCTTCATCTTTTCGAGGCCGGTTTTCGCCACAACAAGCGGATCCTGCTTCCAATAGTCGCGATTGAAGAGCTCGAGCGACAGGACGCCGCGAAACCCGGCCAATCGCAAGTCGCGCAGCATCGGCACGAGCGGCGCGATTCCGTCGCCGGGATAGACGCGGTGCGAGTCGTTGATCGATTCGCGCGGCGGATCGGCCGGGTAATCGTTGAGATGAAACACCTGCACGGCGATCCCCGATAAGAGTTTGAGTGTCTCGAAGCTCGAATCTCCTTTATAAAGATGATATACGTCTGGCAGGACGCACGCCTTGGGATGTCCACTGCCGACGGCGACATAAACCGTTTCCGCCAGCCGGCTCAGCGTCTTCGAGAAGCCCCAGACTTCGGCCTCGGGAACAATGCCGATCTGGTCCCCCAATTCCAACAGCGTTCGATAGCGCCCGGCAGCCGTCGGGAGGTCAGGACCGGGCTTGTCATGCGCTCCGATGGGTGGCGCAGCGATCCGCTTGCCGCCGATCTGGACGAGCGTGTCCATGTCGCGGCGGGCTTGTTCGAGGCCTTTCTTGCGGGCTTCATCGTCATTGACGATCCACTGGGCGAATCCGATCGCGCTTTCGACAGATAGGCCGAGGTCGGCGATTCGTTTGCCGAGGTCTTTGAGTGAGCCCCCTCCTTTGACATATTCATCCAGCGTTCCCATCCACGGTTCGATGGCGTCGTAACCGGCCTGGGCAGCGACCTCGGCCTCGCGCACGATCCCGATTTTCTGCTCGCGGATCGTGCTCGTGTTCAAAGAGAACCTGAACGGTTTGTCTTTCGCGAGGGGGGGCTGCGCCGCAGCGAGCGGCAAGCTTCCCGCGAGTGCCGCGCCGCAGGCCAAACTGGTGGTCGTCAGCAGATCGCGCCGCGAGAGTCCTGAATTCATGGTGACCTTCTTCGCCAAGGAAGAAATCGAATTGACGTGCTGCTATCTTACGGAGGTTTGGTGACGCTGCAAGGCAGTTCCACTGGTCGGGACGCAACGTCAATGAAACTCGCGATTACCGATACGAAACTGGCGATCACAGATTCAAGTTTATACACTCCGGTGGGCTTGCGGCCGCGTAGGTCAGGCTGTGCCTGACGCAGCAAACATCGGCCAGAAGCAGGTTCACGGCAATCACATCGGTTGGCATCGGGATTTCACAGCAAAATCAAATCGTCGTACGCCGAAGGAGTCGTCATTGGCATTGCGGCTGTTTGAGGTAGCGGAACCCACATTGCGTCAGGCACAGCCTGACCTACGCAGCAGGATGAGAAGATTCCATCGGATGATCGAACACGCGTGAGGGAGGGATCGATGAGTCAGCGGATCAAGGTGGCGGCGGCGCTCACAAATGGACCGGTGGGCGCAGAGGTCGACGTTCGCGGGTGGGTGCGGACGCGGCGCGAGTCGAAACAGGGATTCGCTTTTGTCGAGCTCAACGACGGCAGCTCGATGGCCAACCTGCAAGTCGTCGTCGATCAGTCGGTTCCCGGTTACGAGCAATTCATCAAGCAACTGACGACCGGCAGCAGCATTCGCGTCGTGGGTGAACTCAAAACATCGCCGGCCAAGGGACAGGCAGTAGAGGTCCATGCTCGCGAGCTGACCGTTTACGGCACCGCCGATGCCGAAAAATACCCGCTCCAGAAAAAAGGGCACAGTTTCGAGTTTCTGCGAGACATCGCCCACTTGCGGCCGCGCACCAACACGTTCGGGGCCATCGCCCGCGTGCGAAATGCCCTATGCACGGCGATCCACGACTTCTTCCAGTCGCGCGGCTTCCTTTACGTGCACACGCCGATCATCACGACCAGCGACTGCGAGGGAGCCGGGCAGATGTTCCAGGTGACGACGCTCGACCTGGCGCGCCTCGCGCAGAAGCAGGTCGAGATCGATTATGCACAAGACTTCTTCGGCAAGCGGGCGTCGCTCACCGTCAGCGGCCAGCTCGAGGGAGAAACATTCGCCTGCGCCGTCGGCGATTGCTACACGTTTGGCCCCACGTTTCGGGCCGAGAACTCGAACACGACGCGGCACCTCTCGGAATTCTGGATGGTCGAGCCTGAAATGCCGTTCTACGACCTGAACGACAACATGCAGCTTGCCGAAGATTTCATCCGCTCGATCATCAAGCAGGTGCTCGAGCGCTGCCCGGACGACATGAAGTTCTTCGCCGAGCGAATCGACAAGACGGTCTTGGAAACGGCCGAGCACATCGTGAGTCACGATTTTCTGCGGCTTTCGTACACCGAGGCGATCGACGTCCTGGAGAAATCGGGGCAGACGTTCGAGTACCCGGTGAAGTGGGGGCTCGATCTGCAATCGGAGCATGAGCGGTATCTGTGCGAGCAGAAGTTCAAGCAACCGGTGATCCTGTACGACTATCCGCGGGCCATCAAATCGTTTTACATGCGTTGCAACGAAGATGGGAAGACGGTGCGGGCGATGGACGTGCTGGTGCCGCGGGCCGGGGAGATCATCGGCGGCAGCCAGCGCGAAGAACGGCTCGACGTGCTGATCGCCCGGATGCAGGAAAGCGGGCTCAATCCCGACGACTACTGGTGGTACATCGACCTGCGGCGGTATGGAACCGTGCCGCATGCCGGTTTCGGATTGGGACTCGAACGCGTGCTGCTCTTGCTCACAGGGATGACCAACATCCGCGACGTGATTCCCTATCCGCGAACGCCGAAACATGCCGAGTTTTGATCCGTAACGACATGGTGCCGGCTTGTCGTTACGCTGCGGGAATGATGCGCACCTGGCGGGCATAGTCGATGGCGCGGCGGACGACTTCGTCCATCGGCTCGCGAACCATGAACCGCTCGTTCGTGGTCAGAATGATGTGCGTGTCGGGATGCGATTCGACAAAACGAATCAGTTCGGCGTTGAGAATGAACTCTTCGCCAGAGAGTCGAGTGAGCTTGATCATGCGCGGTTACCGCCCCAGCGTGAGCAGCGTCTGAACGAGCTGGTCGACGGAACTGATGACGCGGGCATTGCCCTGGTAGTTTGTCGAGGCGACGATCAGATTGACGAGATTCGTGCCGATGTCGGTGTTCGATTGTTCGAGCGCCCCGGCTTGAATGGTCCCGGCGCCCAGCGCGCCGGGAGCCGAAATCTGCGGCAGCCCCGAAGCGACCCCCTGCGTGAAATCGTTGCTGCCGGACTGAATCAGCCCCTGCGGATTCGGGAACCGCGCCAAGACGACTTGCCCCAGCGTGCGAGTGATGCCGTTCGTGAAGGCGCCGTTGATGACTCCCTGGTTGTCGATCACGTAGCTGGTCAGCGTGCCGGGGCTCGTGCCGTTCTGCGACACCAGGTTCAGGGTGCTGCCCGACGACGAGATCCCCGAAAGCTGCGAGAGATCGAGGGTGACGAGCATGGGGTTCGTGGCCGACGTCGAGCTGCGATCGACGGCGAACTGCGCCGTGGGGGTGCTGGAGACGTGCCCGGTATTGTCGAAGCTGATCGTCCCGTTGCCGATCGCAATGTTGTTGCCGCTCTGATCGGCTGATTCCAGCATGTACCGATAGGTGGTGTTGTTGGCTGATTGCGATTCCATGTACGCGGTCATCCGCACGTTGAGGGGCGTCCCCAGCGAGTCATAGATCGTAAAGGTGGTCGTGGCGCTGGCCCCGTCGGCGGTGGTGGCGCTGGGAGTGAAGGTGATGGGCACGGCGGAGCCGCCGTCCGTCATCGATCCGACCGGGATCGAGAAGTCGTCGACGGTTCCCCGGTTGCCTTTGACGAGAAGCTGGCCGCTGCTGTTGATCGAGACGCCGACCGGAATGCCGTCGGCATCGACGGGGACGCCGTTGCCCGATTGCAAACCCAGCGTGCCGCTCATGAAGGATTCGAGGTCCGAAACCGTGGTCGTGCCGGTGACGGTCATCGTCTTGGTCGCCATCGTTTGTCCCCCTTTGGTGGGAGCAAAGCTGATGACGTCGCCCACGTTGTACAGATTGGTCGCGGGGCTGGTGGCGGTGGCCAGTGAGACGAGCAGCGTATTCGCCGTCGCTGTGACAGGCGCATTGCCGCTGTTATCGACGAGCGCCTGGCTGGTCTGCAGAGTACCCTTCGTGGCAACGGTTCCCTGCGGCGAGAGGGCGCCCCCCATCGTGATATTGCTCGTCTGCTCGGCCAGTTGCAGGCTGCCCAGAGGAATCGTGAGCGCCTGCAAGCCCGTCGTCACCAGGTTGAAGTTGCCGTCGACTCCATAACCCATCACCTGCTGTCCGGAAGCACTCGTCAGATCGTTGCTGGAGTCGAGGGCAAAACTGCCGTCGCGCGTGTAGACGTTGCCGCCGCTCGCCTGACTGAGGATGAAGAATCCGCTGCCCTGAATCGCCAGGTCGGAGGGGGTGGTCGTCGCAGCGATGGTCCCCTGGCTGAAGTCGGCGGAGATTTGCGACGTGGTGGCGCCCAGGCCGATCTGGAGGGGATTCGTGCCGCCGTTGGTCGCGCTGGGAGCAGACCCATAGCTCAGGGTGTCGGCCAACTGGGTCGCGAACGACACGTTCGACGATTTGAACCCGGTCGTGCCGGCGTTCGCGATGTTGTTCCCCAGAACATTGATCTCTGTTTCATTCAGAGACAGGCCGTTCAGCGACGTATTTAGCGCCAGCGTGAGACCCATGGTATTCCCCCCCAAGGCCGGAAAAAGTCGGATTGTCGTCTTTGTCTATCGACACATCCGGCAGCAAATCCGTTGTTTTTGTTGCCACCGGATCAATTCGACGGCATAGCGACGCCGGTGAGGTTCGCGATGCTGATCGAGCTCGAACCCACCCCTATCATCAGTGTGCCGTTCTGAGTAAAGACGCTGTCGGCAAGTCCCTCCACGGGATTGTTGTTGGCATCGGTCCCTTCGACGACCTTTCCCAGAATGCTCGCCCCCGAAGAGATCTGCTGATTATTGGCGAAGTTCGTGAGCGTCGTGTTCAACTCGGTGTTCGACTGCAATGATTCCATCTGCGAAAGTTGCTGCAACAGATCGGAATTGCTGACCGGTTGCGTGGGATCCTGGTTCTGCAACTCGGCTATCAGCATCTTCATGAAGTCCTGCGACGTCAGCGCGGCGAACCCCGTGAGGCCGTTGCTGGAGCTGCTGCTGGTCGAACTGCTGGAACTGGTGCTCGTGTTGGAACTAATGGCGCTCATGGACGCGTCCTTTCGTGCCTCGGTCGGCCCCGCCTGTGTGTTGTTTTCGGTCTATTGTCTGTCCTACACCATAATGTCCAATGCCGTCAGCCGCGCCAGCGCATTGCGCCCGGCTGGCGCCGCAGGCGCGACGACCGTGTCATCGGCCGCCGCCTGGTTGAATTGTTGGTCCCAGGGCATCCCACCCTGTTGATCCTGCTGCTGCGCCAGCGACGCATTCGCGTTGCCCGAGCCCCCGGAACCGGCATTCGAGCCGGCCAGGTGCACGTCGATGCGGTCGAAGGCGAGCCCCTGCTGGCTCAGCGATTCCTTGAGTGCCGGCAGGTTGTCCGACAGAATCTGCTGCGTCGATGAAGACTGGGCCTCCAGCCGGGCCGACAAAACTCCGTCGCGCACCGTGACGTCAACCTGCACCGATCCCATGTCCGGCGGCGTCAGGTGCAGTTGCATTCCCTGTCCGCTCGAGTGAGTGTACTGGATCGCATAGGCGACCTGATTGACGACCCCCGCGGCATTGGCTGAATTTGCCGACGTCACCTGCTCTGCAGCAAGGCTTGTCCCCTGCAATTGCAACGATTGGGGCGCGGCCCCGAATGCGGAGAGGCCGGGATTGG
>DASYAR010000325.1:0-5431 GCA_036501235.1 Planctomycetaceae bacterium
GAATGTTCACGGTCAATTGCTTGCGGTGCTGGTCGATACCGACGTACAACATAACGTGGTCCTCCTGGTCCATGAAATGGCTTCACCTTGGCGATCCTCACAAGGGATACGCCGTACACGGCCATCATCCCAGGGGGACCAACTCTCTTTCATGGCATCAACTCGTATTTTTTTGCCCCGTCATCTTTTTGCCGGCCGGCCTCGTCGTGTAAAAGCGCAGATTCCGGCAGGCGGGCGAGCAGACTGGGGTCTGGCGGGGTCCCCAGGTCTTGCATTTTCCGCAGGTCGGCGCGGGCCAGGTCGTAGCTCTGGAGGTTGAGATACGACACGGCGCGGGCGCGGTAGGCGTCGGCAAGCTCGGGCTTCAAGTCGATCGCAGTGGAACAATCTCGGGCCGATTCGGCAAACCGTTCGGCAGCCGTCAGGGCGATTCCGCGCTGCAGATAATACGACGCGCGGCGTGGGGCGATCGCGATGGCTTTGGAGAAATCGGCGATCGCCTCGCCAAAGCGGTTCGACTCCTGGTAACAACAACCGCGGTCGTGATGGGCTTCATCCCAATTGGGCTTGAGGCGGATGGCGGTCGAGAATTCTTCGAGTGCGTCTTCCGTTCGCCCCAAGCAGGCGAGCAGTCCCCCGCGCCGTCGGTGCCAGTACGGATACGAGGGGACCAGGCGAGATGCCTCGGTAAACGCGTCGAGGGCTGGTTCTGTTTCGCCAGCCATGGTCAGGGCAATCGCCAAGTTGGCATGGTAGACGCCGCGCCGCGGAGCCATCTCGACGACGTGCCGCAAATCGCGAAGGGCTTCGGGATACTGTCGCAGTTTCAGTAATGTCTCGGCCCGCCCTTCGTAGGCCGCGACCTCATTCTGACAGAGCTCGATCGCCCGGTTGTAAGCGAGCAGAGCGTCTTCGTATCGGCCGTCGGTTTTGCAGGCCCAGCCCAGATTGCAATGGCCGCGCCAATTGTCGGGACGTTTCTGGACCGTATCGCGCCAGATCGATTCCTGCGACCGATAATCGAGATTACGGCGGACGGTGAGCATCCCCAGCGCGACGGCGAGGGCCAGGACGACTGCCGCTTCCGGGACCGCCTGCCAGATCAACGGCCGGCGCGCCGAAATCCGGCCCCACAGACTGTCGGCAGTCAGCACAATGAGCACGACGATCGCCGCGAGCGGCAGATACATGCGATGCTCGGCCCCCGTTTGCGTGACGACCGGAACGAAACTGGAACTGGGCGCCAGAATGCAGAAGAACCACATTCCCAGAAATCCCAGCCAGCGAGTTGTGGGTCGACAGAGCGCCGCGAGCGTGCCGACGGCCAGGAGGACGACGGTCAGCCCGGCGGGGACGTATTCAGCCGGGTTCATGGCAATGCTGGTGCCATAATCGAGCACCAGAGGATGGGGCCAGATCGACAGCTTCAGGTACGTCAGAATGAAGCCGAACTGCGTCCGCAGGTATTCCCAGCTCGAGATGTCGCTGCCGAAGCCGGCCGTGCCGCCGCGTCCGCCGGAACCCAGGACAAGCGCTCCCAGCAGGATCCACGTCGAGAACAGCCCGGCATAGAACCATCCGTGTCGTTTGAATGTGGCAGGCAGCGATTCTCCCCGGAACGTCCAGTCGTAGAGCACGATCAGCACCGGCGCGGCGACCATCGTTTCCTTGGCCCCGATGCCGACCAGACAAACAGCGATCGCGGCGGTCTGCCAGGCCCGGCGAGATGCGGACTGACCAGCACGGATCGAGCAATAGAGCGCCAGCAAAAGGAACAGCCCGGCCAGCGATTCGGCCCGCTGAACGGTATATGTGACCGATTCTGTCTCCAGCGGATGCAGCATCCATACGAGCGCGGCGGCACAAGCGAGGGGAGTGGCCAGTCGCTGTTGTCGCGACGGAATCGTGGGCCCTCCCAGTGTGCGGCGCACGATGCCAAACAGACACAAGGCGGCCGAGAGGTGAATCGCGATGTTGACGACGTGCCAGCTCCAGACGCGCATCTCGGACCAGGCGTAGTTGACGGCGAACGACAGGTTGAGAACCGGCCGGCCGTCGACCGTCACTCCTTCGCCGGGGGGCGAGAGGACCGTCTTGATGTCGCGGAGCGAATGGATCGTCGAGTTGTCGACGATGGCGTGCAGGTCGTCGTAAACGAAGGGGACGCGCAGACTGTTAACGTAAACCCGCGATCCGGCAATCACGATCAGGAGGCATGCGGCCATGGAAAGCCAGTTGGCAGCGCCTCGCGGCGACACTGCGGTCTCTTGCCGATCAAGCATGACGCACGTCCACTTCTCCCCGCCTCGACTTAACGATCCGACATTATTATTTCAGGCTAGATCCGCAGCGCCGGCGCGGTCAAGAACGGTCTGGCGAGACTGCGTTCCCGAGGGGCGAATACTGGTCGCCAGCCGAAATCATGCGCAGAGTCGCGCAAAACGGCACAATGCGAAATTGGCGTCGGGTCACATTCGTTTGGTCCAGCGCCGGATGTTCAAGACTCTAAGCACTGACGGATTTCAACGTAAACAGTCTCTCGCATTTGTTGAAACTCGAACGCACCAACCGATTGTGCCTTCCGGCCGGTTGATCTGCGTGAACCTGTCGGGCGACCTGTGCCGGCATGAGCACGGTGCTTCGCCTCTCGATCGAAGCGGCAAATCCTGCACAGTCGTCGGATTCTCGCCGGGGCATCGCAGCGCATGAATCACCGGCGTCGCGCGGTACGCGAAATGCACCTTCATCAATCCAAAAAGACTGCTCGGTAGCGCGCTGACTGACTTGCCTATGTCTGGTGATCCGACTTTCATGACCGGCGCTAAGAGGATTGTGCGCGGCGGCGGCGTGACTGTCGCTGCGGTCTCCGCCGTGATTGCGTTCTGCTCGTCGCTGCTGTTGGCTCACCGAGTCCCCGGAATTGATTTCTACCAATTCTGGGTCGTCGGCACAGAGCTGCGGTACGAATCCGCGGGCGCGCGACCGGCGAATGTCTACAGCGACGCACAACGCACGAAATTGGGCCAAAAGTGGCTCGCTAAATCCCAGAGGAGTGGCCCGCGCCAATTGGCGGCAGCGCGCGTGCGGCCGAAGCTGGAAACATTCTCCAGTCCCTTCCTCTATTCGGTCTTCGCTGCGCTCTCCACCGACAACTACGATCGAGATCATCAGCGCTATGGCCTGCTGTGCCTGGTGGCTTCCACGGCGGCAGTCGTCGTTCTGTGCCGGCTGTTCGCCTATACATGGCTGAGAACTCTCTTGGCGGTCACGCTGTTTTTGGGTTACAGCATGCCGCTGCGCTCAGACGTGATCGTCACCAACGTCAACCAGCTTCAGCTTGGCGGACTGGCCCTTTTTCTCTGGGGACAGGCCCGGACGGACTGGCGGTTGCGAAATTTGTTCTCTGGCGTCGTTCTCGGTCTATTGCTGGCGTTCAAACCCAATCTGGGGCTCTGCGCCGCCTTTTTGTTTCTCACCTGGGCCGTCAACCAGCGCTGGAGAAAGTTGGGTGAGCATGTGCTGGGCCTGATCTTCGGATTCACGGCTGCCATTGTGTGCTCGATCTGGGCCTTCGGCTCGACCGACTGCTGGCAAGAATGGCTCGCGAGCCTGCGTGAACTTTTAGTCGACGTGGCGTCTTCCTCTGAACTGGGAAACTACGCGCTCGCCAATATGATCGAAGAGACCGTCGGAATCAGGCTCTCGAAGGCCTTGCTGGTAATCCTGACTGCGACGGCGTTCGGTGTCGTCGTGCGGGCGCGCCGCCGGACGAGGGACGACGATTCCCGCGATTTGCTGCGCGAGGACGTGCTGGCGATCAGCCTGGGCGTGACGGCCATGTTTCTCAGTTCGGTGCTCGTCTGGCTGCACTACTACATTCTGCTCATCCCGACGGCACTCTATTGTTTGCGACCGGCGGGAAGCGTTTGCCGCCGCCCGCGAAATGACTATTGGAGCATGGTCGCAGCCTGGTTGGGGGCCGTGCTGCTGCTCCCGTTCCAGCCGGTCACAGGCGTCACGTTGCGAGCCATGGACGCACTCTCCCTGCCTGAACCGGTCGCCAAAACAGTCCTCTTCAGTTTCGGCACGGCCCTGTTCTTCGCCCTGGTCCTCCGCGAATTGTGGTCGCTGAAGGCGGAGACGGAGCCGGTCGCGGTCGAAATTCCCGGTGCCCTGGCCGGCGTCCGGTAAATTGACTCGTCAGTGTTGATTGGCCGTTGGGCGTAGTTTCGTGCAGCGAACATCAGGTACAATCGCTGACATGAGATTCAGTACCAGAATTCTGTGTTGCGGCGGGCTCCTGGGTTTGTGGATGGCGACCGGTGGGCTCGCGCCGGCAACTCGAGCGGCCGACGACGGCGAGCAGTTTTGGTCTTTTCAACCGGTTCGCGAGGTCGCACCTCCTGCCGTTCGCGCTCGCGACTGGCCAAAGTCTCCGGTCGATCAGTTCATTCTGGCGCGACTCGAAGCTCGGGACCTGGGTCCCGCCGCCGCTGCCGACCGGCGGACGCTGCTGCGCCGGGCCACGTTCGATTTAACAGGGCTCCCCCCCACGCCGGAGGAGACCGAGTCATTTCTGGCGGATGATTCACCGGAGGCATTCGATCGAGTCGTCGATCGGTTGCTGGCCTCGCCGCGCTACGGTGAACGATGGGGTCGGCATTGGCTGGACGTCGTTCGTTATGCCGATGCCCGCGACCTGATCCAACTGCCCGCGGAGAGTGATTTCCGAGAGGCCTGGCGGTATCGCGATTGGGTGGTCTCCGCGTTCAACCGAGATCTACCTTACGATCAATTCGTCATGCAGCAGGTGGCCGGCGACACGATGCAGCCGGCCGACGCCGCCCGCATCGATGCCGAGGCGCTGGTGGCGACGGGAATGCTGGCGATCGCCGACTTCGTTCCCGGTGACGTCGACAAGGAGCAGATGATCGCCGATTACGTGAACGATCAAATCGACGTGGTGGGGCGTGCCATTTTGGGGCTGACGCTGGCCTGCGCCCGTTGTCACGATCACAAGTTCGATCCGATTTCGACCGACGACTACTATTCGATGGCCGGCATCTTTTTCAGCACCCGGCTGGTTCCGGGGCCTGTGAAAGGCAATACTCCGCTGGTGCGAACGCCGCTGCTGTCACCGGTCGAAGTCGCCGCGCTGGAAGCCGGGCAAGCTCGCGATAAAGCACGGATCATCGAATTGTCGCACGACGTGGCGACTCTCGGCGAACGCGAGTATCGTTCGTATCTCGAGCAACGGGTGGAGACAGAGACGCCGCGTTATCTGCTGGCTGCCTGGGAATTTGCCAATCCTCCGGCCGGTCAACAGTCCCCGGCAGCGGCGGAATTTGCCAAAACGCAAGGTCTCAACGCGGGTGCTTTGGCGCGCTGGAATATGTATTTTGATGAGAAACAACCGCACCCGGCTGTGGCG
>DASYAR010000326.1:0-9887 GCA_036501235.1 Planctomycetaceae bacterium
GTCGAACTGAAGAAATCAGTCGACGTCAGCCTCGAAAAATCCGCCTCGGTTGAAAACGTCGTCGTCGTGCGGCGGACCGGGTCGCCGATTCCGATGGAACCAGGCCGCGATTACTGGTGGCACGACCTGATGGCTGATGCCAGTCCCGAATGCGACGCTACGCCTCTCGACTCCGAGCATCCGCTCTTCATCTTGTACACCTCGGGCAGCACCGGCAAACCCAAAGGCGTGATGCACACGACCGCCGGTTATACGCTCGGCACGATGATGACCTCGAAGTGGGTGTTCGACCTCAAAGACGAAGACACGTATTGGTGCACGGCCGACATCGGCTGGGTCACCGGGCACAGCTACATCATCTATGGCCCACTCGCCAACGGCGCCACCACGATCATGTACGAGGGCGCGCCCAACTGGCCTGACGAGGGGCGATTCTGGGACATCATCGAAAAATACAAAGTCAACATCTTCTATACGGCCCCCACGGCGATCCGCGCCTTCATCAAGTGGGGTGACGAGTGGCCTGCCAAGCACGATCTGACCAGCTTGCGGCTCCTGGGCTCGGTGGGCGAGCCGATCAACCCCGAAGCGTGGATGTGGTATCACCGCGTGATCGGCGGCGAGCGCTGCCCGATCGTCGACACCTGGTGGCAGACCGAAACGGGGGCGATCATGATCAGCCCGCTTCCAGGCGTCACAATCACTAAGCCCGGAAGCTGCACCAAACCGTTGCCGGGGGTCGTGCCCGACATCGTCACCAAAGACGGCCAGAGCCTGCCGCTGAATTCCGGCGGGCTTCTCGTCATGCGGCAGCCGTGGCCTTCGATGCTGCGGACGCTGTATGGAGATCACGAACGGTTCTTGAAAACGTATTTCAGCGAAGTCCCCGGCTGTTACTTCGCGGGGGATGGCGCACGCCGCGATCAGGACGGTTACTACTGGGTCATGGGCCGCGTTGACGACGTGCTAAACGTGGCCGGCCATCGCCTGAGCACGATGGAGGTCGAAAGCGCGCTTGTGTCGCACCCCCTGGTGGCCGAGGCGGCAGTCGTCGGTTTCCCGCACGAAATCAAGGGAGAAGGCATCTGTTGCTTCGTGACACTGAGGAAAGGCGACGGCGACGAGCAGATCAAACAGCAATTGAAAGAACACGTGCGCAAGCAAATCGGCGCGCTGGCGTCACCCGACATGATCCGCTTTTCGAGCGCCCTGCCGAAAACCCGGTCGGGGAAGATCATGCGCCGCCTGTTGCGAGACATCGCCGCCGGCCGCGAAAGAGTCGGCGACACGACGACCCTCGAAGACTATTCGGTCCTCGCGAAACTGCGGGCCAGCGAAGAATAAATCTCAGCAGTTCTTCAAAATGGGTTTAGCCGCGAGGCGCAGCCGAGTGCCGTGTCGTTGAATCTCACTTCTTCGCGACCAGTTCCTCCACGAGTTTTGTCACGTGTTCATACGTGAAATTGTCCTCTTCGGTTTTCGCCTGCTCGTTGTCAAACCGCTTCACGAGTTTGCCGTCGCGGCCGTAAACGTAGACTGCCGGGATCGACGACAGCCCCATCTTCTCGAACAGGTCTTCCGACGGCACACTCGACAAGAGGTTCTGGAATTCGGCCCCCGTCTTCACCAGGAATTTCTCGACCCGTTCGCGGTAGAACTCGGGAGGCTTGTTCTTGATGCCGGCGTAATCGCACGAAAGCGACATGCAAACCACCTGTTTGCCGCCGTATTTTTGATGCAGCTTCACCAGGTTCGGGAACTCTTTCATGCAGGGAGGGCAGCTCGTCGACCAGGCGTCGAGCACGACGATTTTCCCCTTCTGGGCCGCGACCAGCTTCTGCGTTTCATCCCAGTCGACGATCTGGACTGAGGCCTTCGACTTGGCCGCGTCGCCTTTATCTGCGGTTTTCGCCGCTTTTTCTTCGCCCGCGATGCCAATCGCAATCAGGCCAGCAAATGCGCATAGACCAGTGACAATCCCGAGATTTCGTGGAGTCATGAAGGCAATCCTTTGATACGTTCCAGATATTTTTCAGGTCCGACAGTAGCCCGAAAACGATTCGTGAAGATTGGCGTTTATAAGTGTTCCTCCATTTTCGTTGATCAATGATTTTTAATGTTCACTGCCAAATCAATCCCATCTGTGTCAATCTGTGTGTATCTGTGGCTGAATGATTTGCGTTAATTCCCGTTCATTCGAGGCTTTCCCGCGGTCCGATCAGCGGTCGATCTTCGTCAACCCCGCGGCTTTCGCGGCCGGCTCAGGGTCTTCGTAGGGCAGCGCTTTCAAGAATTCGACCAAGTCGGCGATCTGGCCGGCGGACAACTGGCTTGTCTTACCGTGTCGGTCTTCCTTATTGCACGTCGTCAGCACTTCGTCCAGCGTGCGGGCCTTACCGTGGTGCAGGTACGGCGGCGTGCGATAAATCCCCAGCAGCGTCGGCGTGTCGTACTTTGGCCCCATCTTCTCGCTCGGATCGTCGTCACCCGTCCCCACGTCGTGCAGCTTGTAAGGCCGCGTGGGAGTCGAGTCGCTGTAATACGGACCAGAATGACACTCGGCACATTTCGTTTCTTTCGAGAAGAAAATCTCTTTCCCCCGTTTGGCCGATTCGCTCAATCCCTGTTTGGCGTGCGGGCTGAGCGGAACCTTGTGGGCGTTCGAGTACGCCGAGAGGGCATCCAGATCGCGCGACAACCCCTTGTTGGGTTCCTCGAGAGCCGGATTCACTTTGCCGCGGATCAATCCGCGCCCCTGCATCAGATTGCTCCGCACGGTGTGCTCGAAATCCTGCACTTCGTCGCGGTCGGCCGACCAGTGAATCGGATGCGTCCACGCCATGCCGAACAGGGCCGTCGTATTGCGCAGGCCTTCCGGGTTCTGCCACGTCCGGCCGTCGCCGTCGCCGTCGGGATGGCAACTCGCGCACGAAATCCAGCGGCGGCCGACCATCGGTTCAAGGGCCGAGTAGAACAGGATCTTGCCTCGCAGAACCTCATCTCCCAGCGGATTCTCGCACACGCGGATCTTCTGCACGAGTTTCAGCGTCGATGCGTCATACTCGGCGACTTGAAAATCGAGCGTGTTGTACACGAAGAACTTTCCGCCGTCGGGCGTGAACCGCACTGCGCGGGGATTGTTTCCCACCGTGATCACTTTGCGAAATGCCAGCTCGCGGTAGTCGTCATCAATGATCGAGCAGGTGTACATATCATTCGAGCCGGCGAAGACGGCGCACAACATCGTTCCATCGGGCGAAATGGCCACCTCCCACGGATTGGCGACGACGAACGTCCCGTGGAATGCGTCCATGGGAATCGGCTTGCGACGGCGTCCTTCGCCAGTTCCCAGATCGACCACCGAAACGAACGGCACAACCGACCCTTCCCCCCGGTTGACGTTGACCCGCGACCGAATGTGCGGCACGTAGGCCTTGGGCCGCCGCGGATGCACGGCGATCTGCCGCGCCAGGTTTTCACTCGCCAGGCCCGGCCAGCGATCGGCAATTGTTTCACCCGCCAGGTCGATCGCCAGCACGCTGCCGGAATAGTATTCGGTGACGTACAACCGGCTTTCGTCCGCCGACAGGGCGATGCCGCGAAGATATTCACCTGCCGCGAGCGCACGGGTGATCCTTCCCGCCGCCGGGTCGATCTCGACGACTTGACCCGGATATTCGAGCGTGGCATAGATTTTGGAACCGTCGCGAGTCGAGACGATGCCGTACGGTTCGTCGAAAACCGGGATCGTCCCCTGCACCGTGCCACTGTCGGCATCGAAAATCGTGATCACGTCATCGGCATAAGCGGTGGCGGCGACGGAATGCGAAGCGCCCAGAAACGTGGCCCCTTCGGTTTTCTTGCCGACGGCAACTTCACGCAGCACTTTACCCGTCGCAATCTCGACGATGCTCACGGTGCCGTTATCGCGATTGGCCGCGGCGAGAAGCGTTCCGTCGGCCGAAACGTCGAGCAGGCCGTTCGAGCCTCCGGCATGGGCGGAGGATATCATGCTTAAGATAGCGGCTAGTCCGAACAGGGCGAAATGCGCAATCCTCATTCAGTTCCTCCTCCTAGGTTTTTTTTGGGACTTCGGCGGAGCAGCCTGCTTACGAATCGAATCCAGAGTCGTATTCTTGACGAATTCTCGACGATCAAGCACATAGTCTCCAGAACCAGTTTCGAAGAGCTGCAGGAAGCGCACCATTCCGACCCGGCTAAGTCGCTGCTCTAATGCATCCAATCCCTCTCTTCGAATTTCTTCAAGTGTCTGCATTTTCAATGTCCTGGTTCAACCACTCAACTGGGTTTGAAACCTTGACGGTAAGCAAGTTCCCTGCACGGCGAGCCGTCACCACCAACGCGTCATCGCAAGTCAGGAAAACGTCGGCACCTGCCTCTTCTTCTGCTGCGAGATGCACTGCGTCAGCCGTATCAAATCCAAGCTGGGCAATTTCGCCGGCTCGGATAAACGTCGATTCCGTCAGGGAATGAATTTGATCCTGTTTTGGCAACAACCGACGCACGCGACTGCGACGCGCGCGATCTCGAATCGCGTCGATTTCGATCGTTGACATCGCTGACGCAGTTTGGACCCATTGTCCAGCGTCTGCTCGTGCCAGGATCATGAGTACAGCTTCCGCTTCAAATCTTACGCGAGGCTGAGATTGATCGTCAAACGGCCTATTAAGGCAACAGACATCCAGATAGATGTTCACGCTGCGGGTTCCGCAAACGCAGGCAGAATGGGCTGGTCAGCGCCGCGCGGCGATTTGGCCGCTTCAGTCAAGGTGAAACGGCACCGCGCGGCCCCGGAAATCGGGGACCGCGCGGATGTCGAATTCGATCGTCGCACGAACGTGCTCGCTGGGAGCACCCCGGCAACTAGTTGAGGATCTTCTTCGTTTCAGCGACCAAGCTGTCGACGGCCTTCTTGTCGAGCTTGCCCTTCGCAAACGCCTGATTGACCTTCACTTCGCTGTCGACCCACATCATCACCGTGACTTCGGCGTCTTTTGACAGCTTGTAACTCGGGGGTCCGGTAACGCCTTCCACGATCGTCAGCGGAGTGCTGGTGATCTTGGCGTCTTTAGCCAAGGCAGTCATCTTGGGTTCGACGGCATCGGGGTCTTCGGTCATAACGACGACGAACGCGGCCATCTTCTTGTCCTTGTTTTCGCCGACTTTCGTGTCGACCTTCTTCACGAGGTCTTTCACTTCGTCTGTCAATTCACGGGTGAAAATGGTCACGACCGGCCGGTCCTGATACTTACAGCGGTAGCACAAGGTCGTGCCTTTCTCCGGGCCGGTGATGTCGCGGACATTGAACGCCGGGACGGGACCGTCGCCGACGGCCAGGCCCGATTTGACTTCATCAGCGGCGAACGCCGTACCAACCGCAAACAAACAGACTGTCAGAGCTGCTGAGAACTTCTTCATCGACAAACACTCCTTATCCTTGTGTGAAAACTGGGGTGACACGACATTGACGATGGTTCTTTAATGGCCTGCCCCGGATCTATTCCTTGCCAGCCTGCTCCCTACAATCTCACCTTAGCAACAGGGATGCAAGCGGTCCCGAAAAAAAACGGACGAGCCGTCTCAAATTTCTGGCCCCACTTTTCATGGCCCAACTCATCACCAAACTCGTACCCAAGCTCCGCTTGAGAACGCACCGTTCGAAGCTCCGCTTCGCGAATCGCAACGAATTCACTCCCGAAACCGATACCCCACCCCGCGCACCGTCTCGATCTGTTCTGATCTCTCCCCCAGCTTCTGCCGCAGCGATTTGACGTGCACGTCGATCGTCCGCTCGAGCACCAGCGCGTCGTCTCCCATCGCCGCTTCCATCAGCTCGTGACGGCTGAACGCGCGGCCCGGCTGGCGAACCAGCGCCCACAGCAGGCGAAACTCAGTCGGGGTCAGGTTGAGCTCCACGCCATTTACGGTGGCCCGATGCTGCGTACGATTGATTTCAATACCACCCCCGGTGACGATCTCCCCTTCCGCCGAGGCGTTTTTCTTGCGCCGCAGCAGCGCCTTGATCCGCTGAATCAACGGCTTGATCTTGAACGGCTTCGTAACGTAATCGTCGGCCCCCATCTGGAAGCCCACGATCTCGTCCACTTCTTCGCTGCGGGCTGTCAGGATCAGCAGCGGAATATCTCGAGTTCGCGTCCCCGTCTTCAGGACGCGACAGACTTCCAACCCTTCGATGACCGGCAGCATCAAGTCGAGGATGATCAGGTCAGGCAGGTTCGTCTGCGCCCGTCGCAGGCCGTCCTGTCCGTCAGTGGCCGAGAGCACCTCGAAGCCCTCTTTACGGAGGTTGTAGGTGAGCACCTCAACGAGGGCCCGCTCGTCTTCGATGATCAGGATGGTCTGTTTGGACATGTACCTACTGTTTCCAGAATTCGGCACGGTGACGAATGATCTCACCTTCCACCAGGTAGACCACGTCTTCTGCGATATTGGTCGCGTGATCGGCCACCCGTTCGACGTGCCGCGAGGCGGAGAAGAGTTGCAGCGCCGGTTCGACGAGATCGGGAGACCGTTTCATCATGATCAGCAGCTCGTCGATGATTTCACGGTTGAGCGCATCGACGATGTCGTCTTGTCCGCACACGTCGCGGGCCAGCCGGCTGTCTTGCGCGACGAACGCATCCAGCGACAGTCGCAGCATGTCCAGCGCCACCTGCGCCATGTGATTGAGCTTTTCGGGAACCGCAATCTCGGGCGCCCCGGCCAGGCCCGCGGCCCGCTCGGCGATATTCACCGCCACGTCGGCCACCCGCTCGAGCTCCCAGGCGATTTTCATCACCGCGGCCACACGGCGCAAGTTGTCGGCCACGGGCTGATGCAGGGCCAGGATTTTGAGGCACTCTTCTTCGATCCGCACGTCCCAGCGATCAACCTCGTCGTCGCGATCGACGATCTGCTGCGACACGGCGACGTCCGGGCGTCCGAGCTCGTCAACGGCCCGATGCACGACCTCCTCCACGACGGCACACATCGACATAATATGCTGGTGCAACGATTCGAGATCGCGAGTCAGATGAATCGACATGCAGGTTCCTGTCAGCC
Source organism: Planctomycetaceae bacterium (assembly GCA_036501235.1). GTDB lineage: Bacteria > Planctomycetota > Planctomycetia > Planctomycetales > Planctomycetaceae > JACQFH01. Next base: position 7,084 of record DASYAR010000326.1, read on the forward strand.
GAAGCGGCCCGTGATGTAATCTTCCGTCTGTTTCTGACGGGGGCGCGTGAACAGCTGCGACGTGGCTCCCATTTCCACCAGGCGACCCTGGAAGAAAAAGGCGGTCACGTCGCTGATGCGCGCCGCTTGCTGCATGTTATGCGTTACAATCACGATCGTATAGCTCTGCTTCAGCTCGAAAATCAGATCTTCCACGCGGGCCGTCGAGGCCGGATCCAGGGCCGAGGCCGGTTCGTCCATCAGCACGACGTCGGGGTTCGTGGCCAGTGCGCGGGCGATGCACAGCCGCTGCTGCTGGCCCCCCGACAGGTTCAGGGCGCTGTCTCGCAGACGGTCTTTCACCTCCTGCCACAGGGCCGCCCGCTCCAGCGCCTGCTCCACCACCGCGTCGAGCGCGGCCCGTTTCGAAACGCCGGCGATCCGCGGGCCGTAGGCCACGTTTTCGTAGATCGACTTGGGAAACGGGTTCGACTTTTGAAACACCATGCCGACCCGCTTGCGCAGAGCCACCACGTCGATTTGCGGATGATAGATGTCTGTGCCGTCGATGAACACCTGGCCGGAAATCCGGCGGCCTTCGATCAGGTCGTTCATGCGGTTCAGGGTCCGCAAAAATGTACTTTTGCCGCAGCCCGACGGGCCGATCAGGGCGGTGACGCACTTCTGCGGTACCGACATCGAGACGTCGAACAGCGCCTGCGTGGCTCCGTAATGGAAGCACACTTGACGTGCTTCGATCTTGGGAACCTCGATCTTCGCGACCTCGGGGAGCGGCACCGGGGCTGGCACGCTCATGCGTCGTTGCTGATTCCTATGTACGATCTCGGAAAACGATTCGAGTAGTGCGACCATTCCGCCTTCCAAATCAGGGTATCGGCCGAGAGCCAAAACTTAAAGCGGCATTCCGCAGGCCGGATCACACTAAACCGACGATATGAAGATCCGATCCACTCATTTGTGAAGAAATGATGAAGATGCAGTCTTCCTGCACTCCTGATTTATCTCCGGGAAGGCCGCAGGTGTCGTCACGGTAGACCCGAAGTGCCCCGGGAAAAATTGGGAATCATTGACAAAACTGCGGAAAACCGAAGGTTGGGAATTTTGTGTAAGAGTTTGCGGCTGGCTCAGTATGTTTTTGCAGTCAGCTTCGGTCCAGTGAGCCCGGTCGGGTCTATCCCGCTCGTTTCAGGCGCTTTACTCATCGCAAGCCGCTGCCTACGATACCGTCTCTATTCAGAACATTCGCGTCCACGTTTTGGCATTACTGTTCCTGATAAAAAAATAAGGAGTGAGCTCATGCCACCGATTTCTCCGACCCGGATCTGCGCCGTCTTTTTCACCCTGGCCCTGACGATCGGCGGAGCCGCGTCTCTGCGGGCCGACGATTACACGCTGGACCCGGTGCACTCTTCGGTCTCCTTTAAGGCCCAGCACATGGGGATCAGTTGGGTACACGGCCGGTTCAACACATTTTCGGGCAACTTCACCATCGACAAGACGAACCCCGGAAAATCGTCGTTCGAAATGACTATCAAGACCGACAGCGTCGACTCCGGAAACAAGCAGCGCGACGGGCACCTGATGAATGCTGACTTCTTCGATGCCAAGCAGTTCGCCGACATCACGTTCAAGAGCACGAGCGTCAAGGCCGGCAAAGAGGGGAATTATGAAGTGGAAGGCGACTTTACCATGCATGGCACGACGAAGAAAATCAAGTTGACGCTGCACGGGGGGAAAGAAGCGGACGTCCGCGGGACCAAAGTCATCGGATTCTGGACCGACCTGACGATCAAGCGCAGCGACTACGGGATGAACAAAATGCTGGAAGGAATCGGCGATGACGTGCCGGTAAGTATCTCCTTCGAAGGCAAGAAGAAGTAAGACTCGCTCTGCGTTCATTCGGTTAACCCGGAGCCCGGATGTCGCCGCGAACAGCGGTGGTCCGACGGCGTGGCGAGAATCGATGCCACGCATCGTCGCCGATGGCTCCGGGTTAAACTACGTCGTGCGATCGCACAAGCTGGCGGCTTTTGGCTGCGGATTGTGCTTGACGGAATGGTTCGGTAAGTGTATGCTCACCAGCAGCCTGTGGGGACCTCATGCACAAGATGAAATCGACACTTAAGCTTTCGAGCGAAGAACGCAGGGCGGCGATCATCAAGGCGGTTCGGCACGTGTTTGCCGAAAAGGGCTTTGACGGCACCACGACTCGCGAGTTGGCCGATGCGGCCGGCGTTTCGGAAGCTCTGCTATTCAAGCATTTCCCGAACAAGGTCGCGCTGTTCACGGCCATGCAGCATTCGTGCTGCAACGAACAGGACCAGGGGCGTTTCGAGCGGCTGGCCGCGCTCGATCCGTCGGCCTCCACGCTGGTGCTGATGGTGCATTTCCTGACGGCGAAGGTCATCACCGGCAACGGCACGCCGGCGGATGAACGAACGATCCAAAACCGCCTAATGCTGCGGAGTTTGGCGGAAGATGGTGAATTCGCGAGGCTGTTTTTGACCCGCGTTTCAAGCCTCTGGATCCCGAAGATCCAGGAATGCGTGAGGGCGGCGGTCGCCGCGGGCGATGCCAATGAAACGAGCGCCTTCAGCGCCGGGCTGGCTGGGTGGTTCACCCATCACGTGCCCGTCATGGTGCTCATCAACACGCTCCCGGAAACACCCGCCGTCGATTACGGCACGTCGCGCAAAAAGCTGGTCGAAGAAGCGGTGATTTTCTGCCTGCGGGGCTTGGGGCTTAAGGAGCAGGCAATCAAGCGACACTATAATCCACAGGCCTTGGCGCTGTTGGAAAGCTGA
>DASYAR010000327.1:0-23809 GCA_036501235.1 Planctomycetaceae bacterium
TCGCCGCGCCCGTCGCCGGATGCCCGATCAAACCGGTGACGCATAACGCCCCAGCCCCTCGCCTTCCCGCCACGGCCGCCCGCGCTATCCTGAAATGGCGGTCGTGTACGGTTACGGCTACACGAACGGCTACATCTATTACACGCCGACGACCGAGCAGCGCAAGAACACGGGCTATGCCCAGGAAGACTGCGACAGCCTTGTAGCGCCCGAGTGGCAGAAGCTGTTTGAAATGAAGGCGCTGGAGATATTGAAAAAGCTTTAACGGAAGGGCAAATTGCACGGAACGGGAGATGGGATCCATGGATGCCGGCATGTACCCGCGCAGCAACGTCCTCAGTTGCTCTCCGGCAGTCCGCTTTTGGCATCTTGGCCCGCGTCTTCCGGGAGATAGGTAGAGGTCACGGCGCAACTTGTAGTCGCACGCGAACTGTCTGCCGCTCAACTCCGCATGTCGACGATCGCCTATTAAGGTGTCCAAGTGCTGTGCTGGAATTGCGGGGCCGTCAGCAGGGATTGGAGCGCGTTCATTTCCACGGGCTTGGTCAGGTGCTGGTCGAAACCGGCCTCTTTGGACCGCCGGCGGTCCTCCTCCTGCCCCCATCCCGTCAGAGCGACCAGCACGATGCTGTTCCCCAGGTCTGCGCGAATGCGGCGGGCCACTTCATAACCGTCGAGTTTCGGCAATCCGATGTCCAGCAGCATCAGGTCGGGCTGAGTCGACAAGGCCGTGGAAACCGCTTCCAGGCCGTCGTAGGCCGTGTGCACTTCGTTGCCCATCAATCGTAGGAGCATCGCCAGACTTTTGGCTGAGTCGTGATTGTCGTCCACGATCAGAATGCGACGCTTCGAGGTCGCCGAAACATTCTTGGCCAGAGGCGCGTCGCCGGGCTTGATCGTCTGTTCCCTCGTCGCCGGCAAGCGAACGACGAACTCGCTTCCCCTGCCGGGGCCTTCGCTGCCAGCCTCGACCTGGCCTCCATGCAATTGCACAAGACGCTGCACGAGCGTCAATCCGATGCCGAGCCCCCCCTGGGCGCGGTCCAGCGATCGGTCGACCTGCGTGAACATGCCGAAGATGCGTGGCAGCATCTCGCGCGGGATGCCAATCCCGTTGTCTTTCACCTGGACGACGATCTCATCCCCGCGTCGTCGACCGGTCAGGGAAATTCTCCCTCCTGGCTCCGTATATTTGGCGGAATTGTTCAACAGGTTGGCAAACACTTGAGAAAGCCGCGTCGGATCGACATCCAGGACAACCGGCTCGGTCGGAAGATCGACTAACAGCTCGTGGCCGCGGCTATCGATCAGAGGACGGACGGCTTCCACGGCAGTCTCGATAATCGAAGCCAGCGTGACTCGCTGCTTGCGGATCTCGATCTTGCCGGTATTGATGCGCGACACATCCAGCAAGTCATCGACCAGCCGGGTCATTTGATCAACCTGCCGGCCGATGACGTCGGTCGCCCAGGCCAATTCGGGCGCCGGGGGGCCCTTGACGCGAAAGATCTGGACGGCGTTCCGAATCGGCGCAAGAGGATTGCGGAGCTCATGGGCCAGCATTGCCAGAAACTCGTCTTTCCGCCGGTCGGACTCCCGCAGCGCGCCCAGCAGTCTCGCATTTTCGATCGCGATGACGATGCGGTGAGCCACGTCTTGCGCCGTCTGCAAGTCGTCTGCCTCGTAAGATCGGCCCGATTCCGCCATTGCAAACGTGAGCGCCCCCAGCACTTTGCCTCGCGACTTCAGGGGAACGCAGACGTAAGACTTGAGGGCCAGCTCGCGCAACAGGCGAAACCGTTCGTCATTCCTGGCAAGCTCCTCGAGCCGATCGTCGGGGATCACGGCCGCCCACTCCGGTTCGCCGGTCCTCATCACTTTTCCGGCGCCGCCGGCATCAGACAGTCGCGTTGGATACCGACGATCCAGGTCTTCGACGAATCGCACCTTTTCGAGATTGCCATGGGTGACCGTCAGCCGATGCAACGAACCGTCCGATTCCAGCATGTCCACGGCGCACCAGTCCGCAAACAGAGGCACGGCGAGGCTGGCGACCTTTTGCAGCGTGCTTTCATAGTCGGTCAGCTCCGCGAGGGCGGCGCTGGCCTGAGCCAGGAACCGCGCCGTTTTTTCGGCCCGCATCCGGGTCGTGATGTCGCGGGCAATTTTCGACGCGCCCACGACGCGGCCGGCGCCGTCGCGAATCGGCGAGATCGTCAAGGAGATGTCGATCGGACGACCTTGTTTGGATACGCGCACCGTTTCGTAGTGCTCGATGCGCTCGCCCCGACGGAGCCGTTCCAGAATCAAGCGCTCCTCGTCCCGACGGTCGGCAGGGATAATGAGAAAAATCGACTGGCCGATCGCCTCTTGCGGCGTGTAATCGAACAGTCGCTGGGCGCCGGCGTTCCACGAAAGAATACGCCCCTCGAGCGTCTTGCTGATGATCGCGTCATCCGAAGACTCGACGATGGCCGCGAGCCGCGCCTGCGATTCTGCAACCTGCATCCGCTCGGTGACGTCGCGCGTAATGCAGCGGGAGTGCACGAATACTCCGTCTTCCCATAAGACGTTGGAATTGATGAGGACGTGCTTGATCGAGCCGTCCTTGCAGCGCATCCGCGCCGGGTGGTTGCGCAGGTCTTCGCCCGCCAGCAGTCGCCGCAGCATCTCGTCAATGACATCTTTGTCGGCATGAAATTCGGAGATATGCCGTCCCAGGTACTCTTCGCGTGAATAGCCGAGCAGATCCAACTCGGCCCGATTGACACGCAGGATTGTTCCATCGGGCCCGACCCAGTGCAAACCGACGGTGGCATTCTCGAAGAATTCAGAGAGTTCCCGCTCGCTGCGGCGCAAGGCTTCGTCGGATCGTTTTCGCTCGAGAATGTCGCGAAAGATCAGGACCACCCCGTACACGCGTCCCTGGGCGTCGCGAATAGGGGCCGCGCTGTCGTCGATCGGCGTCTCGGTCCCGTCGCGAGCGATCAGGATCGTATGATTCGCCAACCCGGCCACGCAACCTTCGCGCAGCACCCGCTCGGCGGGGTTGTCCACCGGTTGCCGGCTGTCTTCATTCACGATTCGGAAAACTTCGGCGAGCGGGCGTCCCTGAGCATCCTGCTGCGACCAGCCGGTGAGCAATTCGGCGACGCGATTGAGCGTTTGCACTTTCCCTTCGACGTCGGTCGTCACGACGGCGTCGCCGATGCTCGACAGAGTGAGCTGCAATAATTCCGATTGCCGTTGCAATATCTCTTTTGCGCGAACGAGGTCTTCCTCGGCGCGCCGCCCCGCGAGGAGAATGCTCTCGGCATTTTGTACGGCGACTGAGGGCACTCGGCTCTCTTCGTCGTCGCTCGAGGTCATCAGCGTCCTCCAATCACCTTCGCCGCCAGCGCACGGCCCGGGGTGCGAGGCCCGTCACTTCGGGAAACCCAGATTCATCCTAGTGAGATATTTGGACCAGAACAAGAACTGGCTGGGGCTATGGGCGGCAGTACGACGGTTAAGGACTGCCGCGCACGGGTATTATGCCGCAGGCAAATCGTATGCCGGATGCTGGTCCTTCCGTCGGCCCCGACCCCCTGGCGCCAATTCCGAAGTTTTTCGAAATGTGGTGGCTGGCCCGACAGAAGCGTTCCGCCTGAGCGGATAGACTGAGGACCGGCGGAGGACCGTCACTTTATGCACGGAATGCGATTTGGGTCTCACCCTGCATGGAGGGCGTGATATGCCGGCAACACGAGAGTTGCATTTGTCGCTATCAATTGAGCAGAAAGAGGCGCTTCTGACGCTGCGATCGCGTGGTCCCGGCGCTTTGCTCGACCAAGAAGTGCTGTACAGTCTGGCAATCGCAGGTTTGATAGAAGTCAATGCCGCGCGTCGCGTGGTATTGACGGAGCAAGGCGAAACGGCTTGTGCGTCAATGACGCTCGGCCTGACTCCAGACCTCAAGATGCGCGCGTCAGAATATTGCTGACACGAGGCAGTCGCCGACGTGCTATGGTCTTCCCGGCGATGCCATCTCGGCGGGCATTTATCGGGAATGAATTGGCACCGATGCATTGGATCTTTGGCCCCACTTCGAGCGCGAGGCCCTCTCTCCAATCGGGAGGGCCTCGCGGATTTCATAAGAGAAGCGTCCAGATCAACACGGCCGCAAAGGTGAGAATGAAACCGAAAACCCAGAACCAGAGCGGAAAGGGCATTCCGGGGCGTTGCTCCTGCAGGTCGTCGAATCGTTTCTCCTCCGCTTTTTCCTCGGCTCGTTCCTGACGGTGCTGCTGATGGTGCTCTGCTTTATGGCTCATGACTTGGCCTCCAGGAGTTCGGTGGCAATGAATCCTTCTTTACGCTCCTCCTTTTTCGCCGGCGTCGTCAGCCGCAACACGGCTACCGACCGGGCGAGCACATCGTATTGAGTTCCACCTTTCGTGTCCGAGAGTTTGCCGGGGAATTGCGCCGTATCCAACAGCGGCTCCCACTGGGCATCCGGAATCGGATCGGGCAGGAAAAATTTTATTGTTTCGTGGTGGGCGTTGAGCAGAATCAGCAGCGTATCGCCGCGCCGTGGTTCCCCTTTCTCGTCGATTTCGCCGATCATTTCGCCGTCCAGCCGCAGACCCAGGCATTTCACGAATCCGGCGTCCCAGGCGGCATCTTCCATTTCCGTGCCGTCGGGACTGAACCAGGCAATGTCCTTGACTTCATGGCCGCGAATCGATCGTCCCTGGAAGAATTTCTGCCGATGCAGGACCGGTTCGGCCTTCCGCAAAGCGATCAGGCCGCGAACATATTCGAGCAAGCCTTTCTGCGGTCGACTGAGATTCCAATCCAGCCACGTCAACTCATTGTCGTGACAATACGTGTTATTGTTGCCCCGCTGCGATTTGCCAAATTCGTCCCCCGCGAGCAGCATGGGCACTCCCTGGCTGAGAAACAAGGTGGCGAGCAGATTACGCTTTTGCCGTTCGCGCAAAGCGTTGATCTCCGAATCGTCCGTGGCCCCTTCGGCGCCGCAGTTCCAGCTTTCGTTCTGGTCGGCCCCATCACGATTCTCTTCGCCGTTGGCCTCGTTATGCTTCTGGTTGTAACTGACCAGATCGTGCAGCGTGAAACCATCGTGACAGGTGACGAAATTGATGCTGGCCGAAGGCAGGCGGCTGCTCGATTCGTAAAGATCGGACGAGCCGCACAGCCGCGTGGCAAATTCCGAAACGGTCGCTCCGTCCCCTTTCCAGAACCGTCGCACGTTGTCGCGGTACTTGCCGTTCCACTCCGACCACTGCGAGGGAAAATTGCCGACCTGATAGCCGCCCGCCCCCAAATCCCAAGGCTCAGCAATCAGCTTGACCTGGGACAGGATCGGGTCCTGGTGGATGATGTCGAAAAAAGCCCCCAGCTTGTCGACTTCGTGCAGCTCTCGCGCCAACGCGCTGGCGAGGTCGAAGCGAAACCCGTCGACGTGCATCTCCAACACCCAATGACGCAGGCTGTCCATGATAAACTGCAAGACTCGCGGATTGCGCATGTTGAACGTATTTCCGCAGCCCGTGAAGTCCATGTAATACCGTTGGTCGTCGGGCGACAGGCGGTAGTACGAGGCATTGTCGACCCCGCGGAATGAAAGCGCCGGCCCCATCTGATTCCCTTCGCACGTGTGGTTGTAGACCACGTCGAGAATGACCTCGATCCCCGCGCTGTGGAGTGATCGCACCATCGTCTTGAACTCGCGAACCGTCTCGGCCGAATCAGGATTCGACGCATACCGGCGATCGGGGGCGAAGAACGACAGTGTATTGTAACCCCAGTAATTGCAGAGCCCTTTCTCAACCAGGTGCCGATCATCAAGCCGATGATACACCGGCAGCAACTCGACGGCCGTGATGCCGAGTTTCGTCAGATGGTCGATGGCGGCGGGGGATCCCAAGCCGGCGTAGGTGCCGCGCAGTTCGGGGGGCACCCCCGGATGCAGTTTTGTGAATCCTTTGACGTGCAACTCATAGATGATCGTTTCATGCCAGGGATGCATCGGCGGTCGATCGTCGCCCCAGGTATACGCCGGGTCGATGACCAATCCCAAGGGGGCCGCATGCGCGTTGTCCCGATCGTCGAACGACAGGTCTTCTTCGGGGTCGCCGCATTTGTATTCGAACATCTCGTCGCACCAGACAAGATCGCGACCGATTGCTTTGGCGTACGGATCCAGCACAATTTTGTGGGCATTGAAGCGGTGTCCGTGTGCCGGATCGTACGGGCCCTGGATGCGATAGCCATAGAGATGGCCCGGGCGCAGATCGGGCAGGTAACAATGCCAGACCAAATCACGGCGTTCCGTCAATGGGATACAGTGGCTGGGCCGCCGTGAATCGGGGGAGTCGAACAGGCACAATTCGACGCCCGTTGCACATTCGGAAAAAATCGCGAAGTTGACTCCGTTTCCGTCCCAACTTGCCCCCAGAGGATACGACTTGCCTGGCCAAACCCGCATGATGCATTCGCTTTCAATGGAACCCACATGGCCGTCTTTCGACCAGGCATGTCATCGCAATCGACGGCCGGTGGTCATTTTGCGACCCAAAAACACATTGGCATCGAAATTGCCGCAAATAGCGATCCTAATCCTGCCAATTCCTAACGAAAAAATTGCAGTGGAAAGTCTTTGTGGCCAAATCAGACCCCGCACCCGGTTGGCAGCGCGCCATCGTTGCTCTGGCAAGCACAGTGATCGGCGTAGTGGCAGTCGGCACGCTGTATTGGGTCCAGGAAGTTTTTATTCCCCTGGTTTTCGCCGTGTTGCTGGCTTTTCTCTTGAACCCGGTGGTCCGGTCTCTTCAAAGGCGCGGATTGAATCGTGTACCGTCCGTCATCGCAGTCGTCGTGCTGGCCGGCGCACTGATCGGAGGCATCGGCTGGCTCGTCACCCAACAGATCAGCGGCCTGTTGCAGGAGCTTCCCGAATACACGTCTAACATCAAACACAAAATCAGAACGGTGCGAGGGTTGGGGCATGGCGGAAAAATCGAACGCATGATCGAGGATCTTGCGGACGAAATGAATCCCGCGCCCGGCAAGGCGGAAGCCCCCGACGACCTGCACGATAACGACTCAATCCCGCCTCCGCGCCGACTCGCCAATGTCGTCGTCGAACCGCAATCTCCGCTCTGGCTGACATGGCTGTCTCGATTCCTGACTCCCGCGTTGACATCCGTGGGGGGGGTGGCCATGGCAATCGTGCTCGTCATTTTCATGCTGCTGGGCCGCGAGGACCTGCGCGCCCGATTCTTGCGGCTGATGGGCCAGGGGCGGCTGTCTTCGACGACGCGCGCGATCGACGAGGCCAGCCAGCGCATCAGTCGATTCCTGCTGATGCAGCTCATGGTGAATAGCGTTTATGGCGTGATCATTGCCGCAGGACTTTACTGGGTGGGAATCGATTATCCCGTCCTCTGGGGATTCCTGGCTGGAAGCCTGCGGTATGTGCCCTATGTGGGCGCAATCACGGCAACCACGTTTCCTCTGATATTCAGCCTGGCCATGTTCGACGGCTGGTGGCGCCCGGTCAGCGTCATTGGTTTATTCCTTCCTTTGGAGCTTGTCACCGGCAATTTCATCGAACCCCGATTGTATCGCCAGAGCATCGGCGTCTCCGAAGTGGCCCTGTTGACGGCGGCAGCTTTCTGGGCGTGGCTGTGGGGACCGATCGGGCTGATCTTATCGGCCCCGCTGACGGTCGTGCTTGTCGTGCTTGGGAAGCATGTGCCGAATCTGGAGTTTCTCGACGTCTTGCTCGGAGACCAGCCGGCCCTGGACCCGCCCGTCATGCTGTACCAGCGGTTGCTTGCTCGGGATCAAGACGAAGCGGCTGAGATGGTGCTGAATCGGGCCAAAGGGGAGTCGGCCGAAAGCCTTTATGATGAACTGCTGGTCCCCTTGCTCAGCACGACCCGTCGCGATTCCGAACGGAACCTGCTGGTCGAAGCCGATGAAGCATTTATCCATCAGGCCACGCACGAATTTCTCGAGGACCTGGGCGAGCGGCAGGCTGCCGAGCCTCCCGCGGAGAATGCCGTCGCAGTCGCCGATCGCACCGTTCAGAAGTCACGGCTCATCGCCTTTCCCGCACGGGATGAAGCCGATCGTCTGGCCCTCGAGATGTTGTGCCAGGTGCTCGACCCTCAAAAGTGGGACGTCGAGGTGGTAGCGGTCGCCACGTTGACGTCGGAGCTCATGGAGCGCGTCGGGCGCGAAAATCAGTTGCTGATCTGCATTGGCTCGCTGCCGCCGGGTGGTCTGGCCCACACACGCTATGTCTGCAAACGGCTGCGCAGTCGATTTCCCCAGCTTCGGATCGTTGTCGGCCGGTGGGGCCTCAGGAGTAATCGCGAAGAAAACGAGGCTCAATTGCGCGACGCCGGCGCCGATTATGTGGAAATGACGCTCGTCGACGCCCGCAATCGGTTGAATAGCCTGCAGAATCTCGACCCAGTTCCCGTAGCAGATCCGATGATTCGCCCAGCGATCGAGCAGCACAGGGTGCCCGCCTGAAAAAAAATCGCTCGAGTAACCTCCAGGAACAATCCTTTATAACCGTTGCTTGTCGACTCGAGCGATTCCCCAGCCTGCCGAAAAAGGATTCCCTGTCCGTTGAAAAACCCAGACGCGGCAAAATTCAGGACCGTTCACGTAGAGGGAGCCGGAGGCGGGGCGGTTGCGGGAGCCGGGGCGCTGGGAGCCGGCAAGTTGCCGTTATAAGGCGCCGGTTGCGGCGCCACCATTCCATTGCCGGAAGAGCAGGAGTTGCAGTTCGAATATCCGGAATTCGTGTAGTTCGAATAACCGCAGCCCGTATTGCAACCTGTATTGCATCCCATGTTGCAGCCGTAATTGCCACCGTAGTTGCACCCGGTATTACAGCAGCGGCGACGATGGCAGCGTTGCCGGCAACAGCGTGCTTCTGCGCTCTCTTCAGACGTCACGAAGGTCGCAGTTGCCACCGATAACAGCAATGCCGCACTCAACACGCGTTTCAACATAATCTTTCTCCTTTGTGGATCCACATAAAAATTCGTCTTTCGGGATGCGTGCACCCCGCACCAACAACGACAGGTCTCTCTCAATCGGGAATTAAAGAGACTGCCGAAATAGAGCATTCGGCGTGCCAACGGATTCTTCGAGCAATGAAGACTGCGTGATTCTCGCGTCACCCGACCGATAGTGGGCTCGTTCCTACTTAAATCCTTCGGCCCTTTGGGGATCAGACCTCACCCGTCAATGCGTCACGAATTACGCACGTGACGTGATTGAATTGCAATCACTCTGGTCGCCCAGGGCGCGTCCGCAGTCAGCGATGGGGCGTTCCCGTCATCCGCGAAGTCGCCTCCCGAACCTGCGTGATTTTTCGAGGCACGAAAAGTGCATACGAACTCAAAGTCGTTTTGAGTCTTGCTGGCAGAACCGAATCATGTGGCTGGTTGAATGGCCGCGATGCCACATAAGCAGAAGGAGAATGGCGATGGAGAGTCCGGCTCGAACTCAGAATTTCATCGGCTTGCAGAAGTCAGGCCAGACCTTCCTGTTCTTCTATCAAGACGAAGACCGCGATGCCGTACTCCAGGCCATTGCCAAATGTGCCACAGATCCGGAACTGATTTTTGACTGGACCGATGCGGCGATGCTGATTCGCGACGTGGCCATGACTGGTCCATCGCATCGCCAAAGGAAGGCGTGATCGACCCGCACTAATGGTTGCCCTCTTCCTGCAGATGGAATTTGTGCAGAACCCGGTGCGCCAACGGTGCCAGCACAATGGCCATTGTCGTCAGGAAAGCCACTCCGCTGTAGAGTGCATAGCCGGCCGCGAAGAGCTTTCCAGCCACCGAACGCATCGGGTCGACCGGCCCCATGCCGGTCAGAATCATCGACGCATTCAGCAGCGCATCAATCCACGGCAGATCCGCGAAAATGTGGTAGCCGACGCTCCCCATCGCCAGAGAGAGTGTCACGATCCCGAAGCATGCGCCAGCGCTGCGCGCCATTCGTTTCAGGAATTCGGGGCGCGACAATAATTTATTGGATTTGTGCTCGAACATCACCGATCCACGCCTCTTTTCGCGACTTCCTCCATGAACTGCTGTAAATCATCGGGGTGCATGGGTTTGACGAAGCGATAGTCGAATCCCGCATCGATGGCGGCACGGCGGGATTCGTCGTCTCCTAAGCCGGTCAATGCCGCGAGAATGACGTTCTCACAATCTGGCCGCCGCCTGACTCGTGCGGCGAGCTCGCAACCGTCGATGTGCGGCATGCGGATGTCGGCCAAGATGAGATTCGGTTTGAGCGTATCGAGAGCATCCAGGACTGCTTGCGCCGTATAAAAGATCGAAACCTGATGGCCGTGCAATCGCAACAGCTTGCCGGTGCATTCGGCAAGGTCCGCCTGATCGTCGACAACGATGATTTTCAGCGGTTTCGCCATGATGCTTTTGTCTCTGTCGGGAGCGCGAGGCTCACGCCGCGTCGAATTCAGCCTTCTTGCGTTCGATGCGAGTCAGAAACACCTTCATGATTCTTTCGTACAATTCGTCTTTGAGCACTTGATCTTCATTTCCAGCGTCGACGTTGGGATTGTCGTTGATTTCAATGACGCAGGCCTCCCCCTGAATTTGTTTGAGGTCAACTCCGTAAAATCCGTCTCCAATCAGTCCTGCCGCTTTGAGAGCTGTTTTCAGCACGCAGGCAGGGACGCGATCAAGCGGCACGTTCTCGACGAGTCCGCATTCGCGATGGCCGGCCCGGTCGCGCTTGATGATTTGCCAGTGCTGGCTGGCCATGTGGTACTTGCAGACGAAGAGAGCCTCTTTATTGCAAATGCCGACGCGCCAGTCAAAACTCGTCGGCAGAAATTCCTGGGCGACGACCAGCTCGGATTGGCCGAGGAATTCCTCGACTTTGTTTCTCAAGCTGGCCTCATCGTCGACCTTAACGACCCCCAGCGAGAACGCGGCGTCCGGCAGTTTCAGGATACAGGGGAAGCCGAGCTGGGCGCCGATGGCGTCGATATTGTCGCGGTGTACGATGATTGTTCGGGGAATCCGAATCTTCTTGCGCGTCAAGAGCTCGGCCAGGTAAGCCTTATTGGTACATTTCAGAATCGATTCCGGATCGTCCATGACCACCAGGCCTTCGCGCGCCGCCCGACGGGCGAAACGATACGTGTGATGGTTGACGTGCGTCGTCTCCCGGATGAACAGCGCATCGAATTCGGCGAGCCGTGCGAAATCATCACGGCTGATGATTTCCGCCGCCAGGCCCGTCTCTTCTGCGGCGTTCATGAAATTCTCGATCGCGGCCGCGTTGCTGGGGAGCTCTTCCTCCTGCGGATTGGAGAGAATCGCCAAATCGTATTTGCCGGCCGGTTTTTTCCGAACCGGGCAGCGCTTGCCTGAGAAATATTCGCGGGCCTTGCGCCATACGAATTCCAGATCCCGTGTTGGAATCTCGCCGACAGGAATGGGTTGGATCGAACGCAAAATCCACTTTCCGTTGGGACGCGCAAACAGGGCCCGCAAGAAAGGCGCCCGTACCAGATTGAACAGGTGAACGCTCAGTCTGTCGTAGCGTTTGGCCAGATTGTGGCCAAAATAAACTCTGAGCGTAAATTCTCGGGAACGAACGGGACGCAGGGTTTGCTGAATCAAATCGTCGAGCTCGTCCGAGACGAATCGAACCATGGTTCTGAGTTTGAGGTCCTGGACTGTCGTCAAGTCGGGAAGCGGACGATGCCCGCGCGCCGCGGCCATAAGTGTGACGTAATAGCCCACGCTCTGGTACTTGTACGAACGGCACAAATTGAACAATTTGACCCGCGACAGCGTCCCGAATTCGGGCTTCGTCAAATAGGATCGTGCGTCGACGACATTGATGCCTCGGGCTTTGAATGGCCATTCCTTGCGATTGTTGACGACGACCACGATCGGCATGATAGCGCAGAATGAGCAAGTCGTGTGCCGGGTCCGATTGACACAGGACAAAGGCTTGTGACGAGAATCCCGCGAATAACAGTGGGTTGAAAATCTGGGCGACCGAAGGTTGCCGACAACCTGCTCAATCATCGACCAGGATGGCTTGAAACAAGCCGGCTCCTGTTCGTGATGGGCCCTAAAACGCCTCAATCTGGCAGCCGCAAACCCAGCTTTTGTCCATGGCATGCGGCTTCGTCCATCCGGCTATCTCAATTACTGCGACGGACGGACATCTGGTGAAGCCACCGCGCGACTTGCCGCGAATCGTAAGGACCGCTCCGAGAAGTTGATTGCTCGTTTGGCACGGCGTGTGCGGACTTCTCGGGACGGCCGTTTGTCAGTCGTTTTTCATCGAATGGCCATTCTCGTCAAAATCTGGACAGATCCCACGCAGGAGATCGACATCATGCCGGAAAAGAAAACCATCGAACGGGCGAAACGAGACAAGCGGGAAGGTAAGTCTGCTTCGACCCAAGCCGGAGAATTCGTCAAAGAGACGATCGATCATATCCGCGAGGGAAAGCATGGCGCCCGCTCGACGAAACAGGCAATTGCCATCGGACTGTCAAAGGCGCGCCGCGCAGGGGTCGATCTGCCACCTCCAAAAAAAGGAAAAACGTCGGAAAAAACCCGGCGCAGCGCTCAAACTGCGTATCGCGCGGGGCACTCCGCCAAAAAGAACCACTCACGTCACGGCGAGGTGAACCCGCGGCGATCACGCGCGGTGACAAAAGCCTTGCAGCGCGAAGGAAACGAAGCTGCATCAACCGAATCGCTTTCGCGGCAAACAACGAGGCAGGCGCATCGACGGACTTCGGTGGAGCGGTCGACCAGCGCGAAAAAAGGGGCGCGCACGCGAATGGCTCATCAGACGCCGGCCGAACGACGCGCGATTGGCCGGAAAGCAGCGCGCACGCGTAAAGCGCATCGGGCTGCGCGGACATAGACAGTCTGGCCTTTCCCATCCGCTTGGCAGTATGGCCGGAAAAGAATGGCCTGGGCAGATATGCCGGGCACTGCTCGAGTCGGATCCTTGTCTGATAGACCAGGAGTCTGTGAAGCGGAGCTTCGCACGCGGCGGTCCCAAACAGAGCTTGGGGCGGAGGTGCTGGAAAGCGGCTTTCGATGAGGTGCTTGTGACAGTGGCTACTGCTTCTGGCATTCAGCGAGCCGCGCCCGGCACCGCAGGACTTCGGCCACGCTCCAGGCTTGGGCGATGCACCCGCGCGGATAATAGGGCGCTTCGGCGTCGAAGACTTCACTGATCGTGCCTATTCCCGCTTCGCTCAGATGCGACTCGAAGCCGGTCAGAAAATCGTACGCATGATTGATTTGATCGGGATGCGCCCGGAGCCAGCCGTCGATGAACGGGCCGATGAGCCAGGCCCAGACCGTTCCCTGGTGGTAGGCTGCGTCGCGCGAGCGCAAGTCGCCGTCGTATCGTGCACGATAATCGGGATGCCCCGGCGCCAGGCTGCGCAGTCCGAAAGGCGTCAATAAGCGCTCCTGGACCTGATCGAGCATGGGCTTCCAGCGCGAATGGTGCAACACGGGGTGATCGAGCGACATGGCGAATACCTGATTCGGCCGAAATGCGTTGTCGTCTCCCGCCTCGCCATCGACCACATCATACAGATAGCCTTCGGATTCGATCCAGAAGCGGCGATTGAATGAATCTTGCACGCCTTCTGCGCGATGCGCGATCTGGAGGGCTGTGCCCGTATCGCCGGCCAAATGAATCCAGCGTTCCAGCAAGCGCAGCGCGTTGTACCACAGCGCGTTGATTTCGACGGCCTTGCCGCGGCGGGGCGTGACGACCCAGTCGCCGACTTTGGCGTCCATCCAGGTGAGCTGATAACCCGGCGCTCCCTGCGAGAGCAAGCCATCGGCCGGATCGACGTGAATCCCGAAGCGCGTGCCGCGAATATGATGTTCGACGATGTCGCGCAATATCGGCAGCAGGTCATGCAGGGTTTCGTAATCCTGGGTTCGGTCCAGATAGCGCTGCAGTGCGTGGAAATACCAGAGCGTCGCGTCCGCCGTGTGATAGAGACCTTCTCGATTGCCCTCCGGGAACAGGTTGGGAATCAGCCCGTCTTTCACATACCGCGCAAAAGTTCGGAGGATGTAACCCGCCTCGACATGCCGGCCGGTTGTCAGCGTCAGCCCTTCGAGGCTGATCATCGTGTCGCGGCCCCAGTCGGTGAACCAGTGATAGCCCGCGATGACGGTGCGCACCTCATCCCCGGCGGCCCGCGCCACCGCGCTATCGGTCGGCCGGGCGACCGGGTGCACGAGAAACTGGTCCGCCGCCAGCACGAGCTTCGAAGCGGCGTTTTGGGCCCGCGGGTCGGCCTGGCTGAGCAGGCGTTCCCGGCGTCGGCATTCCGCGTCCCACGCCGTCGCATGGTCGAGTGCGTGCAGCACGTCCCAACTTTCCGTGGAGGCGACCAGAGTGGCCTCTTCTCCGGGCTGAAGGTCTACCCGAAAATACCCCGGGCTCCACAAGATCCCCTGTGCGTCATAGCCCCGCGCCTGCTCGACTCGATACATCACGCGCCGAGTCTGACCGCCGTCCAGAACCAGGCTCGCACGGCCTCGGGGCAGAAAAATCCGTAGCGGAGGAACATTCTCGCCGACGACTTCGAAACCCTGTTTCACCGCCGTGACGTTGTAATGCGGCGGCTCGTCCGCCGAGACGGAGGCATCATGCGGGCGGAAATGAAACGACGGACGCAGCCGCAACCGCACCGCACTGGGTGATTCGAGCACTTTATAGGAAACATGCACCGTATTCTGCATGTGCGTGAGCAACAGGCGCTTTTCCAGAACGATGGAATCGATTTCATAGCGCCACACCGGAAGTCCCGCTTCCAGGCGAAACTCGGCCAGCGATGCGGCGAAGGGCTCGAAACTCGCATCCAACAGCTCTTCGGTCGAGAGCCGCACCTCTTCTCCACCACGCAGCTTCAACACCTCCGCCAGGTGATTGAACATCACGGTGCGTCCCGCACCGGGGAGCGCCGCCACCAGCAGGCTGTGATAGCGCCGCGTGCAAGCCCCCGAGATCGTCCCCGAGGCATATCCGCCGTTACCATTCGTCGCCAGCCATTCGCGACTGAGAAGTGCGTCGGGATCCGAGGCGGCCAACGTGCGGCAGTCGATGCTTTGCAATATGTCCATGACGTTCCATTTTATGATGATTCTGAAGTTTGCGGTGCCTCGGCAGATTTTTCGCGCGGCGCAGCGATCAACACCGCAGCGCTCTCGCCAGGGACCAACCACCCCTCGTCCGTGACCGGGTTCAGAGGACCGAAGCCGCCATATTCGAAACGATTGCTGCTCCATAAAAGTTGCCAGCTTCGCTCTCGCGGCAGCGCGAGCAGAGGCTCAGGACAGGGCGTTTGATGCAGATCAATCCCGAAATTGACCACGAGCAGGCGGTCGCAACCCTGGTCTTCGAAGTATCGAACGACCAATCCGTCGGGGCCTAACGGAGCCGCGTCGAGCAGATCGGACCTTTGCCGACGAAAGACCGGATCGTCGCGCCGCAAGCGCAATAGATCCTGATGCAAACGATAGATTGGTCCATGCGACTGGCGTTCAGAGAAATCGAGCCGGCACCGTTCGAAATTCCGGCGTTCGGCGGGGTCGGGCAGGGCCCGCTGTGCTGCCTCGGATTTCAGGCTGGGGAATTGACTGAGAAACTTTCCTCGCCCCGAGGCCACCTGTCGCGCCTGATCGCCTTCATGATCGGCAAAGAACAGAAAAGGGCTGGAGGAGGCGAATTCCTGCCCCTGGAAAAATAACGGCGTCTGCGGCGACAGTAGCCACAATGCCGTCATGGCCCGCAAGCGGCCCGGGCTGGTCATCTTGCCGACGCGAGCTCCAGCCGCCGAATTGGCGACTTGATCGTGATTCTGAAGGAAATGGACGAACGCGGTCGCCGGCAGTCCTGTCGTCAGCGTTCCGCGCGGCTTCTTCTGCCAATTCGAGCGCTGGCCCTGATACAGAAACGCGCGCTTCACCGCCGCAACGAATTCCGCCGCCGACCCTCGATAGTCCGAATAATAGGCTTCGTTATGGCCGGTGAGACGAACCAGGGCCGCGTGATGGAAGTCGTCATTCCAGACGGCATCCATGGCATGGCCCCCCTCTGCGGCGGGCCGCACCATCCGCACGTCCTGCGGCTCGTTTTCCGCCGTGAGGAAAATCGACCGCGGTTCCGCGGCGGCGCGGGCCGTCTCCACCAGCTCCGTCAGAATATGCGGCTCGGAACTGTCCATTACGGCCTGTGTCGCGTCGAACCGCAAGCCGTCCAGATGATACTCTGCGATCCAATGCTGCACGTTGGCGAGAACGAATTCACGCACCGGCCGTGAGTCGGCGCCGTCGAAATTCGGCACAGCGCCCCACTCGCCTGGGGCGCGTTTATTCACATAGTTCGCGGCGAATTTCGGAAGGTGATTTCCCACCGGGCCGAAGTGATTGTAAACGACATCCAGAATCACGCCCAATCCGCAATGGTGGGCCTGATCGACGAACCGGCGAAAATCGTCCGGAAGTCCGTAGAGACGCGTGGGCGCGAATAAGCATACGCCGTCATATCCCCACCCGAATCGGCCGGGAAAATCAGCCACAGGCAAGATTTCGAGAGCGGTGAATCCGATGCGGCGGAGCTCTGCAAGCTGGTCTGCCGCGGCGCGCCACGTGCCCTCCGTCGTGAACGTCCCCAGGTGCATCTCATAGATGACTTGCCCGGTGGCGCCGAGTCCCGACCACGATTGGTCGGTCCACGAAAATGCCGCCGGATCGACCACTTGCGAAAGACCATCCGGACCGTCCGGCTGAAAACGCGACGCCGGATCAGGCAGCACCTGCGATTGGCCGTCGAGCCGGAATCCATAACGCGCCCCCGCTTTCAGGCGGGCTTCGAACGCCGAGAAATACCCGTCCTCTTCCGATCGCAGCGCCACCGTGAGCGAGCGAGATTCCTTGCTGGAATCGCTGTTCGCAATCAACTCGACCTGGTGATGATCCGGCGCCCAAACCCGAAAATGCAAGCCCCCCGGCGACACCTCAGCTCCGATCGGCAGGCGACGATGCAGTGAACCTTCTATTGTCGTCATGGGCGGTGCGATGATTCAAATCTGGGAGAGTGGCTTAACGCGTGAACTCAACTCGGCAGCAATCTCCTGGGCCAGTGGGCATTTTTCCAATTCGTCGAGAGTCACTGGCAGCGGCATCGACCAATTCGGCCAGGTGTCGACGGTCCCGGGCATGTTGGGACGATGGGGAATTGCCAGCGCGTCTTCGAGCGACGCCGTCACGGCGATGCAAGGCGAAGCCGCCAGCCGGCGGTAGGCGGCCAGAATCATTTGCGCGGTCGGCGTTCCTTCGGCCAAGCCGGTGTCATTCACCAGTCGCGCTCGAACCTTTTCCCACGCCGCGGCGTCGGAAACGACGCCGGCCTGCCGCTCGTCGAGGGAATCTTGCCTGGTCCATATTCCGGCGACCGTCGGCAGATCATGACTGCTGATCGAGGCCAAGGCATGTCTCGGATAATCCTCCGTCAGCCCCGCTTCGAACCACAGCAGACGACAAGTAAGAATTTTGCGAGCGGCCAGCTCAGTCCGAATCGACGTTTCGACCGTTCCCAAGTCCTCTCCGACGACAAAACAGCGGGCGCGATGACTCTCGAGCGCCAGGATGCCCAGCAGATCGGAGGCCGTGTAGTACACGTACGCCCCGGATCCCGGGCCGGCGCCTTGCGGAATCCAAAATAATCGAAAAAGCCCCATCACATGATCGATTCGCAATGCGGCCGCGTGTCGCATGGCGCCCCGGACCGACTGGATGAAGGGCTCATAATTGGCCGCCTGCAGCAGATGGGGCACGAAGGCCTGCAATCCCCAGTTTTGCCCTGATCGATTAAAGGGATCCGGGGGCGCGCCGATTGACGTCTGCGAGGCCAGACAATCCTGATACATCCAGGCATCCGCTCCGTCAGGTGAAATCCCCACCGGAAAATCCTGCATCAACGGCAGTGAACGGGCCGCGTTGGCCAACTGGTCATCCAGCAACCATTGCACCCACGAGAAAAAGTGGATCTCTTTGACATGAGCTGCTGCAAACTGATCGACTCCCGCAGAATTCGGATGGCGATACTCTTTTGGCCACGAACGCCAATTGCGACCGTGGCGTTCCGCCAAGGCACAATAACGGCTGAAATTCGTGAGGTTTGCCCCTTGTGATGATTCGAACCGATCGAACCGCGCATCCCCCGCCCACCGTTCCCAAATCGCCTTGAGCGCTGCCAGCTTCAACGGGAAGATGCGATCGCGTTCAATCCAATTCGCTTTCCTCAAGGCGGGGGCCGCCGCGATTCCTGCTTGAATTTCCGGAATCTGATGATCCGCGCCGGGAATTTCTTCGATTCGGAGATACAGCAGATTCCGGTAAGAACGGCTGCCGGCCGAATAGGGGCTGCGCTCCTGGGGCACGACCGGCGCGTCAGCCCCCAGTGGGTTAATCAACAGAAATCCGGCTCCCACATCGTGCGCCCATTCTCCCAGTTTTGCCAAATCGGCCAAGTCGCCCATGCCCCAATTCTCGGCAGACCGCACCGCATACGCCTGCACGGCCCAGCCCCATTCGAACAGCTCGTCCGGCAGGTGGCAGCCGAGTGGGGTAACGATCAACCGCCGGCCTCGATGGCCGTTCGGCGATTCGATGTCGTGATACCCGAGCGGCAATTCGGGCGCGGAGGGACCACCGACCTTGACGACGCCTCCCTCTTCCAGATGGATCGTCGTTCCTGTAGGCAAATTCAGCCGTTGTCCATGGGCGACGACCCAAGGGAGCGTTTCGTCATCGTCCGCGGGGGGCACGTGGTCTCCCATCGCATGCCGAATCGCCTCTGTCGTGGTCCGGTCAGTCCGATGCCAATCGCCGGTTGCATCACAATAGCCATCGGATATCCCGAATCGATCAATCGCAGGCCGATTTCCTGCGGTGGATGTCGTCACGCTGGAACCTCGCGCCGCCGAATGCAATTGTCGTTTCATGGCAAGGCTCCCCCCAGTCGAAGTTTCGACCCTTCACGATTTCCGCGCGCCTGCAAACGCTGGTCCTGTTGGGCATTTTTGATACCAATCGCGTTCTCCCCAGTAAAGCACTGCCCGATTGAACAGTTCGACCTGGAGAGGGTCGACATGCAATCAAGCTGGCGGCTTGGGAGCCAGGCAGCACCGCATGGAATGAGGGGCCCCCTGGCTCCCTGCGTCGCAGGCTGCCCAGCAGCGATGACTGTTGATCATTGGAGAGGAATCATTTGCCAGTGGCAGCTCGATCGGCACGCAACTTGCCTCTCTAGCATCAACAGGCATTGGATCGCAGCCGTTTGGGAAAGTTCTGTGCCGGAGAATTCATCGTGGAAATGACACCAGGAAAGCTGGCTGGATATCAAAAAATGCTGCGTGCATTTGCCGCCCGCGTGCGAAATGATGCAACATCCGTCGGGCGTGACGCCTTAGCGCAGACCGGTGGCCAGGCTGATGGAGGCTTGTCGAATGCGCCAATGCATATGGCAGACGTCGGAACGGAAACCTACCTGCAGGAACTGAGCGCCACATTGCTTGAAAATGAAGAGTATCTGGTCAAAGAAACCAGCGATGCCCTGCGACGCATTGACCAGGGAACTTTCGGCAGCTGCGAGCATTGCGGACAACCCATCGGCAAACTGCGGCTCGATGCGATTCCTTTCGCGCGCCACTGTACGGCCTGCGCAGACGGGGCGGCAGCCGGACCGGACGTCAATCTGAACAAGGGGCGGGCTTCTGCGTTCAGTGAGGAAGAACGTGACGCGCGCATGGACGCCGCTGACGGCCCAGGCAATCAGGCGGATATCCATGCTGCCGGCACACCGGCCGGAGGCACAGCGTACGGCGGGCTGGCAGGGACAACTGTAGGGCACGGAGACCCTGGAAATGTGCCGCTGGAGGCTTCTGCGGGGAGCAGTCAGTCGGAGATGCGAAGCGCCCGTCGCGAGGGGGTCGCCTATGCCAGTCCGAAGGGAGGCGCCGTTGGCGGGACTCCGGCCGGAAAACGAGGCGGACCGCAAAAACCCGCCAAATCGCGACGACCCCGTCACAGTTGAGATTCGCCTTTTCCCGCCAGCAATGGAGGAACACATCATGAGTGGACTATTGGAACGAACCGACGCAGAGGCCACGCAGTCGTGTGAACGAATCAAAGCCTGCATTGACGACCTGATCAGTCAGGTTCGGGAAGACATCATTAAAACCAACGATCCCCGGGCGCGAGCCCTGTTTGAGACGACGGCGGAGGTGCTGGGCGGGTTGAAGACGGCCTATGTCCATTACGAGGCAGGGATCGAGCCGGGTTTCCCCGCCCATTTCACAGAGCAGGGGGGAACCGCGCCCACGATGCCGACGCAAAAGTCAGCGGATCCGCATGATTCTGCGGGGCCGGCGAGCTTGGGTGAATCATGACTGCTTTGCGTTTTTCGAGGACCTTCCGTTCTGATGCCAGCCAAAGCGACGAAGAAAACAACGACAAAGAAAAAGAAACGCAAGTGGGTGCAAGACGTGAAGACCGTCTCGACCTTCCCGTCGGAAGGTTTGTTTACGAAGGATGCGGCGACCATTGCCAGGAATCTGGCGAGTAAACGGGTCAGTCCCAAGGGGATTGGGTCGGGGATCCGCATGCTTCAATACTTCATCAATCGCGGAGGCCAGGGTTTGTCGCAACGGCGCCGGCGCGAACTCGAAAAAGCGAAGCATTTACTGCAGGAAAAGTTACATGGCTGATCGTCCTCTCACAATGACTCTCAAACTTGCAAAGGAACATTCCCATGAATCGAACAATCATTATCAGTGCGATCGGATTGGCGTTCGCTCTTGTCGGATGCCAGGAAACCACGTCAACCGGTCCCGCCACGAAGGCAACCGACAGCGGCAAGCCGGCGGTCAAGAAATTGTCGCTGGTGGCGGCCACCAGCCAGACCATCAAGCAGGGAGCGACTGACGACGTCTCGATCAAGATCACGCGAGACAACTTCGACGATCCGGTGACGATTCGATTGAACGACCTGCCCGCCGGCGTGGAAGTCGTCGGCGACGAAGCCGTCATTCCGGCCGGCCAGAACTCGATTAAATTGCAATTGAAGGCCACCCCCGATGCCGCCGTCGGCGAACATCAGGTCAAGATCGACGCACAGGCGCCAGGCCTGGCGGACAACGTCCAGACCTTTACGTTGACGGTCAAAGCCAACGGCTGATGAGTTGGTGCCGACCCCGACTGATCCGACAATCTCTCGGGAGGGGCGCCCGAGCCCGGGACTGGAGTGAGCGCCGGTTCCGGGCCTTTGCTTTCTTTGCCGCCCGCCTGCCTGCACGCCTGGCATTTTCGAGCCGATTCTCCGACGTCCGACTACTGGGGCACGTGTTAACGGATTCGTCCTGCTCTCCGACCTTAACTACCTCGCGTCGATGGTGAGTCGCTTCTGCCCTACCCGTAGCAATGGCTCCCCTCCGCCTCCGCCGGGCTCGTCCCGGTGGAGCGAGTAATTTCTTCATGAGTCGCGCTGCGACGCCATTGGTGCATCGCAGAAATGCCTTGAAAGTGCCCGGGAGACGCAGAGGACGTCGCTGGCAGAGGCGCGTTCAAGGGGGCTCGTCCCCAAAAAATGCCGACGCTGGCAGCGTCGGCCACGTGGGAGATGCTGCCAGCATTGCCGTTACTTCAAAGGGATGCCCAGATTAACGGCTGCACCTTCGGCAAAGCCCCCGACAGCAGACGCCAGCGACCCGGGGAAATCGACCGACGAATTGCGGTCGGGAATACACGAATTGCGGTCCAGGCCAAAAAAAGTGCCCCGGCCGTTTCTGACGGCCAGGGCACTTCGAATCGACAAATCATCGCGTCGCAGTCACACCATTAATGATGGCAGCAACCGCAGTCGCGATAGAAGTTCTCGGCGTCCTTCTTCGCTTGTTCCTTGGCATACCCATAGCGCTGCTCGAGGATGCCGGAGAGTTGGTCTTGCTTGCCTTCGATGACCTTCAAATCATCATCGGTCAGCTTTCCCCATTTCTCCTTGATTTTGCCTTTCAGCTCTTTCCAATTGCCCGCCATCGTCGTGCTGTTCATACCATCGCTCCTTGTAAATAAGCGGTTTAACATCCCCGCCCGCGCTCCGTCGAAAGTCCAACGCAGACTTCATGGCGAACGGCGACGTCAGTTCACACTCACTTCATGCATCTGCCGTGCCGCAATTGCCGATTGCACGCACGGGATTTGATTTGTCATGTTCCTGTCGTGCGGCAACCGAGATTGTTATTTCCCAAGCATTTTTGCCACGATGAAGATCAAGACGGCGCCTCCCAGCCCGCCCCCCATCAAAAGGTACAGGAGCGAATAGCCAGCCGCGGCGATAACAGGGACTTGAGTTGCCAGGATTTCCACGATATCTCTCCAATAAAAAAGGTCCAGAGGTCAGGTGACAGCCGGAGCAGTCCGAAAATCAACTGTCAAAATCGGTCGATTCATATTCGTCACCGTCGTCGAGCAAATCATTCAGATAGAGCGTTGCTTCCGTCGGACTCAGTTCGAGTTCCGTGGCGATATCGGCGACAATTGTGTCCGCGGCGACAATGTGCATGGTCAGGTCCTCCCTGCGAGATCGATTGGTGATTTCAATTGCGAGACGACAGCCGATCGTCGCCTCTTGCCAAATTGATCCGACCGCGCTTGGGCGAATAACGACCGCTTGTTGACGCGATTCTTGTCGAATCGAATCGCAGAAGGAGCAGAAAGCGTGCCAATGCAGGGCTCCTCGATGTGACCTGCGTTCGATGGCCTGCGAAACTCTCTGGTCCTTCATGACTTGCGTCTTGCGGAAAAGTTTCCTTTCGGATTTACATCTCGCCGCGACGATCGCGATTGCGGACCGCATCATGGCCGTCTCGTCTGGCGGGCTCTCATGCAGCCTGGTTTGCGGACGCGCAATTTCATGTCTTGCCGCGAGATTCCCGCGTGGACTAAGACCATCATTTTCGGCACGCAAATGGAGCGGAGAACATCACCCGCCCCACGGCACTGGAATTGCATCTGGCAGATTTTGAAGAGAGTACGATTCGGGCCGTCCTTTGAAACAGGGGGTGTCGCCATGCGATTTCCATGCACAACACTGCTATTAGGCGGGCTGTTGACAGTTACGGCCTTCGCAGGCACAGCGTCCTGCGGTGCATTCGATGACGCGGAAGAATGGGGAGGCTACTGGCGCAGCTCCGAGCCGCGCTTCGGTCGCCGATATGAAGTCCCACCGACGCTTTATTATGGCCATGCACCGGCCGTCGAGCGGTATTCGGGCTCCGCCGACAGAGAGGAGCCTCTCTACAGACGCATTCCGCCCACCAGCACGGGGCAGTATGTGCCGCCGTATCAGCCGCACTATTATGGCCGCGGCAAATACTACGGCCCGTCGTTCGATCCGTACTACGCCCCCGGCCGCGATTACTATGGCGGACGCCGGTACGGTTGGTGGTAGGCCCGAGGAGGCGAGATCGGGCGCATCCGTTAATTAGGGGAATCCCTTTGAAGTAACGCCGATGCTGGCAGCATCGCCCACTTGGCCGACGCTGCCGGCCTCGGCGTTTTTTGGGGACCACCCCATTTAGCGGACTCTTGGGACGAGCACTTTGAACAAAACCTGCGATAGGTTGGCGTGGCAGGGTCAGAGCGCGCGACTCAGGTGGGGC
>DASYAR010000328.1:0-6117 GCA_036501235.1 Planctomycetaceae bacterium
GGTATCTGGAATCCAAGATCATGACTCACTCAACTTCGATCGAACAATATCGTGCGGGAACTGCGCAGCTTCGTACCGCAGTCTCGGGCATGACGCGCGAACAGCTCGCCGCGCGGCCCGTCGCCGGCAAGTGGAGCACGCTGGAAGTCCTCTGTCACATCGCCGATTTCGAGCCTGTCTATGCCGACCGTATGAAGCGCGTCCTCGCCGAAGACAATCCGCTTTTGCTCTCCGGCGATCCGGACTTGTTCCAGGCGCGACTGGCGTATACGGAACGCGACGCCTCCGAAGAATTGGCCGTCATCGAGGCCGTCCGTTCACAGATGACGCGAATTCTGGCGACGCTTTCGGAGCAGGATTTTTCACGAACCGGCAAGCACAGCGCCGATGGTCCGCTGTCGCTCCGCGTGCTGCTCGAACGAATCACCAATCATATCCCCCATCACCTGAAATTCATTCAGGAAAAACGTCAGGCGCTGGGCTTGCCCGCGGTGGGATCTTGAGGGGAGCTCAGTCGGTCGACGACAATCTCCACCATCAGCGGATGCAGGCCTAGCGGCGGGCACAGCTCGAACGTCACGTGGGGAAAGCGCCGGCTCAACTCGCGGCGCTGGGTTTCCAAATCGTCCACAACATGCGCGCCCGCCGACAAAAAGTACGGTAGCAGTTTGACGGTGGTGGCGCCCTGCTTGGCACACGACGCAGCGGCCGCGGCGATTCCCGGTTCCGCGATTTCCAGATATGCCGTTTCGACGATTGGGTACAGCCCCTTGCTGCGGATGATCTCGGCCAGCCGCACGAGGTCGGCATTCGCCTCAGCCCGACGGCTTCCGTGAGCAATCAGCAGTACGGCTGTCGACACAGTTTGATTCGTATGATCCATTCCGTCGAGATAATGCTATCTCTTCGTCACCGATCGGGACGAGGCTGCCTCGGAAAACTAGCAGGCTGGAACAGACTGCCGGGTCTTGCGCAACAGTTCTTTTAACCGGGAATGACAGGCGGTACAACCACCTCCCGCGCCGGTTTCGCGGCAGACTTCCGTGACCGTCGACAGGCCATAGATGGCGACTGCATCGGCGACGGTGCCTTCGCTGATTTCGAGACAATGACAAATTATCGTCTGGGAACAATCCGCTGCGGAGTGCGTATGATCGAGAATTTGCATGGGTGGGAAGGCTCAGGCAGCAGCGTTTTGAAGAGACGTCGGTATCGGTGGGCCGGACTCGCATTGAGAATGAGTCTCAATTGCATTGATCCATTATTCGGCGAAATGCAATCGCTGTCAAGAGTCTTTCCACAAATCATCCCACCCAAACGCATCGGCGTGAGTTGATTCCAGTTCGGGAATCCGCGACTGTAAGAATAGCGACAAGCAGCCAGCTTGTTCGTCAGAAATCGCGCCTACCTGGCAACCTGTCACCACGGCGGAGCTTTTCATGCTGGTCGGATATGTCAGTGACGAGCGATTTGTGGCGGTTCCCGATGTGCTGATTGAGTTTGAAAACGGCCACGGTTCGACCGAGACTCGCTCGCGCGCATCGGGGGCGGTTTACGCAGACGTAGTGCCGGGTGAGTATCGCGTCACGCTCAACAAAGCGGGCTTCGGTGGCAAGCGCGTCGTAATGACCGTGCAGGAAAGTGTGCCGTATCACTTTCGGCTGTTGTCCGACTGCCTGCTAGGTTACCCGTGGCCCAAATGGGTCAGGGCGGGTGAGAAATCCGAGTTCCGCGTGCATTCGCCCGAGGCCTATGAACTGGAACTCTGGCGGTACGGCTGGAAGAAAGAGCTGATTCGCAAGCTCGGCTGGTACGACGAACATGGACCGCGGGCCACCGTGCAGATCACTCCGGACGGAGACTATTCGCGCTGCGGCGCCGAGTGGAACAAGTTCGGTTACGCCAACCCTGCCCTCAAGCAATTCGTCACTGCTCCCGAACATTCCGGACTGTATTACTTTCACGCCCGGACAAGTTCAGGGCTGTTCTTTTCGTTCCCGTGGGTCGTGGCCCCCGCCAGGCCGCGGCACAAGCTGGCCGTATTGGCGTCCAACATCACCTGGAACGCCTACAACGCGTTCGGCGGCCGCAGCAACTACATCAATGCCGATAAACTTCCCGATGTGCCGACCGTCAATTCGAGGCAAGAGCTGTCTCGCTACACCGACCCCGACCATGTGACTTACGGTGCAGACGAATATGCCCCATTGTCATTCGATCGGCCCGAAATCATCAATCTGGTTCCCGAGAATGAACAGGTCACGAGCCCCATCGAAGGCCGCACGGCGTGCCACCTGGCGCCGGCCGAATGGCGATTGCTGGGCTGGCTCGAACGCGAAGGCTTTGACTACGATTACTACGCCGAAACGCAGTTCCATTTCGGCCAGCTCGATCTCGATGATTACCGCGTCTTGATCATCAGCACACATCCCGAGTACTGGTCGCGCGACATGTACTTTCGACTGAAAAGCTGGGTGCACGAGCGCGGCGGTAAGCTGTTGTACCTGGGCGGGAACGGATTGAATTGCGAAGTGGAGTTCCTCGACGGCTCGACGATGGTGGTGCGGAACGGCAACGAGCGCGAACGTGTACGACAGGCGACGACTGAGAGCCGATTCCACTCACGGGTCGAATCCGAAGCGAACCTGCTGGGGGTGATGTTCACCTACGACGGCATCATGACGAGCGCGCCTTATCAGGTCAAAGATGCCGATCGTTGGGTGTTCGCCGGCACGGGGCTCAAGAACGGCGACCTGTTCGGCGAGCCGAGTCTGCACTGCCGCGTGCCTGGCGGCGCGTCCGGCCACGAGACCGACAAGATCTCGCCACATTCGCCGAAAAACGTGAAACTGCTGGCCCGCGGCATGAATCCCGACAATGGCGGCGCGGACATGCTCGTCTACGACACCCATAGCGGCGGCGAGGTGTTTTCGGTCGGCTCGATCGCCTGGCCCAGTTCGATCCTCGTCGACAACGTCGTTTCGAAGATCACGGCTACCGTCCTGCGACGGTTTTTAGGATGACACTGGTATGATAACAGGCAATCGCAGCACTCTCGTTCCCACGCTCTGCGGGGGAACGAATGCACCGACGCTCGGCGTCGCGTCTTCTCAGCCTGCCGGGTCAAACGGCTCGTCGCTTGCCAACTCCCGCGACGCAGAGCGTCGCCCGGTGCGTTCTCACGCGGAGCGTGGGAACGAGAGAGCGTGGCTGCTGGCCGCCGCAATCGTCCTGTTCGTCATTCGTCCCGCGCACGCATTCCAAGCCGACGAAGATGACGACGACTTCATCCCGGGCCTCGTCGCCCGCTACACCGTCGGGACGAACTCCGTCGACCGCATCGACCGCGACGTGCAGTTCGATTGGGGCGCGCATAGTCCCGATGCCAGACTGCCGGCCGGTTCCTTTTCGGCGACCTGGACAGGCAAGCTGCTGATTCGCGCCGAGGGGAAGCACGCGTTCCATCTGTACTTGAATGGCGAAGCGACGATCAAGCTGAACGGCAAGACCGTCGTCAGCGGCCGGCGCGATACGCCGGGATGGATCGCAGGCGAACTGATCGAAGTTGAGACCAGCGAGCCGAAGATCGAGATTGCCTATCGCAGAACGGGTGAGCAGGCACTCGTCCGCCTGTTCTGGTCGTCCGAACTGTTTCCCACCGAGCCGATTCCACCGCAGCTTTTCTTTCGTGACGCACCGCACCGAAATCTCGATGTCATCGCGCGCGGCGGCGAATTGTTTCAGGCGTATCGCTGTCAGGCGTGCCACCGCGGCGAACACGACGAGCCGGCCGAACCGGCCCCCGCGCTCGCGAAACACGGCAGTGCGATCGACCGTGACTGGATGATCGATTGGCTGATGGAGCCGCAACGTCAGACACTTCATGCCCGAATGCCGCAATTTGGTTTGTCGCGCGGCGAAGCCCAAATCATTGCCCAGCACCTGCTCACTCCAGCGGACGACAAGGCTGCGGAGACGTTGCCCGATGGAGCGGATGGTTCGGAAATAATCCGACGCGGCGAAGTCCTGTTTCGCTCGATCGGCTGTCTCGCCTGCCATACGCGCGGCGACGAGGGTATTGCGACAATGCAGAGTGGTGGCGACTTGAGCAAAGTCGGACAAAAACGAACCGCCGGCTGGTTGTATCGCTGGCTCAAAGAACCCGACAAGCTCAATTCCGATCATCGCATGCCGGTATTCAAGCTCACGGATGACGAACGCAGAAGTCTCGTGCTCTCTCTTCATGCTGATGCCACAAAAGCACCGGGTCTCTCGACGGGGCAGTCGCTAGATCTCACGACAGCACAAAAGTTAATCGAAACGGCCCGGTGTGCCGCGTGTCACAGGATTGACGGCGTGAAGTCGGCTGTCGTTGGAATCAACTCACTCGAACAGCCGGTCAAAGACTGGTCGAAAGCGTGTAGCGAAGCGGCGGTCGATCCAAAACACATCCGGCCCTCTTATTCACTCACCGCTGACGAACGCCTGGCCATTCGGGCGTTTGTCGATTTGCGAACGGGTCCGCGGTCCGCCGAAAGTTCGTTCGTGATGGGCGAGCGATTGCTCAGGCAGAAGGGGTGCGTCAATTGCCACGAACGCGACGCCGGACGCGGAATTGCGATCATCGCCGGCGCGTTGGCGCGACTCGATCCGGACCTCGCCGGTCAGAGCGAGGCGCTCGTTCCCCCCAACCTGACGGCGGTGGGAGACAAGTTACGCGACGAGGCATTGGGACTGGCTATAGCAGGCAGGCAGAAAACGAATCGCCTGCCATGGTTGCGCGTCCGCATGCCCCAGTTTGAACACAAACCTGAGGAAGCCGCCACGCTGCTGAACTTCCTGGTCGGCCATGACCGCATCCCGGCTGGCGCGCCACACTCGGTGGGCGCGGCAAACGTCGCGGAGGCAACGGAGAAAAATGCCGCCCCTCTGGCCGAGCAACGAAAGACGGGCCAAGTTCTGGCCGGGACTCGCGGTTTCAGTTGCACTGCCTGCCACAAGATCGCCAGCTACGAACCCCGCAACGTGGCACTCGCCACGCGCGGCTCAGACTTGTACCTCGTCGGGCAGCGGATGCGGCCGGAGTATTTCGTTCGCTGGACCCGTTCGCCCCTACGGGTCGTCCCCGGAATGGAGATGCCGTCATTTGAACGACCTGTCTCCGGGATTCTCGACGGCAATATCGATCAGCAGCTTGGCGCGCTGTGGGCAGGACTGAACGACAAATCGGCTGCGCCGAAAATCGACACATCAACGATCGAGCAGTTGTTGACCGTCGCGCCCGGCGAAGCACCGAAAATTATCCGCGAAGTATTCAATGTGGGAGAATCTCGCTCTCCAGAATTCCTCCCTCGTGCTTTTGCAATCGGCTTTGATCACGGGGTGAACCTGTTGTACGACCTGGACACGATGGCCCTGCGTGGTTGGTGGACAGGTGATTTCGCTCGTCAGCGAGCGTCCGGGAAGAGCTGGTTCTGGGAGCCGGGGACAGACAAGCAGTTGAAGGCTGCGCCCAAGGCTCCGGATGTGGCGCTCAGCAAGACCGGAATGGAGAATGCCCCGGTGATCGCCGCCAAACGCGAATCCGGCCGATTTGGACGTCTGATGAATTACCACGCCGGGGTGCACCGCGTGGGAAACGCCGATATGGCAGATGTATGGTTGCGGTATCGGCTCGTTTTTCCGCTGGAAGGCGGTGAAATCGAACTGAGTGTTGTCGAGGCCGTTAGTCGATTCCAGGATCGCGGATCGCGGGCGTTTCCTTTTGTTAATCGAACAATCAGAGTTTCGAATGTGCCATCCGGCTACGACGTCGTCTTTTCGGACAACGAGTCGAATGTTCAGGCGAAACAGTATCGGCACATTATTGCTAAGGAGCAAGTTGCGCAGATAGTTATTACGTATCGCGGGGGCGAGGCGGTCGATCGTCACGCTGTCGTGCCCGCAAACTTAATTCCATCTCCGCCAGAGCCGATCACGTGTGTCCCAGGCTACGACGGCGCACGCTTGCCACTGCCTATGGCAATCATGCCCACGGCCCTGACCTGGATGGCCGACGGTACGCTGGCCTTCTGTTCCCTCAAGGGGCAGGTTTATCTGGCAAAAGACACTGACGGC
>DASYAR010000329.1:0-6606 GCA_036501235.1 Planctomycetaceae bacterium
CGCCTTCGTACGGCGTCCCCTTTCCGGCGCGCATGCCCGCATTGTAGAACTTCCAACCAGTGGCCGAACCGTTGTCGGTCATGAAGATCACCAGCGTGTTCTTGTCGATCTTCCAGCCACTCAAACTGGCCAGCAACGCTCCCATGTTGTCATCGATGTTCGAGATCATTCCGTAATAGGCGATGGCATCTTTGTTCAGCCCCTGACCTTCATACAGATGAGCGTATTTGTCCGGACAGACGTACGGTGAGTGCGGCGCATTCGGCGTGATATAGGCGAAGAAGGGCTTCCCTGCTTCACGTCTGGCATCAATCCATTGCAGCGCCTGCCCGAAAAATACGTCGGTGCAGAAGCCGACCGTTTTCTCGAACGTGCCGTTGTGCAGGATCGCGGGATTGAAATAGGTATTGCCCGGTGCATCGCCGCAACTGCCGGGGTAAGACTGGCCGATTCCGCCGCAGCCATGAATGAAGGTCTCGTCGAAGCCGCGCTTCCCGGGCTGGTACGGCGCTTCGTCTCCCAGGTGCCATTTTCCGAAAATGCCGGTCGAGTAGCCTGCCGATTGCAGGACTTGGGCGATCGTCGTCGCCTTCAGGCTCATCCGTTCCCGTTCCTGAATCGTGTGCGTGACTCCCGAGCGGAATTCGTGCCGGCCGGTCAGCAATGCCGTCCGCGTCGGCGAGCAGGTCGGGCTGACGTGAAAATCGGTGAACCGCACACTTTCGCGATGCAACCGATCGAGGTGCGGCGTCTTGATGATCGGATTGCCGTGACAGGCGAGTTCACCGTAGCCCTGATCGTCAGTCATCACCAGAATGATATTGGGCCGCGCGGGAAGATCGGCTGCCACGGTGTGCCGGGACATGAAGAGAGCGATCGCGGCCAGCCCCAGAATCGCAGCACCGGATCGAAGCGATTGTTTCGCGCACATAAGCCATGCGACTCCTCGACGGGAACCAGTTTGCAGGGACAAGCCGCCAGCTTGTCTGAGCTTGGAGTGTGACTCAATGGACGATCGACGGCAAGCTGTCGGCCTGCCGCTGCGTGACCCAGATCGTGACAATGCCCTACCGATTCGGGTAAGCTCTGGGACAACAAGGCCCGCTTGGTACTCGCGTTTGGCTCAGCCGCCGAAGCGAGCGCCCGGCTTGATCATTTCGTCACCGAAGGCTGCCACTGGGAATCGCTTCCCCGCCCCAAGACCGTCGGAAGACGCTCATGCACGCAGACGCCGATCGTTCGTCGCCAGTCAATGTTACGTCGAATGGCCAGTGCATCCGTTAATTGGGGGTATCCCTTTGAAGTAACGCCGATGCTGGCAGCATCGGCCACGTGGGCGACGCTGCCAGCGTCGGCGTTTTTGGGGACTACCCCATTGAACGGATGCGCGCCGGTCGATGGCGGGTGCCGCGTACTTGCAGACACGAGTTGCCGCATTCGCTAAGATAAAAAAATGCACAGAATCAGATTTCTCGGACAGCTCGGCGCATTTTTCACGCTCGTCGTGACGTGTTGCGCCAATCCCGCCGTTGCAGCCGAACCGTCCGCCGAAGATGCCGAATTCTTCGAAAAGCAGGTCCGGCCAGTCCTTGTGCAAAGCTGTTACAAGTGCCATGGCGAATTCAAGCAGGAGGGGGGCCTGCGTCTCGATTCGCTCGCCGCTGCAATCCAGGGAGGCGACGGCGGCGCGGTGATTGAACGAGGCAAGCCGGATGAAAGCCCGCTCGTCGCGGCAATTCGTTACACGGGGGATGTCAAGATGCCCCCCAAAGCCAAACTTGCCGACGCAGAAATCGCCGCGCTGACGGAATGGGTGAAGCGCGGCGCTCCCTGGCCGGCAGATAAAGCAGGCGCTGCGAAAGCCGCGGAATTCGATCTCGCGGCGCGCAAAGCGAAGCAATGGGTGTTCCAACCCGTGCAAGTGCCGACCGTCCCTCCCGTGAGAAACGCGGGCTGGCCGCGTTGTGAGATCGACAATTTCATCTTGGCGAATTTGGAGTCAGCAGGCCTGACTCCCGCGGCGCCCGCGGAAAAACGGACTCTGCTGCGGCGTGTCACGTTCGATCTGATCGGGCTGCCACCCACCCCCGCAGAAATCGACGCATTCCTCGCCGATGATTCGCCCCGCGCCTTCGAAAACGTCGTCAATCGACTACTCGATTCACCGCACTATGGCGAGCGCTGGGCGCGGCACTGGCTTGATCTCGTCCGATACGCCGAGACTTGCGGACACGAATTCGACTTCGAGCTGCCTTACGCCTTCGAATATCGCGATTACGTGATCCGGGCGCTCAACGCCGATGTGCCCTATGATCAATTCGTGGTGGAACACATTTCCGGCGATTTGTTGCCCCAGCCGCGATTGAATCCCGCCGAACGATTCAACGAGTCGATCATCGGGACCGGCTTCTGGTATCTCGGCGAGGCGACGCACTCGCCGGTTGACATTCGAGCCGACGAGGCAACGCGGGCCGACAACCAGATCGACGTATTCGGCAAGACGTTTCTTGCACAGACTCTGGGTTGCGCCCGCTGCCACGACCATAAGTTCGACGCGATCTCGACGAAGGACTACTACGCGCTCTCTGGCTATTTGCAAAGTTCTCGTTTTAACGTGACGTGCGTCGATCCGCCCGAGGAGCGACTGAAGATCATCGGGCAACTTGAAAAACTGCGGCGGCAGGACCAGGACATAGGGCGGACGCTTGCCGGCGAGGCGGCTCGGTCAACGGCAACGCGGATCGCTGAGTTATTGCGAGCGTCGCTGGCCGTCCTGCATCCTGGCCCCGACGTGGTTCCGGCCCCCGGAGTCGACGCGATTGCCATAGCGGCCAAAGAGCGGGAACTGGATCCGGTCGAGCTCGCCAAATGGATCGCGTACCTGCAAGGGCCGGCGCGCAAGTCGGCGGTCGACCCGTTTCATCTGTGGGCCGCGCTGGCGAGTTGGCCCGGCGAACTGTCAGGAGAGCAATTCGCCACATGGATTCGCGAACAAACCGCCGCGAACAACGCATTGTCGGCCCAGATTGCAAATGCCGCTCCGCGGTATCAGATCTTCGAGGATTTCTCGAAGGCCGACTATGCCGACTGGTTCACAGGCGGAGAGGCGTTTGGGGCCGGCCCAATCGAAGCTTTGCAAACATTGCGGGGCGCTCCGTTTTCAATCCCTTTGCAGTCGCTCTTGAGCGGACGTACGGCTCACAGCGGCGCCCTGTCGAATCGGCTGGAAGGAGCTCTCCGTTCGCGGACCTTCACGATCGACAAGAACCGCGTTCTGTATCACGCAGGAGGGAAGGGAGCGAAGATCAATCTGATCATCGACAGTTATCGGCTGATTCAGAATCCGATTTATGGCGGGCTGACAATCGCACTCGACAGCCCCGACAAATTGCAGTGGCACATACAGGACGTCAGCAAATGGATCGGCCATAACGCCTACGTCGAGCTCATCGATCCGGGCGAAGGCTTCCTGGCGATCGACCGGATTCTGTTCTCGGATGACGGGCCACCGCCTGAAGGCAATGCCGTTTCCACGATGGTGCTCAGCGATCGCGGGCTCGATTCGCCCGAGAAGATCCTGGAAGCGTATGAAACGCTTGTTGCCAATGCGATTGAACGCCGCGAAGTCGCGAAACCGCAGGCACCGCGCGAGGCAGTACGCCACGCCGAAACGACTCTGCTTCAGTTCTTAGCGTCGAGCGAGCTTGCGAACACGCTTCCCCTCGCGCTTGCAGTTTCGCGGCCGGAAGTAAAGGCGCAACTCGCAGAGATCGCCCGATCGAAGCAGCAGCTCGAATCGGACGTCCGTTATTCGCGCCGCGTGATGGCAATGACCGACGGCACACCTGAAGACGACCGAGTCCATCTTCGCGGCAGTCCGCACAAATTCGGCGACGTCGTACCGCGCCGGTTCACCGAGGCGATTGCCGGCGCAGACCAGTCGCCGCCCGATAAGGGAAGCGGACGGCTCGAACTGGCGCGGCGGATGATCGACCCGACCAGCCCGGTATTAGCCCGGGTTCTGGTCAATCGAATCTGGAAACACCATTTCGGCGAAGGTCTGGTGACTACGCCCGATGACTTCGGCAACATGGGACAACCGCCGACTCATCCCGAGTTGCTCGATTTTCTGACGGCCGAGTTCGTCAGGAACGGTTGGTCGATCAAAAGGCTGCACCGACAGATGTTGCTCTCGCAGACCTATCAGATGTCGAGCCAGGATGCTGATGAAGCACGGACGACCCAATTCGATCCGCAGAACAGGCTCTGGCATCGGATGAATTTCCGCCGCCTGGAAAGCGAGGCGATTCGCGACGCGATCCTGGCGGCCTCGGGACGTCTCGACCACGCTCTCTATGGGCGCAGCATCATGCCGCACCTGACGGCATTCATGATCGGCCGCGGGCGGCCGGGCAATTCCGGCCCGCTCGATGGAGATGGCCGGCGGTCGGTCTACCTGGGTGTGCGCCGCAATTTCCTCACGCCGATGCTGCTGGCTTTCGACTCTCCGATTCCGTTTTCGACAATCGGTCGGCGGAGCGTGTCGAACGTGCCGGCGCAGGCCCTGACGCTGATGAATAATCCGTTCGTGGTTCAGCAGGCGGAAGTTTGGGCCAACCGTGCCGTCGCAGCGAATTCTGAGCCCCACAACCGCATCCGCAGCATGTACGTCACTGCCTTCGGCCGCCTGCCGACCGACGCCGAGATCCAGGACGCCGCGTCGTTCGTCGAGGCCCAGTCGCAGCAATACCCCCCCGACGAACGCATTCGCCCGTGGGCCGACCTCGCCCACGTCCTGTTCAACGTGAAAGAATTCATCTTCATTGAATGACTTGGTAAATTCGTCTTTTCGTTATGTCGGATATGCTTCCCACATTATCAACCCGCGAAGTCCGTGAGTGGATTTCTCAAAACCTTCCTGCCGCTGAGTTTGCCGGGAAGCGGGTCTTGCTGATCGTCCCCGACGGTACGCGCACGGCTCCATTGCCGCTGCTGTTCGACGCCGTTAATGAGCAACTGCGAAGCCGGGTCAATAAACTCGACGTGCTGTTCGCGCTCGGCACGCATCCGCCGATGAACGAGCAGCAGATGTGCAAGCTCCTGGGGATCTCGGAAGACGAGCGCGACAAACTCTTCGCCGAGGTCGGGCTGTTCAACCACGAGTGGGACGACCCCGCGCAGCTCATGCAACTGGGAACGCTGACCGAGGCCGAAACGAAGCGGATTTCCGAGGGACTCCTGGTCGAAGAAGTTCCTGTGACAATCAACTCGCGCATCGCCGGTTACGACGTGCTGCTCGTCATGGGGCCGGTGTTTCCGCACGAGGTTGTCGGTTTTTCGGGAGGCAACAAATACTTCTTCCCGGGAATCGCCGGGGCTGAGATCCTGAACTTCTTTCATTGGCTGGGTGCACTGATCACGAACGCCGAGATTATCGGCGTCAAAGACACGCCCGTCCGCCGTGTGGTCGATCGGGCCGCCCAATTGATTCCAGTCGAGCGATGCTGCCTGGCGTTCGTCGTATCGCCGAAGGCCGAGATTCACGGACTATTCTACGGCACTCCCGAGAGCGCCTGGAGTGGTGCGGCCGATTTGTCCGAACGTGTGCACATCGCCCGGGTGGCGCGACCGTTTCGGCAGGTTCTGTCGTGCGCTCCACCGATGTACGACGAACTGTGGGTCGCCGGCAAGTGCATGTATAAGCTCGAACCGGTCGTTGCCGATGGCGGCGAACTGATCATCTATGCCCCGCACCTCACCGAGATCTCGATCACGCACGGCAAGCTGATTGAAGAAGTCGGTTATCACTGCCGCGATTACTTCATGAAACAATGGCACCGTTTCGGACATATCCCGCGTGGCGTGCTGGCCCATTCCACGCACGTTCGCGGCCAGGGGACATTCGAAAACGGCCGCGAGCAGGGCCGGATCGCCGTCACATTGGCGACAGGTTTGTCAGCCGAGCAATGCGCCCAGATCAATCTGGGCTACCGCGACCCGGAGTCGATCGACATCGAAGCATTTGCAAATCGCGAAGACGAAGGAGTGCTTCTCGTCCGCAAGGCCGGAGAGACCTTGTATCGGCTGGAATGAGCCACAGCGTTGTTTTGAGAAACGTCAGACGAATATGACATCCAATCCAGATTTTGATCGAAGATTGACTCTGGCCCGCACGGTTGCCAGTGAGGCTGGCAAATTGATTCTTTCGTATTATCAGTCCGCGAGCCTGGCAGTCGACCGCAAGCGAGACAGCTCGCCGGTGACGGCGGCGGATCGCGAAGCGGAGCAATTGATTCGCGCGAGGATCACCTGCGACTTTCCCGCTGACGGCGTGCTGGGTGAGGAATTCGGCGAGACGCCGGGAACGAGCGGGTTTCGGTGGATCCTCGACCCGGTCGACGGCACCAAATCGTTTATTCATGGAGTACCGCTGTTCGGCACACTGATCGGGCTGGAATTCGAACAGAAATGCGTGGTCGGGGTGTGTCACATTCCCGCACTGGGTGAAACCGCGTGGGGCGGCAAGGGACTGGGGGCATGGTGGCAGCCAGCCGGAGGAGAGGTGCGGCCGGCGCGGGTATCGCAGGTGAGCGAGCTCAAAGAATC
>DASYAR010000330.1:0-11811 GCA_036501235.1 Planctomycetaceae bacterium
GGCTCCAAGTCCCGCTCCGGTCGCCACGCGACGAGTGCCATTTTGGCTCGTTACACAATTCCGGCAGTTCCCAACCCGAACCCCGATGCGGCGGGATCAGCACCCGGCAAATACCGGGCCGAACGATATTGGGACTGTCCCCTTTTTCAACGGGCGGCTAACCGGTGGGCAGGAATCGTCGTCGTTAGAATTTCGAATCTTTTAAGAATTCGTCATTCGACATTCGATACGGACCGTTTGGCTTGCTTCTCGACTTTCCATTCGATCTTCGCCTCTTTGCGCATGTCGGCAATCGTCTGCGTGCGCAGCTCCTGCGAGAGGCGCGAGAGCACTTCGTCGCGGACGTCTTCGAGGCTGTAGTCGCCGGGCTGGCGATCGGTCACCCGGCACAGCTCCACGCCGTAGGGAGTGCGAAAGGGCTGACTGATCTCGCCCACTTCCAGTCGAAACGCCTCTCGCGAAAAGCGGGCCGGCATCTTGCCGACGTAGGGGAATTCGCCGACATCGCCTCCCTGCTCTTTGCTGGGGGCCTGCGAATGCTCGCGGGCCGCCTTTTCGAACGTCAGCTTCTTGTCGACGATCTGCTTTCGCAGCTCGGCAAGTTTCGTCTCGGCGGCCTGCCAGTCGGCGTCGTCTCCCGAGGCCGGTTTGACGAGAATCCGGCTGGCCCGCACTTTCGTCCCGTCGAATTCGGCGCGGTGCTCTTCGAAGTAGGCCTTGAGCCGGGCCGCGGGGATGGCCCGATCGAGGTGATGTTGCCAGGCAATCGGCAGGGCAAACTCTTCCCGCAACGACTGAGGCGTATAACCCAGTTCGGCCAGCACTTTGTCGGGATCGGAGCCGCGCTGTTTGGCCGCGTCGCGAACGCGATCGACCTGCTCGTCGATTTCCTTTTTCGACGCTTTGGTGTCTCGCGCGTCAAGGAACTGCTGGATCAGCCGCGTGTCGATCAACTGTTCGATGAAGCGATCGCGTTCGGATGTCCGTTTTTCTTCCGGGACCTTCCGCGTCATCAGCCAGCGATTGAGCTCGCCGTCGGTAATTCTCTTGCCATTGACGACGACCAGCACCGTCTCTCGCGACGATTCGGGCGGGGCCTTCGAACTCGCCGGCTTCTTCGCCGGCTGTGCGGACGCGGGCGGCAAATTGACGATGACAGAATTGACGATGACGGACAACAGGCCCAGCGCGGCCAACGGCAGATAGCGATACATCTCCAGCTTACTCCCCGTGCCGAGCGGCTTTGATGCGAGTATCTCTTCGCCCGCATTATAGGCGCAAGCCGGCAAACGTGGGAATAGCCGTCCGGTGCGGAGCACGCGGTCGGGCCACCCTCCAGGAGGGTGGCCTTAATACCAGGCGGTGGTGACAGGCAGATACGACGACTCGCCGATCGGCAACATGCGGTGGCGGGGTTTGCGCAGCGGGGATTGCAATTCCACGTCGCGTTTCAGCCGCTTGGTGAGACGGGTATCGATCGCGGCCAATTTCCGCCGAACCACCCGCGTCCGATTGCGCCGGGCCGCCAGATCAAGCACATAAAACGCCAGCAAGCCGGCAATGCCTGCATAGAATCCCGACGCATTGAGCCCCGTCAATTCGCCCTGTGTGACGGCAGTGCCGATCAGCGCGCCGCTCAGGATGAGGATTGCGCTGCGACTGACGACCTCGGGCGATCGCCTGGGAGCAACCGGCTTTCCATTGATACTGAGTTGGCGCATGCCGCAATTCCGGATCGAGGCGAATTGAAACGAAGACGTCAAAGCCTAGGTCGCAGGCGTCAAGTGGTCAAATGGCATCATTCACCAACCGGCGAAGCCTGCGCTGCCGTCAGGCCGGGGCAATCCACCTATTCGGCATAACCGGTGAAACTGCAACTCGATTACGACTCGATTCCGGGTACATTCTGCGAGCGATTCATGCAACACGTCTTGCCGCTGCCGCACGGGCTGGGATCGTTGCGTCCCCACCTTCTTATGACCCGTCCTTTCTACCGGTTTCGATGCAGGTCCGATAGAATTCCCACGAGCTCAGGGAACCTCCGGACCTGTTCCAGCGTCTTAATGATTCACCCAATTTCTCTCCCGAAGTTTTCGCATGTTTGACAAAGTTTCGACGGACGCCGGGTTCATTCGCGGCGAGCACGAAGTCCTGGCGTTCTGGAAATCGGCAAAAATCTTCGACAAGCTCCGCGCTCAGAATGCCGGCAAGCCGCATTGGAGCTTCATCGACGGGCCGATCACCGCGAACAACCCGATGGGGGTGCACCACGCCTGGGGGCGGACCTACAAAGACGCCTTTCAGCGGTACTTCGCCATGACGGGGCGCGAGCTGCGATTTCAAAATGGTTTCGACTGCCAGGGATTGTGGGTCGAGGTCGAGGTCGAGAAGGAACTGGGGCTGGGAACGAAGAACGCCATCGTCGCGCACGGCATGGAACAATTTGTCGACGCCTGCAAGAGGCGCGTGTTGACCTTTGCCGCCAGACAGACCGAGCAGTCGGTACGATTGGGCTATTGGATGGACTGGGACGATCCGGCCACACTCCGCAAACTGGCCGCGAGCATCGGCAAACCGGAGCCAGTCACCATCACAACCCCGAGCGGCAAATCGGTCACCGCCCGGGCCGACGAAATCGTCGCCCGTCTGGGCAACCCCGAGTGGGGAGGCAGCTACTTCACCTACTCGACGGAGAACAACGAGACGATCTGGACGTTCCTCAAGAAATGCCGCGCCCGAGGCAAGATCTACCGCGGCCATGATGTCATGCCCTGGTCGGGGCCGGGGGGAAGCGCTTACAGCCAGATGGAAGTCGCCGAGGGGCGCCGGCTCACGACGCACAAATCGGTTTTCCTGCGGTTCCCGCTGAAAGGGCGCGAGAACGAATACTTGCTCGTCTGGACGACTACTCCCTGGACGCTGACGAGCAATGTGGCCGCGGCGGTCAATCCGCAGCTCGAGTATGTGCGGATCAAGGCGAAGCGCGATGGGGCCGTCTATTATTTCGCCAAAGAGAACCTGGAATTTCAGCGGCTGGCGAAGGAATTCAAAGAGGGTTTTGGACGCCCGGAATGGAGCTGGCCCAAGGGAGTGGCCAAGCTCAAGTCGCTCGCACAGATCTTCAAAGAACAAGGGGGCTTTGAAGTTCTCGGTACGTTGACCGGGGCCGAGATGATCGGCTGGGAGTACAACGGACCGTTCGATGAACTTCCCGCACAGCAGCAACCGGGCGGGTTTCCTGCAAATCCCGAGCTGGGGGCGGCGACAGGCATTTCGTGCCATCGTGTCGTCGACGGGGGCCGCGACGCGGAGGGCAAGCCGACCGTTGTCGCGGGGGAAGGGACGGGGATCGTGCACACGGCCCCCGGCTGCGGCGACGTCGACTTCGTGCTGGGCAAAAATCTGGGAATCGTGGCCATCGCCCCGCTCGCAGAAGACGGCCGGTTCGTCGAAGGCTTCGGTCCGTTCACGGGCAAAGAGGCCATCGACCGCCAGACGTCCGAGCTGGTTTTCGAAGAACTGCGTAAGAAAAATCTGCTTGTCGCCGTCGAAGAGTACCCGCACATCTATCCGCACTGCTGGCGGACGGGAGTCGAGCTCGTGTTCCGGCTGGTGGACGAATGGTTCATCAAGATGGACTGGCGGCAGGAGATCATGGACGTCGTCAAGGAGATTCGCTGGCTCCCCGACAGCATCGACGGTCAGACGCGCGAGATCGAGTGGCTGGCGAACATGCGCGACTGGATGATCTCGAAGAAGCGCTTCTGGGGCCTCGCCTTGCCCATCTGGGTCGACAACGAAACTGACGATTTCGAAGTGATCGGATCGCTGGCGGAACTGAAGGAACGCGCCGTCGAGGGTTGGGATGAATTTGCCGGCCACACGCCGCATCGTCCGTGGATCGACAAGGTCAAAATCCGCAATCCGAAGACGGGTAATCTGATGACGCGGATCGGCGACGTCGGCAATCCGTGGCTCGACGCGGGGATCGTCCCGTTTTCGACGATGCAATACAACACGAATCGCGAAACCTGGCAGACATGGTATCCCGCCGATCTCGTCCTCGAGTGTTTTCCCGGCCAGTTCCGCAACTGGTTTTATTCCATGTTGTCGCTGTCGACGATGATGCGATACGACGAAACCGACGATCCGGCGGAGAAGCGCCCGTTCAAAACATTGTTTGGCCATCGTCTCGTCATGAACGAAGACGGCAAGCCGATGCACAAGACGGATGGCACGGCCATCTGGTTCGAAGAGGCCGCCGAGCAACTGGGCGTCGATACGATCCGCTGGATGTACATGGCGCAGAACCCCGCTGCCGACCTGCGATTCGGCAAGCGGCTCCCCGACAAACCGGTGACGCTGCAAACTCCCGACGGGCCGATCTCGCAAACGGCCGAAGGCATCCCCACGCGCGAAGTGGTCAGCAAGCCTGCCGACGAAATCCGCCGACAGATCTTGATCACGCTGTGGAACACTTATGCGTTCTTTGTGAACTACGCCCGGCTCGACGATTTCGACCCGGCCGCGGCGCAGGTGCCTGTTTCCGAGCGTCCGGAGATCGATCGCTGGATTCTGTCGAACCTGCAGGCGCTCATTGAAACGGCGCGACGCGAGATCGAAAACTTCAACACGGCCGGCTTCCTGCGCGACGCGGCAATGTTCATCGACGACTTGTCGAACTGGTACGTGCGGCGCAATCGCCGGCGATTCTGGCGCTCGCGTGCGGCGGGCGATCGCGATAAGCTGGCGGCATATCAGACGCTATATACCGTGCTGGTCACGTTGACGAAGCTGCTGGCGCCCGTCATTCCATTTGTGACGGAACGCATGTATCAAAACTTGACTTCGCCATCCACAGACAAGGGAGGAGAAACGCCCGAAAGCGTCCACCTTTGCGATTATCCAGTGGTCGATCCGGCGCAGCGCGATCCGCAATTGAGCGAGCGGATGGCGCTGGCCCAGTTGGTGGTGAATCTGGGGCACGGGCTCCGCGAGCAGGCGGCCCAGCGCGTCCGCCAGCCGTTGCCCGAATTGCGGTTTGCCTGTGCGACCCCCGGTCACCGCGCGGCAATCGAAAGCCTGGCGGGAGTCATCCAGGAAGAATTGAACGTCAAGATAATCACCGGTTGCGACAATCTCGACGCTCTCGTCCACTACAATTACAAGCCGAATCTCAAGACGCTTGGTCCCAAATTCGGCAAGGGGCTGGCGGCCATCAACAAGGCGTTGCCGGCGATCGACGGAAACGTGCTCTCCCCGTTGCGGCGCGGCGAATCGATCACCCTGACGATTGAAGGGACGGAATATCTGTTGGCCCCCGAAGACGTGCTCGTCAGCACGCAGCAGGCGGCCGAGTGGGTCGCCGCCGATGACCGCGGCGTGCAGATCGCCCTATCGCTGGTGATCACACCGGAGCTCAAGCGCGAAGGCATGGCCCGCGATTTCGTCCGGCAAGTCCAGCAACTGCGGAAGGATGCCGATCTGGAAATTGAAAACAGGATCCGCATTGATTACGCCACCGAGGACGTGGAGGTAAGCGCCGCTGTCACGGAATGGG
Source organism: Planctomycetaceae bacterium (assembly GCA_036501235.1). GTDB lineage: Bacteria > Planctomycetota > Planctomycetia > Planctomycetales > Planctomycetaceae > JACQFH01. The sequence goes on from DASYAR010000330.1 coordinate 5,561, forward strand.
AGGCTTACATCCGTGAAGAAACTTTGGCCGATTCGATCACCCGCACATCGCAGGCCCCGCCCGATTGCAAACTCGCTTTGATCGGTGAAATCGAGGTTCCTGTGTGGATCGAACGGGTATAATGTAAGCATAGCCGGTAGTTAGTGCCCGTTGCGTTTGGTGGAGATTGAGACATGTCGCAGCACGATCTTGAGAAACGAGTTGCGGTTCTTGAGGCGCAGGTCCAGCAGCTCATGTTGACGAAAAGGCAAAACCCTGGACCAAACGATTGGCTGTCGACAGTCGGGATGTTTTCGGGGGACGAGTACATGAAGCAGATTGATGCGGCTGCACTGGAATTTCGAGAACAGGACCGCCGCCGTGCCCGAAAGCGCAATGCTACGAAGAAGAAGCCGAGGCGAGCCAAATCGTGATCCTTCTGGACACGGACCACATTACCGTACTGAGATATGTTGATGATCCACGCAGTTTGCGGTTGAAAAATCGACTTCTCATTGCCATTGAGACTGACGATGTTGCGACCACGATCATTACCGTCGAAGAACAAATGCGAGGATGGCTGACTCGCCTCCACGCCGAGCGCAACATCCGCCAGCAGATTTTCTGGTACGAGAAGCTTTTTAGTCTGCTGGGATTCTTTCAAAGTTGGAATATCGCGTTAATCGATGACTCGTCTGTGCGACAGTTCCTGAAACTCCGTGATCAGCGAATCCGGATCGGAACTCAGGATCTGAAAATCGCATCGATCGCTCTGGCGCGAGACGCACTGCTCCTCTCTGCAAACCTCCGCGATTTCACGAAAGTTCCCGGATTGCGGGTCGAAGATTGGCTGATCTGAATACGGCAACGTCATTCCATGCACAACGACCCCGAAGTCCAGCGCGCCGTCGACACCTATCAGCTTGGGTTGCCGCGCACCCCGGCGGCGGGGCGGTCGGGAGAGCTGTTGGGGCGCGGGACGGGCAGTTCGCTCGAATTTCAGGAATACCGCGAATACGTCCCCGGCGACGACATCCGGCACCTCGACTGGGGAGCCTACGCCCGTTCCGACACGCTGATGGTCCGCCTGTTTCGCGAGGAAATCAGCCCGCGGACCGAGATTCTGCTCGATGCCAGCCGGTCGATGGCATCGGGGGGAGACATGAAACCACGGGTGGCCCGTCAACTGGCAGCGCTGTTCGCGCTGCTTTCGGGCCGGCTGGGGGGCCGCCCCGCGATCGTACCGCTGGAGGATGGCTCCCTGACGCCACTGGGGCTTGATTCGCTCGACCGCTTGAACACGTTGCCGTTTACCGGGCGAACCTCTCTCGCTGAGCTGCTGAACGATCATCGCGTGCCTCTCAAGCGGCAGGCGGTTCGCATCGTCATCAGCGATTTTCTATTTCCGCACGATCCCGCCGTGCTGATTCGGCGGTTGGCCGCGGAGGCCAGCTCCCTGTGGCTCGTGCAGGTGCTCACCGGATGGGAAGCGGCGCCGACGACGCTCGGCGGACGGCGGCTTGTCGACATCGAGAACGAGGCGGAATCCGACCTCGTTCTCGATCGGAAAACCATCGAAAGTTACCTGGCGCGGCTGACGGCATTGCAGCAGGAACTGCTGCGGAACTGCCGCCGTGCACATGCCACGTTTGTTTCTCTCGTCGCCGACAGAGGCCTCGCGGCGCTCTGCCGCGACGATTTGTGCGCGGCGCAAGTTTTGCGGATCGCGTGAATTTCGCAATTCGTTTTTTTCGTCATTGAGTTTTCGACATTCGACATTTTCTCCGAGAGCGTGCGTGTATTTCGCAAACCCCTGGGGCCTGATCGCGATCGTTGCCCTTCCGGCAATCATTGTGATCCACCTGTACCATCGGCGCTTTCCGCCGCTGATCGTGGCCGGATTGCATTTGTGGTCAGCGGAAACGCGGCAGACGATCGCCGGCCGACGACGTGAAAAGCTGCCCGTGACGGCATCGCTGCTACTCGAACTGCTGGCCGCGCTCCTCCTGGCGATCGTCTTGAGTGAGCCGCATTTCTCCGGGTTGAACGAGGCCGTGCATCTGGTCGCCGTGCTCGACGGATCGGCGTCGATGTCGGCAAAGCTGCCGGGCGCCGACGGCATATCGTTTCGCGATGCAGCCATAACCGAATTGGAACAGCGTGCGGCGCATCTGCCGCGGGGCAGCGTCGTGACGTTGATTCTTTCGGGCCGCCGCCCGATGATGCTGGCCGGCCCCGCCATTCCGTGGATCGACGCGAAGCCGAAGCTGGCCGGCTGGCAGCCTCGCGTACCACGGCATGCTTTCGAACCGGCATGGGATTTGGGATTGCAGCTCGTCGAGCACAGCGGCCGGCTGCTGTTTCTCACCGATCAACTGCCCCCCGAGCGAAAGACACGCGACGTCCTCGCCGCCGAGACGGCGAAAGAGCCTGCCGACGCGGGGCTCATTCCCGACAAAATGGAATGGGTGTCGGTCGGACGCCGCCTCGATAACGTCGCGATCAGCGCGGCGCGATGGACGTTCGACTCCGAGACTGGCACAGGCAAGGTCTTCATTCGCGTCCAGAATCATTCGCTGCAGCCGGTGAATTTCGACCTCGTCGGCCGATCGGGGGAGAAGCCGGTCTTCCGCCGATCTGCAGTACTTGCCGAGCGCGGCGCATCTTCGTTCGAAGCCGAGGTGCCCGGCGGACTCGGGCATCTTACGATCGAGCTGTCGGCAGCCAATGACGGTTTGGAAGCTGACAATCGTGTGGATCTCATCGAGCCGCAGGCGCGCATCGTGACCGCTGCCGTCGATCTGAAACCTGCGGACGCGGCCCGCAAGATCCGTCGAGTGCTGGAGTCGATCGCCGATGTGCAGTTGGGAGAATCCGGCACGGCACACCTGGTGTTCGCAGCCGCAGGATCGCTTCCCGAATCGAACCCGCACCGCTGGTGGGCGGGATTCGGACCGATCTCGCAAGACAAAGCAGCGCTGGACGCCGCGAAAGACCTGGCCGGCCCATATCTAATCGATAAGCGTCAGCCGCTGGTCGAGGGGGTAGTGCTAAGCGGCGTCGTGTGGGGCGGTGTGCAGCCGGTGACGCAAGATGTCACGCCGCTCATCAGCTCAAGCAACGTGCCCCTCGTGGCGCGGCTGAACGGTACGCGCGCGGTCGCCTACTTGTTCAACATCGACCTCGCGCGATCGAACTTGCCCGAAAGCCCCGATTGGCCGATCCTGCTCGCCAACCTCGTCGAGCTTCGCCGCGAGAGTCTGCCGGGGCTGGCGCGCTGGAATTACCGGCTGGGCGAAGAAGTCCGGTTCCGACTGTTCGAGGGGGAAGGAGACGCCTCCGCATCGTCGGCTCCGTTGTCTCTCATTCATGACGGCAAATCGAAACCGATCTCGCGTACCAGCCTCGTCGAGCTTCCCCCCCTCGACGAGACCGGAGTTTATGAAATCAATGACGGCGAGAAACTAATCGGCCGGTTTGCGGTCAATTTCTTTGACAGCGAAGAATCGGACTTGCGGAAACTCACTCCCGGACGTCGCGAGCCCAAAACGAACGCCACCGCCGCGTCGACCACGATCGACAACCCCTATTCGTGGGCGATCCTGGCATTGCTCCTGGTCATCCTGGCCGCCCTGTTCGCCGACTGGTTCGTGCTGAAACGCACGTAGTCGCCGCCTGGCCAAGGCATCTTGGAAGATGCGAGAGCCGCAGTTTTGACGCACCTGCTCGACACAAAATCTTGATCGAGATCATTTTTTGCCCAGCGCCCGTTGTTGCGCAAAGAACTGCTGCAAAATCGTGCGGCACTCGTCGGCCAGCACGCCGCCCAGAACGGTCGCCCGGTGATTGAGCCGCGGATCTTCAGTGATCTGGTACAGCGTATGGCATGCGCCGGCTTTTGGATCGGTTGTGCCGTACACGACCGTCGGCAGCCGCGCCTGGACGATCGCCCCGGCGCACATCGGACAGGGCTCGAGCGTGACGTACAGAGTGCAATCGAGCAATCGCCAGGCACCGAGCGCTTCGGCTGCCTGCGTGATTGCCACCATTTCCGCGTGGGCCGTGGGGTCGTTCAGCGTCTCGCGCTGATTGTGTGCCGAGGCGATCACGCGCTGCTCATGCACGATCACCGCACCGACGGGAACTTCGCCTTCGTCGAATGCCTGCTGTGCTTCGAGCAGAGCCAGCCGCATCCATTCGTCATGCAGCGACAGCGGATTTCGGATTTCGAAGTCTGAATTCATGAAAGGTCACCCAGGGTCAACTCGTTCCGACACGGCGCGATCATACCCACGCGCGCGGTTCATACAATCGTACGGCAGGTTTTCCAACCGGCCCGTCATCGTCCTCCACTCATCCGTCCCTTGCCGGTTTCCTCAGCCACAACGGCTTCGGTTCAGCTGATTCGTAATGCTCGCGAATCCATGCCACGACGTCGGGAGGCAGCAATTCGACATTGCGATCGAACAGAATTGCCGCCGGCGGATCTCGCTTCAGTCGCCCAAGCAATCCTGTGGCGCGTTCTCTTTCGGGCACGAGCGGCAGCGAATACTCATTGATCCACCAGTAGTACCAGGCGTGCGGACGCAGCGCGGCAAAACCCGTGAAGCCATCCAACACGCGTCCCTCGACAGGCACCTGCCGATTCACCTCTTCGATCGTTGCGACCTGTTCTCGGTTGGACCACAGGGCGATGTCAATGTCTCTTAAAATGCCGTACATCATTCCCAAACCGCTCAACAATATCGCAAGGGCGCCCCACCAGCGTCGCCACGCTGTGACGACGATGGCGCACATCGTCAGAACCAGCGCGACCAGGACCAGCGCATTCGCAGAACTGACCCCGCTGAGTCGCGGCAATGCTCCGGCGAATCCGGCCGATTCCGCGCGCTGCCAGAATACGAATTGCATTGCAGCCAGGCCCGCGCCTGCGACAACCGCCGGAATCGCTTTGTCCCGCAGCGCCAGGCCGTCGAAGATCGACACGATCCTTGACGCCGCCAGCGCCGCAAGAAACGGCATCCACAACAGATAAAACTGCGGATACGTCGCCTTGACAAACGGCAGCGACAGGATGCACGTCGCGGCAATCACGGCCGCGGCGCCACGCTGATGCGCCCATGTCTCGGGCAGGCGCCACCGTCGCACGATGGCGCCGATCTCGATGATCGCCGCGATCCACACCGTCAGATCGCCGGCCAGCGTCGGGCGCAAATGGTCCCAGCGGTTGCTGCGGATCGGCCAGATCCAGAGCTGATACCACGTCGAATACCAGAAGTCGCCGGCCGCCCCGACAGACGCCAACAACAGGCTCGCGATTCCCCACACGGCCACAGCCCCCGCCAAAATCGGCACGGCAACTCGCGCCAGAATGGTGACGACGCTTTCAGCATCCGGCGCGCGGGTGAAGAGACGAGAGAGACAAGCCGCGGCCCCCATGCCTGCCGTTGGAACGACGCTTTTTTGCGTGAAGAGCAGCGCCAGACCGCATAGAAACCCGACGGACAAAAATCGCCGCCACGAACCTCCGCCACTGGCATAAGTGAATGGCACGACCGCCAGGAGCAGCAACAGCATTGCCGGGACGTCCGGCCGAAGCTCGATTCCCTTGGCTTGAAATATGGTCGTCCAGGCCAAGAGGACCATCGCGATCAGGCGACAGCGCTCGTCTCCCCAGCGCCCCGCCAACCGGCCAGTCAGGCAAATTGCCGCCAACGAACAGCCGAACATCATCGCTCGCGCGCTCCACAAGACATTCAAGTTTGGACCATGCCATTCGAAGGCCGGCCACACGAGGTAATACAGGCCGGGAGCGTGATGTTCGAAGAAGTCCCGATAGGGGACTTCTCCATGCCAGACACAGAATGCGGCGTGCAAGTGTTCGAGCTCGTCTGGATCGATGCCCCGGTTGGAGATTTGATAGGCTTGCAGTGCGCAGGCCGTAACGATCAGGCCCCACAAGGCCGAGCGGACCAGAAGCGCAGCAGGCGGAGGGGTCGTCATGGACACAGCTTCCGGCTCCGCAGAAACTTGCCGATTGCCTCGGCCCCGCGCGCATTTCCCCGGGGATTGAAGTGCACGTCCTCGACAAAGTACAGCGGGGTTCTCAATTCACGAAATCGGTCGGTCAGATCGAGACAGGGAACATCCCGGTCGCGCGCCCAGGCGGCCAGCGTCGCGGCCGTTCGCACCGGCTTTGTGAGCCACGACTCGCGGACTTCATAACCCAGTTCCCGGTGGAACTCCCAAGATTTGCGGTCGAGCTGGAACGG
>DASYAR010000331.1:0-1644 GCA_036501235.1 Planctomycetaceae bacterium
ATCGCCGGCCAGACGCTCGACTTGTTCAACGAACCCGGCCGCGATGTGCTGCCCCGGCGCGGCGAGATTGATGTGAAGGGATTGCAGCAGGTGATCGCGATGATGGCAGAGGCGGGGCTGCTCAAACCGCCGTTGCCACAGGCCGCGCGTTTTGTCGACTTGCAGTATCTGCAAGCCGCGGGCGTTCAGTAGCGACTGGCGTGCGCGTACCCAACTGATGGATTGCGAATACAGCTGTCACCGTCAGGCGCGCCCTCATTGCCGGGTGGGCACGGTGGATTGGCGTCCACGGCGCCGGCCGACACCATGGCCGGCGACACGCCGCCGCCGATAAATTTGATGCACTCCGCGCTGTAGGGAATGTCGTCGGTCTTGGGGCATACCGCAGCGGCTGGCGCCGCCGAAGGCTCGGCGGCGGCCAGTGGCCCGATGACCACGCGATGATTGTGCTCGACCCAGATCAGGCCGGCCGCCGCAACAGCGACCAGCACCAGATCAAGTTTCGACAGCGCCATCTCGCTGCCTCATCCGCGCATGGCGAGCCGCCACCAGAACATCAGCGAATAGATCACGTACGGGATCGACAGGATCGGGATCAGCCAGACCAGGAACAGCGGGATTTTGTTGGTCACGCGCTCCGGCAACATCATGGCGACGATGCCGAGGCCGCCGGCGATCAGAATGGTCGTCAGGGTCCACCCATACCAGAGCATGTTGGGACCGGTACCGGACTGCACGCCCGCCACGCCCCACGCGAAGCGGCCGATTGCCGGAAAATAAGTAAAGACCGGCAAGTTAAAATATACGCAGAGGCAGTAGGCGACCGGGCCGGTGATGGAAAACGTCGTGGCGAAGACCTTGAACTTGCGCGAGGCTGCCAAGGACGCTCCGCTCGCGGAAGTGGGGGCCCGTGCCGAGTTGGTTGTGACGGTGCTCATGCTCCGAATCCCCTGGTGTTGTTGAGGACGTGGCCGACGATGAACAGGAACCAGACCATGATGGCCAGCACCAGCGTCACGCCTTTGCGCGCGTTGTCGTATTCAGGGTTCTGGGCGTTTTTCCAGAAGTACCAGTAGGCCGGTAGCAGCACCAGACCGAGTGTAGAGACATGTTCCTTGAAGTCGAAGAAGCCGCCCGTCTTGAAATAATGGCCCTGCTCGAGCGGGATGCGGATGTTGACGCGGTAGCTGGTGTAGATGAACGATCCGACCAGGAAGACGAGCACGTACAGAACGCACACCGCTGTGGCATAGCCGGGCGCAGAGACGGCACGGAAGCGAGTCACGATTCCGCCAGCCGCTTGTCGCACAGGAAACGCGGTGGCCATCGCCTGGTGAGTCAACGCTCCCAGAAGCCCGAGCGCCAGAATCAAATGTACGAAGAGCCATATCGTCCAGAAGACCGCGCTCGTTGATATTGGACTGGTCATGGTCCTTCCCTTTTTTCTCGCCCCGCGAGTTATTTGGACGAGAGTTTAGTCCAACACGGACGGTTGTCGAGCGCCGGAAGCGGAAGGCGCCAATGCACTTTCGCGACAGCCGCTCGTGCCGCGACGCTGGCTTGGCGCAATCGTGTCCCTTGTCTTGGCCGCGCGTGCTCGCCTATCCTCGACAGGAGCGAACGCACTCCGTCCTGCCGTGGATG
>DASYAR010000332.1:0-11474 GCA_036501235.1 Planctomycetaceae bacterium
GGCCATCGATTGTAGACGATGATCGCCCGCCTGGCTGGCCGACGTGTCGACCACGATCGCCACATCGCGGGCACCGACCGGTTCGGCAGCGCCGGCCTTGAGCGAAAGAGCAAAGAGCGTCTCTCCTCCAGGCACGTCGAAACGGATCAGTCGGGAAGCAGGGACCGCCATTGTCGGGCGAGTTTCCCCGGCAAGACTCCAGACCGACAGCGCGGCCAAACCACACACGACGAACAAGCGCAGACAAACGTGACGCCGAGGCAACATGGCTATGGTCTCCCGTCTGGCAAGGGTTAGACTTCGGCAAGAGGCTTTCCAGGGCGCGCCGAACAGTCCGATCTGCGATTTTTCCGTGACACGACTCGCTATTAGTTTAAGTTGCAAATACGGTGGACGGTTGAGAAATCCGTGAATATTACGAATTAGTAATAAAATCCTTTGTACATAAAGTGACCCCTTTTTCAGTCTGATTCGGCTCGTTCAATCCCTGTTTCCGAGTGGCGTGACGTCATCGGGCGCAGTAACGTGATGTCGAGTCTGAATTTGTGACCCGTGACGACGCGAATTTTTCGATGCCGAGCTATTGGCCCCATCAACTCGACTATTTCGAAGCCGTACAGATGCCGGCGCAGAGCTTCGCCGATCCCGACTTGCGGAGTGCGCTGGTCGCCGAAGATCACCGCGGCATGCCGCAACCGTGGTCGGGCAATTTCGCCAGCGTGTATCAGTTTCAATCGGCTGACGGCTTGCAGACGTGGGCCGTAAAGTGTTTTACCCGCCCAGTCCCACGGCCGAACGTGCGTTATGGCGAAATCAGTCGCTGCCTGGGGCGGATCAAACTGCCGCTGACTGTCGACTTCGAATACCTCGAACAGGGGATTCGCATTGGCGACGAATGGTTTCCGATCGTCAAGATGGAGTGGGTCGCCGGGCAGACGTTGCGGCAGTTCGTCGAGGAACGACTCGACAGCCCGCATATCCTGGCGCGCCTGTTCGAACTGTGGCTCAAGGTCGAACAGTGGCTCAGCCACGGTGGGATCGTCCATGGGGATTTACAGCATGCGAATCTGCTCATGGTCTCGGGGGCCCGGAAGGACTTTGCCGAGCTGAAGCTGATCGACTATGACGGCATCTGGGCCCCCAGCCTGTCGCAGCATCCTTCGCACGAATTCGGACACTCGGCCTATCAGCATCCGCACCGGGCCCGTGACAGCATCTATGGCCCCGACGTCGACCGGTTCCCCAATCTGGTGATCGCCTGCGCGCTGAAATGCCTGGCGCGGCCGGACGGCCGGTCGCTGTGGGAACGCTACGACAATGGCGACAATCTGCTGTTCACGAAGTCCGATTTCGAAGAACCACAAACTTCCCGGCTGTTGCAGGAATTATGGGAAGGCGGCGATGCAGAAATACAGGCCTGGACGGGGCGCATCGCCCTCGCGGCGCAGGCCCCGCTGCGCGATACGCCGTTGCTGTCGCAAATCGTCGTCGACGGCAGGGCCTTGCCGTTACCACAGGAAACTCTGGACGAGGCGCGGCGCCTGCTCTTTCCGTCGCAATCTGTCGCGGCGCCGATTTTCAACGACCAATCTGCATCGTATTTCGCCCCCGTCAGGGGCACCGACCGTCCATCCGCTCCCGTGATCGTCGCGGCGATGGCCGTCATCCTGTCGATCGGCTTGCTGCTTCCCGTGCTGTTTTCCGATGTTCGCCAATCCACTCGCAATCGATCGCCTCGCGGAAATGAACGCTCTGCGGATCAGCTCCCCGCTGTGGACCACTTCGAAGGTCCGCCGCGACATGAACATGCGTGGCCACGTCCGGCCGTCATCGTAGCGGCATCGGGATTCGAGCCTGCGGCCAATGCGACGTGGCGGCCTGGCCAGCCGCCGCAGGCGCTGCCGGCGCCGCGAGACGGCTTTTGCGTGTTGACCGGGTTGCAGGGGAGCTTGCATGACGTCGACGACATGGTCGGACTGACCCGCGACGCAAACGGCGCCTGGAGCTTATACGGGCAGTCGCAGCGCCAAGCGCTGCAATGCTCGGCGATGGCAATTCACGCCTTGCAACCGTGCGTCGTGGAAGAGCACGTCTGGAAATCGGGCCGCGTCGCACACCGCCTGATCCATCAAAGCGAGGGATTTGCCGTGATCTCGTCGGTTGGCGGCGTTTTTCGAAGTGCCGGGCAGGCCGCCTGGGTGCACCTCGACAGCGACGGATTCTGGTGCCTGGAAGGGCAATCGCACAATCAGGTGCTGACGGCCAAGGCCATGGTCGTGCGCACCGGTCGAATGCTGGCCCCCCTCACGTTCCGGCCCGAGCCGAACGCCCAGCCCGTCCGGCTGATTCATCGCAGCCAGGGAGTCTGTTTCATTTCCGGCGTATCAGGCCAGTGGAACTCGGAAAGCGAACGGGCGAATTTGACGGTGGGCCAGGACGGTTTTTGGTATTTCGACTTCGCTCGCGCCAACGACACAGCCTGGGCCACAGTGACGGCGGTCTGCTCCGCAGAACCGGCCCCCGACTGGAAGAAGCTGACGGCCAGCCTGAACGATTTTTCCGAATGGACGCCGAAAAGCGGCCGATGGAGCACGAACAAGGGCGCGTTTCACGGATCGGAAGAGTCCTCCCTGACGTTCAAGAACTTTCTCCCCCAGGACCTGACCCTCCGCTTCAAGCTCAACGTCGTCAAGGGAGTGAGACCGAAAACCTCGATCGAGGGCTGCGGCGCTCTGTGGCTGGGCAATCGGAGAATCGCCCGCCTCCTGATGGTCGGCGGCGACGCCTTGAATCCTGTCGTCGAAGACGGCGAATTCCACTACTCTCATGGACAGACTCTGCCGATCGAGATTCGGCTGTTTCGTGAGACGGCGGAATTCCGTGTGCACGGCAAACTGATCGACACGCACGACCGCCGCTGGCCGGCGGCCTGGCAGCTCACTCTGAGCGCCGGCGATCGCGTTAGCCCCGGCGAATGCTTGTTTTCCGATTTTTCCGTCGGACCACCGTAAAGGCGGACGATCTCCGAATGTGGTGTTACGAACCTCTGAGCCAGTCGGGCAGCGGAGTCGTGCCTGTAGCCGCCGCAGGGACCGGATCGGCAGATGCAGGCGCCTCGGCCGGGAGAGCAGCGGGGATCGCTTCGAGTGGGGGAGATGGCCGCCAGATCAAAACGTGTTCGGCGAAGTCTTCGTTATTGGCCTCCCAGCCGAGCCGCAACACGGCGAATTCCTCAGTGCCGTCGGAAAGTGCAGAAAGTCCCAGCTCGACCGCTCCGCCAGCTTCGAGTTCCAGAGCTGCGTGGTTGAACTGCAGCCAGGATTGATCGGCAGAAACTCGAATCTGCAATGGTCCTGCCGGACCGACCTCGATCCGCACGATCGCCGTGTCGCTTCGCGCGATGATCAGCGGCTCGCGCGCCAGCAGCAGGTCGCGATCAGTGGCGTCGCGGACAGCGACGATTTCCAGTGGCCTGTCGATGGTGGGCACAGGTGGCTCTGTTGGTGGAGATGTCTTACTGAAACCGATCGTATCGTTTCACCCGGAGCCATCGGCCGCGGGGGAATCCTGGTTTACCGACGTGTTTGTGGTGCTTCTCACCTGCACCACGAAATAGATCACTTCCCCGAGGGCCGAAACACTCTGACGGTCCGGCGTCGTCCGGGTGACGCGCCCTGGACGCAGAACTCGAGCATCACCCATTCGTCACCCTGGGATTCAAGTCGCAATACGACAAATTTTCCGCGGCCCGGCCTGATCCGCAGCATTTCCGGCGGCGAGATCAGGGCCCCTGTTCCCGACGGACGAACGGAAATCAGCAGATCGCCTGATCCGCCATTGCTCAAATACAGGGGATGCTCCTGATTCTCGCCGGAGCGCGGCACACGCCACGGACGGGGGCTGACTTCCAGCAGATCGATCCCCGATCGAAAGTCGATCACCGCGTTCAATCGTCCGACGGGAGGGACGGAAGTCACTGCGATGGGAACAGGCTCAACCGGGACTTCCGGAGCGATCTCGGGGATCACGGGGCGATCATCGCTCAGAGCCGGTTTCCATTTCTCGACCGGCCAACGAAGACGTTGATTCTTTTCGTCTTCCACGGGGGGTGGATTTTCGAAGCAATTAAATGATTTTTCGATCCGCGTGCGTACTGATTCGCCGAAAGCCAATGCCTCGATCGCCGGCCCCGTCGCGGCGACGTTCCATGACCGCGCCCCCAACGCCTGCGGCCAACCCGCGGCCAACCCGGACGATTCACAGTGCAACGCGAACAACCGACCGGCATCGTCTCCGAAAACAACGCGCCTCGGACTGACGATCGTGCCCGCCGACCGCACCGCACGATTTCCAACCCAGAGCCTCCACGACAGTTGGCCTGCCGTGCTGACCGCAGAGATGCCGCCGGAATTGTCCCCCAGGTAGATCGTGCCGTCGGAGCCGACAACCGGCGTCGATTCGACCGCCCCGGCAGTGGCCACCTCCCACAGCCATTCTCGTCGGCGTGCATCGAAGCAGGCCAATGCGCCTGTCGGCGACGCCCCCGTCACACCCCGGCACAGCCCCACGTAAATTCGATCCTGTTCGTCGACCACCGGATTGCCGAGAGCCTGTCCGGGCAATTTCGTCTTCCAGCACTGCGACCCATCCGCAGCCAGGCCGTACATGTGGTTGTCGCCGCTGGCAATGACGAATGTCGGGCCACTCGCGAGCGCGATTGCCGAATTGACGTACCAGCCGGTACGTCCGCGATCGGCGGCCAGGTTCCAGCGCTCGATGCCGCGCGCGCCGCGCAAGTCGATGCAGTGCACGAAGTGGTCTTCGCCGCCGACAACGCACGCTCCGTCGTACAAGAGGCCCGTGCAATCGAATTTCGTCGCACAGGAGAAATACGGACGGCGCGAAGTGCCGCCGTCAGCATCGACTTTGATCAATCCGCCGGCATGAGCACAGATCCAGGTGTTCCCTTCGTGATCGACGAGCGGGGACGCCGAGCTCAACGGTGGGCCGACGGCAACGGGCGGCCAGAGGGGCTGTCCCGCGGCCGAGAGACCATGCAGTCGGCCGTCGCTCGAATGAGCTCGCAGGGTGCCGTCGAAATGGACCGCAAGAGGGCCGGAGATCGGCGCCCCAGCGCGGTATTCCCACACAACGCGGACGCCGATTTCCGCCTGTTGCAAGCCGACGACCAGATCCTGCAAGGTAGCCGTCAGACAGGCATTGCCGTCCGCCACGGGCGAATTGCGAATGGGAAGCGGCGCGCCGTTCCGCGGACTGGCACACACGAGCCATGCGCCGCGTGCCGCCGCAACGAGGGGTGCTTCCGCGAAAACGATTGTCTGGGCCGGCACGTCAATCGGCCCGCCATGCAGCCGGCAGACGATCTGTCCGCCCCGCTCGCTGCTTTCGAAGCGGTTCTCGGCGCCGCATACCGGACACTGAATCGCAGAAAAAAAGGCCACAACGCTCCGGATGCTCGTCGCTTGAAATCCACATCTAGTCGTCGCCAGAAACCCACGTCCGTATTAAGAATTATGGCCCGGCCTCGCCGACCGACGCAACCCAATGGACAAACTTCGAGTATTACTCGACGATCACTTCGGCGGGGATTTTGCGGAACGAGTTGACTGACGCATCGATGCCGTTTTCGATGTTGTTCAGCAGCATCTCGTCGAGAATCTCGATCCCGAGCCGGCTCACCCAGCGGTAGGCTTCCCAGAAACCGTCCTGGACCGTGTCGATCACCTTGTTCGCGACCGGCGCTCCGAGCACCGAGCGGTGACTCGTGCGGCTGGCGATTTTCCTGTCGAGGCGAGTGCCTCGCTCCTGCAGCCAGTCCACCGCCTGATCGACGCGCCGCATGTTGCCGACCGACGTCGGGCTGTAGTCCGACAACGACACTTCGGGGACGTTCAAAGCCCGCACTCCATTGCCAACCCAGGGATGGCGAGCATGAGCGGCCCGGCGGTCGACGGCGTCGATCGTGGGTTCGATCTTCGTCCGCCCCGGCGTAATTGGCGTGAGGATATTGTCCATGAGCTGGAACACGCTCCAGTCGCCGATCGAAATCGCATTGTAGGCGAAATTGTTGAGGTCCCAACCGCTGGAGGGTTGATTGATCGATTTCGGCAAGTGCTCGTAAGGGGCTGATGGCGTGTAGGGCAGAGGCTGCCAGGCCCGCAGGTCGATGTCTTGCCAGAACTCGGCCTGGTCGCTCGCGGCCGATTCGCCCCCTCCTTCGTGGCCTTCCACCTCGCCATCCGGCACGTCGTAAATATTCCGCAGAGCATGCCCGTCCAGGCGGGCCGGGTCGTGCTCGGTGCTGGTCAGGGCCAGGATCGTGGGGGTCAGGTCTGCCAGGCGGCACGGCGCGTCGATTTTGGCGCCGTGACGAATGTTCGGTCCGGAAATGTACCAAGTGGCGCGGACCGATTCAGCCAGCGGATAGCCGTGCGTCGTGCCGGGAGTATTCTGCGTCGAGAACAGCCAGCCGTGCCGCGCGGTGACGACGAGGTCGGGGGCGTACTCGCGTTCCTGGGCTTTGATCTCGTCTTGCCAGAGCATGTGACGTGTGAGGGTAATGACGCCGTCGGGGTAGTCGGTCGCGGCCGTCGCCAGCAACCAGGCTGCCTCGTCGTGATATTCCTTGAAGAACGCGGGGCGGACTCGCTGTGCGAGCCCCAGCGGATCGACCTGGGGACTTTCGATCTCGCGACAGACGACGCCCCCGTCTCCGGCCACGGAAGCGCCGGCGACCGGGATATAACAGTACTCCCATTTTCCGTCATCGCGGCGGCGACGGCGGACAACGGCCTGACCGCGATCGCAGGTCGTAATCAGGATCGACTCCTCGTCGAGCTTCATGAGGACCAGGTCGATCGGGCGATCTCCCGCCCCTTCGTCGTGCGCGGCCTTGGCGTTCGCCAGCGTTTCGGGGAGGTTGACGAGCGGCAGGTGCGGCGCGAGGCGGTAAGCGAGCAGCTCGGCGGCCGAGTTTCCGCCGACCCATTCGCCCGAGCGGTAATCGGCGTGCGGCAGAAAGATCCTCGCGGCGCCGTCGGAATCGGCGTCGACGAACACGAATTGCCCCGCCTTGTCCCCCGTATGCCAGTTGGCAAATCGGTGCTGGCGCACCGAGAGCCCCAGACCGCCGCCGACCCACTGGCCGCTGCGCGTCACCTGCCGCGGGCAGAAGAAAAACTCGTCAGCCAGGTCGAATCGCGACAAATGCGTATCACGGCCCCCCAGGTGGCCGTGGTCGCTCACCAGAATCAGGTAGGTTGAATCGAGTCGGTTCTGCGCCGCCAGCTCGGAGATGACGTCCCCCACCATCCGGTCGGCGCGAGCGATGGTGCGCCGGGTGCTGCCGAATTGTCCGCGGCATTCCTTGTGACTCACCGAATCAGTCTCGGGGAGCCAGATGATCGTGACGGGTTGGTGCTGGCGGATCAGATGCCGGACGGCAAAATCGCTATTGGCGTCGTCGATATACCGCCAAGCTTCCTGAGTATCGAAGTAGGGGAGCGCACGGGCCATGCTGCGCGTCCACAGCACGGGAGGCATGTCGGTCATGATGGGGAGGATGCCCGTGGCCCAGTCCTGCCCCTGGGCGCGCATGTAATCGTAAATGGCAGGCGTGCTGCTGGTTTTCGATTCGCGCCAGGCGCGTTCGTTTTCTGAGCCCGCGACGAGGCCGATCGAGGCGGCCTGCGTTTCGTGAAAGAACTTATCGAGCCCCTTCGGCCCCAGGTGCCGCGAACTGCGCGACGGACCCAGCGTCTCGAGGAACGATTCGGATTTGAGTCGCGTCCGGCTGAAGCGCACCTGCCCCTTGAGCCCGTGGCGATCGGAGAAACAGCCGGTCCACATCGTGCCGTTCGAAGTGATCGTATCGGAGGGAAACGCCGTAAACGTGTTGGCCAGATGCGTTCCGCCGTCGACGAACACCTTTCGCAGATTGGGAATGTGTCCCATGGCGGCCATTTCTTCGACGACGTCGGGACGCAGCCCGTCAATATAGAAAACGACGACGGTGGCGTCGGGGACAGGTTCGCCTCCCTCGGACGCCGGCGGCACCGTCTGCCGGAACGTGACGGGCTGCACGTCGGCCGGTTTGCTGATTTCGGCAAAGAAATCGCCGATGTTTTCAGTCGGATCGAAATCGTTGATGCCCAGCCACAATCGGCCGGTCTGCTCGGGCGTCCAGCTTCTCCCGGGGCCGACGTAAAACACGGGGCCGTGACCGATGCGTCCGATGAGGCAGAAGCAAGGGGCCGGGCCGTTTCCTGCGGCCGGTAGCGGAAACCGCGCGTGCGACAGGCGATCGTCGTAGAAGAACGTGCCTGCCGGGCCCACCTCGCGCTCGGAGTCTTCCACAGGCTTTTTGAGTTTCGTGATCGCGACCCGGCCCTTGGCTGAAATCGTCAACGGCTGGCCGGCGATGATGTCGACTCCCGTGTCGACCCACGGGGCGCGTCCCGAAATGACGAGCGCGTCAGCCGAAATCTGCTCATCATAGGAGACGACCGGCACGGGGGATGGATTTCTCGAACAGCCCGCCGGCGCGCAGCACAGCGCAGCGACGAGCGTCAGAGCGATCCCAGTCGGGCGCCCGAAAGACCGGCGGGCGCCAGCAGCAGACGATGTGTTGATCACGGTGGATTGAGGCAAGAGCGCAGCTGTCAGGCCAGAGGAACCGTGTTGCGGAGGGAAGGTCAGGCCGCCTCGTCAAACCGAAAGCAGCCGCGGATTTCGCGAAGAGCTGCCGCCGGAAGAACAACTGTTCCGGCCGACAACTCCGTTACGTTGAAATCCAGAGTGAGAATCGTCACCCCCGGCAAAACCGCATCACGCAAAGGGGGCCGGGAGGGAGTTCCTACCGGTGCCGCGTTCGACCTGTAGCGGATGATCGGTCTGTAGCGGCCGCGCCGTCGCGACTCAATCACCGACCTTGTGGTCTGTGCCGATCTGGTAAGATTTGCCGGCCGGGAAAAAGCTGCCGATGCCGCCGTTCCGTTTGCCGCAAGTGATCACCTGCCGCAGCCAAAGCATCGTTTAGTCGCAATCCAAACGGGATGCGCGTGTCGAGCGCAGCACACGGACTTGAACCACTCTTGCTTGAGCAGCAGCGACAAATCGAACTATCATGAGTCCCTGCATCATAACGAACGAGACTTGGAGCAACCTGTCATGAAACAGAATTGCCGCGATGTCATCCTGGCTGCCGTCACAGTCGCATTCATGGTTTGCGCTGCGCCGGCCCAGGCGGCTGAGAAAATCGAATTTGTTCCGGTGCCCGGTTTTCCGCAGGTCCCGGCGGAGATCACGCTAGGCAAATGCTCGGCCGTCGCCGTCGACAGTCGCGGCCAAGTCTATTTATTGCATCGCGGCAAGACGCCGCTGCTGTGCTTCGACCGCGACGGTAAATTCGTGCGCGGCTGGGGAGACGATCTGATGCACACGCCGCATGGTCTGCGAATCGACCGCTCCGACAATATCTGGACGACAGATATCGGCAACCATCTGGTTCTCAAATTCAATTCACAGGGAAAGCTGCTCTTGGCCCTGGGCAGCGGCAAGCCGGGCACGGGCCTGGATCAATTCAATAAGCCTTCAGACATCGCCTTCGGCGCGAATGACGAGGTCTACATATCCGACGGGTACGTCAACACCCGCGTGATGCAGTTCAACCAGCAGGGGAAATTCATCAAGACGTGGGGCAAACCGGGGAACGGCCCCGGCGAATTCGATCTGCCGCACACGATTAAAGTCGATGCCCGACAACGCGTACTCGTCGGTGACCGCGAGAACGAACGGATTCAGGTGTTCGACAGAGAGGGCAACGTCCTGGCCATCTGGAAGGGTTTCGCTCCGTACGGCATCGACATCGACCGCGACGGCAACATCTTCGTGGCTGACGTTGTGGATCACAAGATCCTGCAACTAGACGACAACGGGCGACTCGTGCATTCGTGGGGGACTCTCGGCGAACAGCCGGGCCAGCTCAATGCTCCCCACATGTTGGCCTGCGACGCTCAGGGCAACTTGTTCGTCGCCGAGGTCGACGGGAAACGAATGCAGAAGTTCGTCAGAAAAAAATAGCTATCCCGGACCAGGGGAGAGATGTCGCGAGGGCTGGAGGTGACTGAGATAGGTTTGTGTCACCGAGTCGGAAACGGTCGGCAGGGCGCGGGCTGTTTCCAGCAGCAGGTTTTCCAATTCGGTTCGTTCGCCCTCCGGGCCGACGGCTGCCAGGCGATCGGCATCCGCCAGGCGCACTGCCGTCATGATCGACAGCATCAATCGCTGCTCGGCGGTGCGCGAGGTGCGGTCGGGATCGCGCGGCAAGTGTTCGATGTTTTCAGCGACGGCGGCCAGTTGAAACGCCAGCGAACGCGGGTTTCCCTCGTCGGCCAGGAGCAGGTCGAGAACCGACGCCGGTTCGATCGAGCCTTGATAGCGCCGGCGGTACGTCATCGAGCTGTCGGCGATTTCCAGCATGGCTTCGAGCAACGGCGACTCGGTATCGCGGACGACAACCAGCGTGTTTCGCAGCAAGGTGACCGTGTGCATCGACCGTTCGAGCTTGCGCCCCAGGTCGAGAAACCGCCAGCCGTCGCCGCGGGTCACGCTGTCCATCGTCAATCCACTGAAGGCGGCCAGCGTCAAAACGGAATGATCGAGCAGATCGAGCGCGTCACTTAATGTGGGCAGGCGTCTGTGCGAAGCGCCATTCTGGAGCGAGAGCCCGGCAATCGGAACCGCGGGAACGCCGCGGCGACGATGAATATCGGCCAGGTCGTTCACCACGCGCCACATGTCGCGCGAGATGCGATCGCGGACGGTGCCAGCGACGTGGCACAGCGTTTCCAACACGCCGGCCATGCTCCCCGGCCGATCGGCGTCGTAGATTTGGGCCAGGAGTTCTGGCACGGGTTCTGCCAGGCGCGCCTCGGCTCCTTCCCCCACGAAACCTGGAAACGACGCACTCATGTACGTCACGGCCCGCAGCAGCACGGGCAGCTCCGGTGAATCGGCCAACCCCGAGGATTCGATCAGCCGGATCAGCACCGCACGCAATAGTCGAGCCAGCCCTTCCGCCCGCTCGGCGTAGCGCCCCAGCCAGAAGAGATTGTCGGCGACGCGGCTGGGCAAGTCTTTGCCACCGCGGCTTAACTGGACGGGCAGTCTGCTCTGCGGCAAGAGAGTCAGCGAGCTGACGGGCCCGTCGGAAATGACCCAGCTATCTTTACTGCCTCCCCCCCGCTGCATCGAAACGACGATGGTGTCGGTCGAAGCGCTGAACCGCGAGAGGCCGCCGGCCATCATCGTGAACGAATCTCCACGCGCCGTGAGATACGTCCGCAAAACCAGATGCCGCTGTTCGAGCCGATCACCAGTGAGGGCCGGTGCGGTCGACAGACTGAGCCGCTCCTGCGCCACAAAGTCCATGGGACGACCCCGGATGCGGGCAA
>DASYAR010000333.1:0-5315 GCA_036501235.1 Planctomycetaceae bacterium
CGAGAAGGCCTCCGCCTGAGGCCGACTGCGGTGGTGTTCCCGCTCCCGCGCCTTTCATAATCTTGTAAGGCAACGGGGCGTAATTCGGAAATTGGTTGGCCATCGTGATACTCCTTAGGAAAGGGGAAGAATCCTCAACTCCTGGACACCGCGCTAACTCCAAGACACTGCACTTTCAAAAAAACTCGAGCAACTTCTACGAATCGCCAGGGGGCCTATCGCAGAGACTCCCACAGCACTCCCAGGCCCCGGCCGTCTCCTCGAAAGCGAACACTGTGGCAGTGCTGGTTCGCATTCAGATTTTTGATGGCATCGTTTAACCGCCGCTTTGCCGGCGTGCCCGCCCTGCCGGGAAGCGGGTCGCTGATGTGCGGCGGCCAATCCTCTTCCTCGAAGGCCATCAGAATCAGTTCCTGGTTCGTCGCCGGAACCCGAAAATGCTTGACCGTCTCACCGGCGAAGTAAAGAATCCGCTTTGCTGCGTCGTAGAAAGGCGCTGTTCTGGTGTGGCTCGCCACGGCGAGCCCGCCGCCGGGCCGGCTCAGGCGGGTTGCTTCCAGACAGCCCGCTTCGGTCAGAACGAAACAACTGTCTGCGCTGAACCGCAGATACCTGGGGGGGCTGAACGTTCGTTCGTCCTGGTCGCCGGAACCGGTTTCGAAGCGGTGTTCGGCCAGCCCCTGGCAGATGAGGCAGCGCAATTGAGAATCCGAGACACCGAGCTCGTAAAGGCTTGCCAATTGCAGAGCGAAATCCCAGGCCTTGCGGTTCAATGCCACTGCCGCGTGGTAGGATTCAGCAAGCGGAACCAGCGCTTGACGATATTCAGGATGGAGGCCTGACGCCGCGTGATCGTGGTGCATGTCGAGTCGGCAGAGAGCTTGAGACGAAGAATTGGAATTTATCCAGAGTTGGATTTTCCGTTCGTCAACGGCGGGTCATTATCGGTTTGGATGCGCTGCTGCGCCTATCGCCGGTTGCGCGCGCGTCGCGCGCCGCTCTCTCGCCGCACACTCGCTAACCGCCAGTGCACCGATTGCCCGCCACCGTTGACGTAGAACAGAATCAGGTGCGGCCGCTGCCCGCGGTTGAGATGGTGAATCGTGTAATGCAGGCGGCGCTTGGGATCCTGAGACGGATCTTGTGGGAGTGGATCGTCGATCAGTTCCGGCCAGCCCTCTTCTTGAAACGCCGCAAGGATGATCTCCTGAGATTTTGCGGGTCGTGTGAATCGTTTCAGCAGCCGCGAGCCCAGCCGCAGTTCGTGAGCGCCCGGGTTCCAGACAGGCAGCTGCGATCGGGTTCGGACGGAAGGTGCGGGCCGGCCTGGGGGCGCTTGTTGCTCGCGACTCTGCCGATCCGACACGAGCGCGGGACCCGGTACGGTCGGTGGCCGCAGACCAGCCGTGCGTTCGGGATGTTCTGCGCTGGCGAAGACTGCGGGACCGATCTCGCCGCGCGAAATGCGGCTTCTGACGACATCGTTGGCGGCCAGCATCGACAGATAGATCGACTCGACGACTGCCGAGCGCTCGAAGTCGGCCAGAACGAAGCATGTCCCCCGAGGGATCATTAACGACTTGATCGGGCGAAAACGGCGGGTCGTGTGCTGCGCTTTGGTGATTTCTTCGGCATGGCAGGCGAACCCTTGGGCGACGAGCCAGCGCAAGTCTGCCAGCGTCGCACCGGCATGCAGCAACGACTCGAGCTCGATGGCGAAGTCCCAGATCGTGCGGTCGCTGTTGATCGCAATGGTCCGCGCCTGCCAGAGCATGTCCAGCGCGATCAACCGGCCCCATTGCGCCGAAGGCGTCTGGCTGAGGAGATTTTCCATGCCCGTGATCTCAAGATCTGATGCGACGTGATACGTGAGAGGCCGATGGAGTAAAAGGGGAATTCCGAATGGAAGTCGTCGTCCCGGGCCGGACGGCATTGGATTGTCGAGCACCTCCGTGATTTCGAGCACCTCCGTGAAATGGAGTTCAAGCTCCTTCCCGCAAGCTGGGGCAGAGAATGTGGAACGTGAAACGGCCTCGCAGCTCCGTCAGTGAGTCGATGGCCCGCGGGACGCACAGTCGAATTTGGCGACAGAGGTGGAAGCCCCCTGCCAGATTAGCGCTGAACAGAAAGGAATCCGCGGAAGGCGGACCCAGAAGTTGGCCCAATGACGTGGGACCCGATGTTTGCCCCCACGGCGATCTATCGGGATCGCGGCCCGACAGAACTGGATGTGGAATGTTGAGTATTAAACCGCTGCGGATTGTGAAAAGCAAGAAAAAAGTTCTGCGAATTCCGTGGTTGGCTCACCGACGCCGCCATTTCAGATCGATCGCGTTCGATGCGTTGGCACTGAATGTCAAAGGGAAGGAGGGGGCAATTTGCGATACGCTTTGATTCCTTTGAATCAGGGCGCCCGCCCCCTCCATCCCGACGAAGCACTCTTTATTCCTGACGTGGCTCATTGAGAACTTGCAACCAGCCGGACTTGCGAAAAAAAACTGTCCTCTCAGACGGGATACCGTCAAAGTCGCGCTTCATCGGACACATAAAATTCTCAAGGCGTTCAAAGAAGCGAGATTTTCTCGCCACAATTGGTTTCCCGCCACAGGGTTAAAGTTTTTTCCAAATTCCGCGTTGCGGCGTCGAGATCGTCTAGAAAAACTGCGTCTTGAAACGCACGACAGACCGCCTCCCGACGAGTTTTTTGAAGATCTGGTGAAGCGCTTCGTCGCGCCGCTGCACGTGGGGCGACACTCGGCAGGAGCTGGCCCGGCAGATCAATTACCTGAAGACCGAGAACCAGATCCTGCGGAGCAGGCTGCCGAAACGGGTGCTGGTGACCCCGACGGAGCGGCGCCAATTCGTGAACGCCGGAAAGGCGCTGGGGAAGGCGATCAAAGAGTTGGTCGCCATCGGTCCAGGTGCGCAGGCGGCCTCAGGTCGTCCAGCACGGGACTTCTTCGAAACTGAACCTTACCGATAAATGGAAACGAATCGATTGACTCGGCCATGGATTTGCGTGTGGCTGTTCGATCAGCGAAACACTCGGAGCGCCATCACCTCAATCCATGCTCGACAGCGTTTTGCGGGCTCCACGTTTGCGCAGGCGGTCGAGGCAGGCGCTGGCCAGTTTCTTCAGACTGATGTTGAACAGTCCGGACACTTTGGCGAACGCCACGTAGCCCCCGATCGTCGACTTGGGCCACGAACAGACGTAACGGCTCTCGTAGCGCGGCCGGAACCGGCTTTTGAAGTGCCGCTGGCCGGCGATATCGAACAGAAAGCTCAGGTATCGATTGCCGAACTGCATCGAGCGGTGGACGAGGCTGCTGTCGCCGGGAGTGCGCTGAGCGCATCCCTGTCCGGGATCGAGGCACAGCCCAACCTGTCGGATGCCTTCGGACTGCATCTGATTCAACAGGTAATGGAACAAGAAGGCCATCGTGCCGCGCACCGAATCGGGACGCCGGCGATAGAGTTCGGTGGCCCACGACGTGCCGTGATGCATGGGGTTGCAGACCACAAAGGCTTCGATCCGGCCGGCGCCGTATTCGCTGCGGGCTACGAACAGGCGGCGCAGGCCCAGCTCATGGTTTTCGATCTGGCCTTCGAAGAACGTCATCGGCGCGGCCTGGGCTTTGCGCGACAGCGAATCGGCCGATACGACGAGCAGTTCGTCCATCGTGCTCGACCATTGCTGCGGATCGAGCTGGTCGGGACGCACTTCAGAAGCGGCCAGGCCCTGGCGCAGGCAGAAATTCGTCTGCCGGCGGACCCATTCGAACGATTTGCCGCTCCAGGTGCAGTGGCCCAGATCGACGACCGGCTCTTCGCCCCACTTCGTCGCCTGGAAGCCGAATTTTCGAAAAATAGGGACCGCCTCGTCGGAGATATTGAAGAACACGACGTGCAGCTTCTGATGCGCAGCCGATTCGATGAATTCGCCGAGAAGCTCTTCACGATGGTCTGCGGGAGCGATCAGACCGCCGCCACACAACACATTCGGGCCCGACAGCGCGCAGGAAATCAAACCGCGACGGCTGCGGGACCAGAAATTCCAACGGCCGGGTTCGGTGGCGAGGTATGAATCAAAATACTGTCCGTGACGGCAGACGAACTCTTCCAGCGATTCGTACGCCACTTCCGACGGAGGCGCCTCGCTACGACGGGCCTCTGTCAACGCGACGGCGCCGTGCGGACGCTTGATGTGCACAGTTCCGGCATCCAGACGCAATCCGCTGGCTGTTTCGTTCGCAAAAAAGGTTGCCGACGCATCACTGTCTACGAGCTCGTCCGCTCGGTCGCAAGTGTGTTGCGCACGATGTGTTTGATTTACCGACATGCTGGGCGTGATCTCAATCTATTGCGATTTGGTCTTGAACGAGAATGGCAAACGGCCTGCCACGTTCCGACGTCAATGTCGTCGACTGTCCTGACCAACTCGAACGCCTACGATTTGGCCATACGGGGCGGGCTTTTGTGTTGGATCTGTGATTGATGATTCAAATTGCGGCAAAACTGGCACGAATTTGCGGCGTTCCGCATCCGGAGAACTCGGCACTCGAGTCCCGTTTGCCGATTGCATTGGCGCCTGTAGGTCTATTGATCGGTTGAAGAGCTTGGCAACGATCTTAGCGATATCTCCGAAGTATCAGCATTTCGGAGAGCTTCGTCCGGCGGAGTGGGATGGTAGCGAATCTGCGAGGGATTCGGGCGGCCGGAAAAACGCTCCGTTGCTCACATTGTGCAAGCTGCCAGGCGGGCCGATGAGTCGTTCCAGTCGCCTGTGCTGGAATTCTGGACACAGCCCTCCGTTTCATGATTTTAATGATTTTGAATTTTTGTACAGGAAGGGCAACGCAGATCGGATATTCCGTCAAATCGTCACGAAGTCGAATAATAAACTGCGGGACACAGCGTCTAATCTATCGAACGCTGCTATCGGGCGAGCGACGTCTCTTCGCACCTGTGTCTGGAGTCAATCATGTCGTGTCGAATTCTCCCACTGGTGAGCATTGCGGTAATCGCTTTCAACTTCGGCGGTCGCAAGGAAGTCCTGGCTCGCGCTGGACAACTTGATCGTCCGGAAATTGCCGTTCAGCCTGAGGATCGAGCAGCAACTGCATTGCGGGAAGCGCTCTTGGACCATAAGGATCTGTTTGTCGGCGGCTCGTACATTAACGCGCATTCCACGCTCAATTTCACAGGCGACGCCCGCAAATTGAGCCGCATGCTCGAACATCTATGTTCCATCGAGGGAACTGCTATTTCGATCCGGTTCTCGCAGCCTGTCGTCGATGCCGACTGTCAGTGGT
>DASYAR010000334.1:0-7442 GCA_036501235.1 Planctomycetaceae bacterium
CAGGAGGAGGCCGGCGAATCAAGAGGCTAGGTCTTCACTACACGCCGCTCTGGCCCGATCCACTACAGAAAATGGCTGGAATTTACCCCGCCGGCAGCTGAAAATCGCCAATTTTCTTCAAGGTGTGCGCAACATAGGCTAATCTGAACGCTGAAACCTCCGAAAACTCTCCACTGTCAAATCCATGCCGTCACGTTCACCGCTACGGATCGCCGTCTGGTCGGGGCCGCGCAACATCTCCACCGCCATGATGCGGGCCTGGGGCAACCGTCCGGACACGTACGTGTGCGACGAACCGCTCTACTCGCATTACCTGCGGGTGACAGGGATGCCACATCCCGTCGCCGCGGAAATCATCGCGCATCACGAATCGGACTGGAAAAAAGTCGTCTCCTGGCTCACCGCAGGCGCTCCCGAGGATAAACCGATTTTCTATCAGAAACACATGACGCACCATCTGCTGCCGGTCATCGACCGCGAATGGCTGACCCGCGTCACGAATTGCTTCCTGATTCGCCATCCGCAGGAAGTGATCACCTCCTACATCGTCAAGAACAACGATCCCACCGTCGAAGACGTCGGTTTTGTGCAGCAGGCCGAGATTTTCGATTTCGTCTGCGGGTGCACCGGCACGACGCCCCCCGTCCTCGACGCCCGCGAAATCCAGGAGAATCCCCGGCGAATGCTGGGATTGATGTGCGATGCGCTGGGCGTCGAATTCACCGATGTGATGCTCTCGTGGCCGCCGGGATTGCGATCGACCGACGGCATCTGGGCCAAACACTGGTATAAAGAAGTGGAAACGTCGACGTCGTTCAGGCCCTACAAATCCAAACCCGACGCCGTCCCAGATCGACTGAAAGACGTGTACTCCCAATGCCTCGATCACTATGACCGCCTCTATGGGCGCCGCCTCCGATAGAAAGCACGCCATAGTTTAACCGCGACCCAACGGGGAGCGCGTGTCGAACGGCAACTTGCTCTCAAACGCAACAACATCACACGATCCAACCTGCGACAGCGTCTCCACGAAACGAACGCGTGCAGCCTGCGAAACGCGCACCCCGCTGGGGTTGCGGTTAAACGATCGGAAATTTCATGCAGCAAAAATTCAACGAAAAAAACCGCAACCTGATCGTCAACATCAACGGCCGGCTCGTCCATCGCGACGAAGCGGGGGTCAGCCCGTTCGATTCGGTCGTCCAGGGAGGTGACGCCGTCTGGGAAGGGCTGCGGCTCTACGACGGGCGGATTTTCAAACTCAGCGAGCATCTCGACCGGCTGCGCAGCTCGGCCCTCGCCCTGGCCTTCGCGCAGATCCCCACACACGACGAGATCATCACGCAGATCCGCCATACGCTTGCAGCTAACCAGATGCGCGACGGCGTGCACATTCGCCTCACGCTCACACGCGGCGTGAAAGTCACGTCCGGCATGGACCCGCGGCTCAATCAATCCGGCCCGACGTTGATTATCCTCGCCGAGCACAAGCCCCCGGTCTACGACCGCAGCGGCATCCGGCTGATCACCAGCAGCGTGCGGCGATTTCCGCCCGACTGCCTCGACCCCAAGATCCATCACAACAATCTGATCCAGTCGATCCTCGCCAAGATCGAAGCCAATCGGTCGGGGGCCGACGACGCGCTGATGCTCGACACGCGCGGCTTTGTGGCCGAAACGAATGCAACGCACATTTTCCTCAGTCACCGTGGCGTCCTCTATACGCCCCGCACGGTCGCCTGTCCCGAGGGGATTACGCGCGCCACAGTGCTCGACCTGTGCCGCGCAAACGGCATGCCCTGCCACGAACAAGATCTGTCGCTGACGGAGATTTATCGCGCCGACGAAATGTTCTGCACGGGAACGATGGGCGAATTGACGCCGGTGATCGAAGTCGACAGCCGCCCGATCGGCAACGGACAGTCGCGACCCATCACCACCCGCCTGTGCGAGCTCTTCGCCGCCCTCACGGCGAAGGAAGGCGTTCAGGTCGTTTAACCGCGACCCACAGGCCATTCCTGAAAGTCGGCGCAGACCGACTTTATCAGGAATGGCAGCAGGGGAGCGCGCGTCGCACCTCTGTGTGCTTCCGCGTGCAAGCTTGCTTGCGAAAGACCCCCCCCGGCCGTGCTGGCCTTGAAATCTGACGCCGCACGATAAATCTCCAGCAAAAAATCATTCGCCTTCGGTCCAAATCCTCTGCCTGATACACCATCGCAGATAGGCGTCATAAGGATCTGCAATCCAAGACGGCCCGGAATACGAGAACACGTCGGCCGGCGTGTAAAATCCGTGCCCTCGCAAAGCAGGATCATTTCCCTGCCAATGCCGCGGATCGACGCACCACAGCCACGGTCCGAACGAGAGCAGATACAACACGAGACTTGCCGGCGCCGCGCAAATGAAAAACCGTCGTCCGGGCCTCCATCCTCGATTAACGATTCGCACTGTCAGCCACACGGCAATTGCCGCGAAGATCGCGCTTAACGTGGGGATGATGATTCTCATCCGATGTCGTGTTGCGTGAGCTTTCGCAAGAACTCATCGATTGCCCATAGCGTCGAGC
Source organism: Planctomycetaceae bacterium (assembly GCA_036501235.1). Classification (GTDB taxonomy): domain Bacteria; phylum Planctomycetota; class Planctomycetia; order Planctomycetales; family Planctomycetaceae; genus JACQFH01. The sequence continues at coordinate 2,567 of DASYAR010000334.1, forward strand.
GAAAATGACGGTTTACAGGCAAAGCCCGGCAGAGCGAGATGAGAACATTGACGAAAACGCGAGCCGCAAGCGGCACGGCGAAAGCGGTGTGCCGCAGACGCACGCGACAATACGATGGGCGATCACTCTCGCTACACGAGCTCGCGGATCGGCGCGCCTTCTTCCAGCAGATACGTCGGGCGGCCGGATGAGCTCGTCACCTGCAGCTTGGGGTCGAGACCCAGCACGTCGAACACCGTCGCCATCAGATCTTGCGGGCCGATCGGGGCCGACTTGGGGACCTCGGCATGCGCGTTCGACTCACCGACGACCTGACCCATCTTGAGGCCCCCGCCGGCCAGGGCCAGCGTGCTTAACGGCGCCCAGTGGTCGCGCCCCGCCGTGCGATTGACTCGCGGCGTGCGCCCGAATTCGCCGGTAATCACCAGCAGGATCTTTTCGGTCAGGCCGCGCTCCGCCACGTCTTGCACGAACGCGGCCACGGCCCGATCGACCGCTGGACCGCGGGTCTTGAGCGCATTCAAGATTTGACCATGCATGTCCCAGCCGCCGTAGTTGACCGTTACGAAGCCGCAGCCTGCTTCGCACAGCCGGCGCGCGACGAGCAATTGTTCGCCCAGTCCCTTCCCGTACCTGGCCGCAACACCCGGCTGTTCTTTCGAAATGTCGAAGGCCCGCGTCGCATCCCCCAGGATCAGGTTGAACGCCTGCTCTTCGAAATCATCCAGGCCCTCCATCAGGCCGCTGACGTCGGCGTCGCGCTGGAAGCGGTCGAGACCGTCGAGCAGCGCACGGCGATCGGTCAGCCGTTCGAGCTTGGTGTCGAGGTTCATGTTCTTGCGGGCCTGGCCTTGCGGGTCGAACGGACCATACGCGGTGCCCAGAAAGGCCGGACCATCTGATTGAATGCCATTCATTCTCACGAAAGTGGGGATGCCCGTCTGGGGATGATTGGTCCCGCGGACCTTGGCGGTGATCGCGCCCAGGGAGGGGCGCGTCGGTTTGCCGCCGTTATCGATCTGGCGATTGTCGTAACCGGTCATTACCCAGTGCGTCCCGCCACCGTGGCCGCTGTTACGGTGCGCGAACGAGCGCACGAACGCGAGCTTGTCGGCGATCTTGGCCATCTCGGGAAAATTGCCCCCCAGCGTGACGCCGGGGAGCACTGTCGACACTTCGCCAGTGACGCTGCGAAACTCGCTGGGGGCGTTCATCTTGGGATCGAACGTCTCGATGTGCGTCGGGCCGCCCCCCAGCCAGAGCCAGACGACCGAAGTGTTTTTCACCGGTAGCCCAGACTGTGCCGCCTGCGACCGAGCCGCCAGCAGCGCCGGCAAGCCCAGTCCACCCATTCCGAGCGTGCCAACCTTTAAGAAGTCGCGGCGAGTTGTTCCATCACAATCCCGCGAACGCCGATCCCCAAGAATGCTCAACATGGCCACGCTCCCGGCGGTGAAACGCAATGACAATGTTGACGATAATATCTGCCGCGTCAAACTGTCAATAAGGATCGACATATTTTGATGCGATATTCGAACATCCGAATTGGAGCGAAAAAAGCACTTTTGGATGGATTGGCCAGCGCTTCAGGCGGCCGGGTCGCTTCAACGACAAGATTCGAATCCATTTGCGTTTTGCTGAGATTTGAATCGGTCATCCGCAAGATCTGCGGCATTTCAGCAATGCGACAAGCCATGCAGGAGTGCTCAGAAAATAGGCATGGTTCCATATGCCCAAAAAGCAGGCACTATAGTCCCGCCCGGCACTGCCGGCACTGGCCGACGCTTCCGCGACATGGCGTCAGCCAGCCCGATTAATGGACCATAAGCCCTTCGGAAAACCGCGATTTTGTAACTTATTTGAGTTTCCGGCGCCGATGCCGCGCACCTTGCGGGCGATCTCAGGCTTCTGGCAGTCTGTTCAAGGCCCGATCCTCTGGGTGGGCGAGCCGTTTCATTCCGTACTCAAACCGATTTTTTGCCGACTTGGGCTGTACACTTTGCGATGACGTCGTCACAATGACCACGCGAAAGCCACCGGCGAGCTGCCCACCGGAGTTCAAGACTTTTTCGCAGTCGGTGCGCCATACGTCACGTACAAGAGCGGCCCAGAAAAGGAGTGAAGCCATGCTTGTCTTGTCGAGGAAGCCCGGCGAGCGAATTCTGATCGGTAACGACGTCAAGATCACCGTTATCCGCATCGGGCCCAACAGCGTGCGCATCGGGATCGACGCTCCCGGCCACCTGAATATCGTGCGCGAAGAACTGTGCCTCAACGCCGATCAAGCGGCGCTGGCGGGGTCCAGTTCCGGCGAGCACGAAACGTCGGGCCCGAACCTGCCGCGCTAAGCGCCGCGCCATTCGCGTCGGACTGAAGTGATCGCGCGCGGGAATTCATGATCGCTGCGCGCAACAGCAACCCGCAGCGCCCACGCAGGAATGCACTTATTGCATCCTCCCGGGCGCCGGGTTGTTTTCGTATCTGGCCCTAGCGGCTCACCGAGTCGAGTGTTGCCGATGCCCCGTTCGCGGCGGTATCATATCAAGATTGTTCTGCGCATTTGAAACGCGCTGGAACTGTCCGCGGCGTCTGGCTTTCAGGAGATCCGACGATGTTGGAACTGCATGGTCCCGGAAAAGTACACACTTGCGACGGTCTCACCCGTCGCGACTTCATGCAGGTCGGCTCGCTGGGAGCCGTCGGACTCGGGATGGCCGAATGGTCGCAGTTGCAGGCCGCCGGGGCCGTAGACCCGAATAGGAAAGACGTCAACGGCATCATGATCTTCAACCTGGGTGCGCCGAGCCAGCTCGACACCTGGGACATGAAGCCCAGTGCTCCCGCCGAAATTCGCGGCCCCTTCCAAGCCATCGAAACCAAGGCGCCGGGAATCACGGTCTCGGAAATGTTTCCCGGGATGGCGCGGCATGGTGACAAAATTTCATTCGTGCGCAGCGTGTATCACACGGCCGCCGCCGTGCACGATACGGGGCACCAGATGATGCAGACCGGCCGGTTGTTCAGCGGCGGTCTCGAAAGCCCGCACGTCGGCTGCGTGCTCGGTTACCTCAAAGGGCGCAAAACCGATCTGCCCCCGCACGTCGTGTTGCCCGAAAAAATGGGTCCGACCGGCGGCAACCTGCCGCACGGACAAGAGGCCGGCTTCCTCGGCAAGCAACACGATCCGTTCGTCTTGAATGCCGATCCTTCGGCCAAGGATTTTCGTGTTCCCGATCTGATGCCGCCGAACGACCTGCCTGCCGTGCGCACCGACCGTCGCCGCAAGTTGCGCGAAGTGGTCGACACGGCGGTGAAAGAATTCGAAGCGTCGCCGCAGGCCAGGCTGATGGACGCCAGCTTCGAACAGGCGTACCGGCTGATGACCTCAACCGCGGCGCGCGAAGCCTTCGCGCTCGAACAAGAGCCCGACGCACTGCGCGACAAGTACGGCCGGAATCGATTCGGCCAATCGCTGCTCCTGGCGCGGCGGCTGATCGAGCGCGGCGTGCGGTTCGTGACGGTCAACACATTTCTCACCGTGTTCAACGAGATCACCTGGGACATTCACGGCTCGGTTCCATTCACCTCAATCGAAGGGATGAAAAAAACGGTCGCCCCAATGTTCGACCAGGGAGTCGCCGCGCTGCTGGACGATCTCGGCGAGCGCGGCATGCTGGAGAACACGGTCATCCCCGTATTGGGAGAATTCGGCCGCACGCCCAAAGTGAATCCGGCCGGCGGTCGAGATCACTGGCCGCAGGTGTGGACAGTGTGGTTTGCCGGCGGCGGGATCAAAGGGGGCCGCGTCGTGGGGGCGAGCGACGAGATCGGCGGTTATCCGGCCGACCGTCCTGTCACGACTGCCGAGATTGCCGCCACGATTTATCGGGCGCTGGGGATCGACCTGGAACACCACCTCCCCGGCCCGCAACGCCGCCCTGTCCCCGTCGTCGATTTCGGCGTCCACGAAATCCGCGAGTTGTTTTGAAAGAGAAAATGTGCCGGCGAGCAATTTGGACGCGCCCGTAAGCCCCGGAGGGGTGGCAGAACCGTCTTTGAGTCATTGCGCAGAGCATGAGCCCCGGTCCGTCATCAATTGTCCCGCTCAACATGAACATGACTGAAAATCCGTCGCACAATTGTCAGCGTCACCCGTGCTCGCCATTCACCGGGGCTTCCGGATGGTCCATCCTCGGCCGCCCGCGCATGAAATTTCGTGACCACCTGCCAATCTCTCTTCTCTCCATCGCTCTTCTCTCGATTTCGCTCGCGATCCCTCCGCTGGCCCACGCCGCCGAGCCACCCGAGCTCACAATCCTCCCGCCGCAACCCGTCCTCTCCGGACCGCATGCCGTGCAGCAGCTTGTGGTCGAACAAATGCGCGGCGGCCAGTTCCTGGGCGATGTCACAGGCAAGGTGAAGTTTGCATCGCTAAATCCTGAAGTGGCGCTCGTCTCTCTTGCCGGCATCGTGACTCCCGTCGCCGACGGAACCGCCATGATCCGGGCCGAAATCGACGGCCGGCTCGTGGAAACCCCGGTCGCCGTCAAGTCGGCCAATGCCGCCGAACAGTGGAGCTTTCGGCACGACGTGCAGGCCGTACTCACGAAGTCGGGCTGCAATATGGGAGCGTGTCACGGCGCGCAGGCAGGCAAGAAAGGATTCAAGCTGGCCCTCCGCGGTTACGACAGCCCGATGGATTACAACACGCTCACCCGCCAGTCGAAGGGCCGCCGCGTCAGCCTGGCCGATCCGGCGCACAGCCTGATCCTGCTGAAGGCGACGGGGACGATCCCTCACGGCGGCGGGGCGCGATTCGACGACGACAGTCTCGAATACCGCATCGTTTCCGAATGGATTGCGGAAGGCGCGCCGC
>DASYAR010000335.1:0-4594 GCA_036501235.1 Planctomycetaceae bacterium
CTGATTCCCCAGCCATTTTTCGGTGTGGGATCGACCCCGATCCTCGAAGGAGACAAGCTGATCGTCATGGTCGGCGGGCATCCGAAATCGGGGATGGTGGCTTTCGACGCGACCACCGGCAAGACCCTCTGGCAGAATGTCAGCGCGGATTCCTTCCCCGCGCCGCCGGTCCGGATCCAGCGAGATCGCCCTCCCGCCAAGCTCGCCAGCTATGCCTCACCGATCGCCGCCACGATTCATGGCAAGCGCCATGTACTGTGTTTAATGAGGCCTGGCCTGGTCTCGCTCGATCCGGCCACCGGAGAGGTCAACTTCAGTTACTGGTTCCGCTCGCAGATTCACGACTCGGTGAATGCGGCTCGACCCGTGGTGATCGGAGATTTGATCTTTTTGTCCGCCGCTTACGAGACTGGAGCCGTACTGCTCAAAGTGCAAGCGGACGGCAAAGACGTGAGCGTCGTGTGGAGCGACGTCGACGCGATGCAGACGCACTGGTCGACGACGATCCACGACAAAGGCTATCTGTTTGGATTCAGCGGCCGGCACGAGGTGGGGTCGTCATTTCGCTGTGTGGAGCTTAAGACCGGCAAGTTGCAGTGGCAGACACACGAGCCGGACGACGGCGACCTTCCCGATCCCAAGGATGGCCGGGGGCGGAATATCCCCAAATACTACGGTCGCGGCTCCGCGATTCTGGCCGACGGAAAGTTCATCGTCCTGGGTGAGCGCGGCGTGCTGGCGCTGGTCGACACCGATTCCCGTGAATTCCGGGAGATCTCACGGTTCCAATATCCCGAAGCTGGGTATCCCTCGTGGGCGGCGCCGGTCTTGTCTCGCGGGCGGTTATACCTGAACGTCGCGCGCGAGATCGCTGATCCCCTGGGCCGGAGTGCTCATGAGTATCATTTGCTGTGCCTGGATCTGGCGAAGCCGTAGTGCCATGGGAGTTCTGCATTCAGACGGCGCTTCATCGGGTGGTCGGGTCTGGACCGAAGGGAAGCCCCGGCGGCCCCGCAAAAACTCGACCCAACCTACCTTCCGGAGCGAGTCGACAGGGCATGTCAGGCGCAACGAGTGAAACGCGCAGCCCATCCGCCTTTTATGTCGTACTGCCCATGGCAGGCACTGTGCGCGCAATGTCGGTGTGAATTTGGCACGTCGCGGGACGCGAAGCAGAGCTTCGGACGCTGCGTACCCAAGCGGAGCTTGGGTACGAGTTGAGCGCGCGAGTTAATTCGCGCCGGCGGCGACCGGTTCGACATTGACGCGGCGGCCTTCCTGATCGAAGTACACTTTGCCTTCGACCAGCGAGAAGATCGTATAATCGCTCCCCAGGCCGACATTGCGGCCGGGACGCCACTTCGTGCCGCACTGCCGCACGATGATGTTTCCGGGAATGACCGGCTCGCCGCCGAACTTCTTGATGCCCAGACGCTGCGAACGCGAATCACGACCGTTGCGGGTCGATCCCTGCCCCTTCTTGTGTGCCATGTCCTCTGTGCCTTTCCTGACTGTTGCCGCGAACGATCATGTCCGCTAGCGATAGATCCATTGCGGTTCGTCTTTGAACCGGATTTCCTCTTCGTATTGGTCGAACCTGTCTCCCGGACGCCAGAACTTCTGCACCAGCGTGCGGCGGGTGACGACTTCTTCTCCATCGGGCCCGGCGACCACTCTGTAGCCGTTCGAGAAACCCGAAAAGTAAATTGCGAAAAACACCACGTCGGGATCAATTCCCGTCCATGTCGCCACGCCGTCGAGCGAAGAGAGCGTCTTCGAACGATCGGGTGTTATTTTGGGAACTGGCCCGACAATTTCAACTGAGTTCTTATATTTATAGCGTTCGCGCTTGTTGATGGCAGTCTGGGCCGCCGGCAAAACACGGTCGTGATAAACCTGCGGCCCCTTCTTGCTGTCGACGACCAGCGTGAATTCGGGGACAAAAATGGGCCGGTCTTCGCCCTTATCCGCAACAGGCACCCCCGAAGTACTGCGGACGACGGCGCGATATGCCAGATACCAGACCAGTTGCTTGCCGGTTTTCCCGGTTTTCGAGTCGGTCAACTCAGCTTGAATCATGCGGACCGGCTTGTAGTTGATCTCCAGAGCCCACAGATCAGGCTGAGCATTGCGCTCTTCGCCGGTGATCAGTGGCTGGACGACCGTCTCGATCCCGGGCAGGATGGCCGCGGAACCCACGCGCGGCAGCGCGAGCAGCGCGCCTGCGGCGGCGAGGGAGTTCTCCAGAAAGTGTCTGCGGCTAATGTGTTGCATCGAAATCGTGCTCCGGAAGCGATGGGGCCGGTCTGTCCCTGGTGGCACGCTCTTCCGTGAGCAGGAATTCAGTATAACAGCCGGCTTTTACGGTGGTCAAGATGGGGAACGTGGCGACAAGCTGCCAGTTTGTCGGATTTTGTCGAGGAATCAGAGCCCGGCGACGGCCCGTCGGAATGTTTCATGGGATGGGCCAGCGTCTGGTTCGAACGGGCAAACTGGCACTTTGCCGCGATGTCTGTCGTACAGTTTCGGGTCGGGCCGCCGATCGCTTGAGGCGCATCCCATTTCGACTGCCAAACCGGATGCCTACCTGTAGGGGTAAGCCCGGCGTTACCGAGTAAATGGCGCGAGGCACCACCGACCTGCCCTCGAACGCGCGTCGCCTGAGGCCCACGCTTCGAAAATTGACGGCCTTTCCGTGATTCACGCGCGCTCGGGACGCAGGATCTTTCCCGGCCGAACGCCCAGATGCTCGCCGCGGCGGACGACGAGTTGCCCGTTGACGATCACCGAATCGATTCCTTCCGGGTATTGATGTGGTTCGTCGAACGTCGCCTTGTCGATGATCTTATCGAAGTCGAACAACACGACGTCTGCGAAATGGCCTTCGCGAATCTCGCCTCGGCCGGCCAGGCCGAGTTGGGCGGCCGGCATTCCCGTCATTTTGTGAATCGCCGTTTCCAGGCTGAAGAGCTGGAGCTCGCGGCAGTATCTTCCCAAGACACGAGGGAAGCAGCCATAGGAGCGCGGGTGGGGCTGCCCTTGTTTCGCTTCGGCAGACATCGCGATGCCATCGGAACCGATCATCGCCAGCGGGTGTTTCAGGACGCCGCGCATTTCCTCTTCGTCCATGACGAAATTGATCATGCCGATCCGTCCGCGCTCTTCGATCAACAGATCGATGCAGGCCTCGATCCCCGGGCAATTGCGAGAGCGGGCCACGTCCCCCACTTTCTTACCGACCCACGAACGGTTAGCCTCAGTCGCGGCCGAGGTGATCTGAATGTCGTCCCAGTCGACGGTAAAGAAATTGGGCCAGTCGTCGGTCCCTTCCGCCATATCGCGGGCAATGAGCCGCCGCGTTTCAGCATCCTTGAGCCGCGCAATCATCTCTCCATCTCCCCCCTCGTGCGCCCAGGGCGGAACAAGCTGCGAGAGCCCGGCGCTGCCGGCCCGGTACGGATACACATCGAGGTTCACGGCCACGCCGTCGCGACGAGCCGCCTCGATCAACGGCAGTGTCTGGCGGGTCTTGCCCCAATTCTCGCGCCCGGCCGCCTTATGGTGCGAGATCTCGACCGGCACCCGTCCTTCGCGGCCAATCCGCAGCGCCTCGCGAACGCTGTCGATGACGGTTCGCGCTTCGCCGCGCATGTGAGAGGCGTAGATCCCGCCGCCTTTTCCCACGACGCGGGCCAGCTCGATGATTTCCTCGGTTTTCGACCACGCTCCGGGCGGCGAGACGAGGCCCGTCGACATGCCGACCGCGCCGCCCCGCATCGCCTCGGCCGCCCACTCCTGCATCTTTTTCATCTCGCCTTCGGTCGGCGCGCGATTCTGCATCCCCATCACCGTCTCGCGAATCGTGTTGTGCCCCACCAGGCCGCACACGTTCACCGATACCCCCCCGTCGGCCAGAACCGACAGGAATTCACCGTACGTGGTGTATGATCTGTCGCCCGACTTGGCAGGCTCGTTGCGCGGCGAAGGCGAGCTGCCGCAATTGCCGATGACGTGCGTCGTGGCCCCCTGCCGGACGGCGCTCTGCGCCAGCCCATCGGCGAGCAGCGTGCGATCGCTGTGGGTGTGCATATCGATGAAACCGGGGGACACGACGAGCCCGGTTGCGTCGAGTTTTTTTATCGCGGGGGCCTGTCCGATCGCTCCCACTTTCACGATCCGTCCCTTCCGCACCGCCACGTCAGCCTTGATGCGGGCCGCCCCGGTTCCGTCGACGACCGAACCGCCGGAAATCAACAGGTCATACGGCTCTTCGGCCGCCCACAGCGGTCGGAAGCTGGAACAGACCCCCGCCGGCAGCGCCAGCCCGACGATTGCCGACGAATGAGCGAGAAACCGTCTGCGGGTGACTGGAGTAGGCATTGAGGTCGGTCTCCTGATGAAGTCGGTCGGGAATTGCCGCGTCAATTATTATGCGCATGCCGTCGCTTCACTGCGACCCACCGCCGCGTCCTTTCCCGCGGCGGTCAAGCGCGCTGACAATCCGGGCCGGACAACTCTGCTCCACGAATCATCGAACCACAAACAGGCGGGGCGAATTATGTATCGGACCATTTTCACACTCATCATCGCGGCG
>DASYAR010000336.1:0-21545 GCA_036501235.1 Planctomycetaceae bacterium
GCCTGGATGCCGCCGTGAAATCGTTACGTGCGTCGTGACGGGTCAAGGATGCGCGACGCCCCTCATTCCCAACCCCTCTCCCGCAAAGGTGCGAGGGGAAGCGGTCGAATCTGTTGGGTCAGCCCGGGCGACAAAAGAAACAGCGCCGCGGATAACGCGGATTCGCGCGGATCATTACGGATGAAAGCCCGACCAGGGCCGTGCTTTATGTTCCGACATTGTGTACGCTATGTTCCGACATTGTGTACGCTTGCAGCATCAGACGTTATGTCTATAATGATGCCGAGGGCTGATTGACCAATTCCGGGAGCTCGACAAACCGCCAACGAAAGGAGGGGCCCATGTAGCGTTCAATGACTTCGACGGCTGCGGTGGCGCTGGTGCTTTTTTTGGCAGAGAACGGACGACCGGACGATCCGCAGAAACAGAAGGAAGACGAACTGTCTGCGCGGCGGCTCGAGCTGATGCAGAAACGAATTGCCAGCGTGCAGGTCAAATCCAGCGAGGCTGATTTTCCGACTGATTTTGCCTCCAAGCCGATCTTTCGCTACTTCGATCCCGCTCGTGGCTACATCTCGGCAGCAGTCTGGAAGCTGGGTGGGCAGGGCCGCCCGCGCGCTTTCATCACGACGGAACTGCGTCCGAATTTCTTTGGAAGTCCAAGGATCGTCTACGAATACCTGTCGCTGACGCCGACGCGTTTCTCGGCGACCGGCGGCGACGTGCATTGGGAACCGAAGGGTTCTGCGCTCGACTTCAAATCGATTCCCGCAGCTCCCCCGCCGGAAGAGACCGCGCCGCGACGCCTGCTGCAGATGCGCGCCATGGCCAAGCGGTTCGGCGGCTCCGAGCTCGTTGAAAAAGAAAACTGCGACCTGCGTTTGCTGCCGCAGCCGGTCGATCGGTATTCGCCTTCGGCTTCCGACGGAGCCGACGGAGCGATTTTTCTGCTGGCCTACGGAACCAATCCGGAGCTCGCGTTGTTCATGGAGTCGGATGGAAAGGGGTGGAACTTCGCGGTCGGCCGCTTGTCCGGCGCGCGTTCGATCACCCTCACGATCGACGGAGCCCAAGTGTGGGAAGGCACACCCGTTCAATACGGCATGGACCAGTCCTATACGGCTTCCAATGCGCTGGCCGAGATACCCGGAATCGCACCGGGGAGCAACTGAATCAACGATTACGGATTGCCGACTCGCTTGACGTCCGTCATGCTTAGACCCGGACGGGGCCGAATTCGTGCTCGAGAATCAGTTGAAATACCGAATCACCCGCCTGCAACGGCTGCTGCGAATCGCGATTAGTCCAGAGCAGATTCAAGACCTGCTGCTGGCCATGCTTGGTTTTCCACAACGTCTGTAGCTCCTGCTCGCGCAAGGCTCGGACTGTGGGTTGACCTTCCGGATTCGCAGCATTCGACATCAACATCCCTTTCAAAGAGTTCGACTCAGGCACATTCATGATCGTCCGAGGCCAGTAAGCTCCAGCTACGGATCGGCGAGCTCGGCTTGAAGTTCGGACGGTAGCATCGGCGACACATTCGCCTGAGTGAAGTCTAGCAGATCACGCCCGATAACACTACGGCCATTCTCGGTGGGGATTTTGTGAAGCGGCCTTCCCGGCAAATTCTTTGGCGTATGGTGCAAGAAAGCGAATGTCCCAAGCACGCTGATTCCGGATAGCATCGGACAAGAACTCACCAGGAAGTCTCGCGAGGTTCCGGCCCGTGTTCTTCGCGAATGACGAGGGAATAAATGGCCGGCACGACGAACAACGTCGTGACAAGACCGGCCAACAGGCCCCCGATGACGGACCGACCGAGGGGCGCATTCGCCTCGCTGCCGCGCTCCAGTGCCAACGACATGGGGACCAACGCGAAGAACGCGGCCAGAGCCGTCATTACGATCGGCTTCACCCGGATCGATGCCGCTTTGAAGATCGCCTGGGTCGGATCGACGTGCTCCTGCTCGCGAATGTGCCTCGCGAAATCGGTCAGCAGCACCGTATTCGAGACCACGATCCCCACCATGAAAATCACGCCCAGCAGCGATTGCACGTTGATGGCCGTACGCGTCACGAAGAGCATCAGCACGACGCCGGTCACGCCGATCGGTACAGCCGACATGACGACCAGCGGAATCTGGTAGGAACGGAACAGGCCCACCATCAGGAAATAAATCAAGACCGAGGCGGCAATCAGGCCCGTCCCCAAATCGCTGAAGGTCTGTTGCATCCGGGAATATTCGCCAGAAATCGTGATCTTACTCCCGGCCATCAATTCAGGGTGCTGCGAGTCCTTGGCATCCGGGTCGTACGGCGTCCAGGAATTCTTGTCTCCTTTTTCCGCCTGGCCGAATTTCGCGACGATGGCATGGACGTCGTCGGCCACGTGACCCAGGTCGCGACCATCAACCCCCATCGTCAGGTCGATCGTGGGGGACAGGTTCGTGTGCGTGACCTCCGCCGGCACCAGGCTGCGCACCGGTTCGCGAACGATCGTGCGGAGCGGGACAGGCTTGCCTTGAATCGGGCTCGTCACCGGAACATCGAGCAGCGTGTTGATGTCCAGAATATCGGCTTCCGGGTACTGCACGCCGACGTAATATTGGTTATGGCTGACCGGGTCGATCCAGAAGTTCTTTTTATTGAACTGGATGCTGGAATTGAGCGCGGCAATCACGTTCTTCATGACGTCGGTCTGCGTAAAACCGAGCTCGGCGGCCTTTTCTCGATCGACATTGATAATGAACTCCGGATAATCGAGCCGCTGGAGAATCCGGCAATCGACAACGCCGTCCACCTGCTCGACCTCTTTCTGAATGGCCCGCGCGACCGAGCGGGCCTTGGTCGGAGACTTGGAGTCGATGCGGACGTTGATGGGCGTCGACTTGCCTTCATTCATGGCGCCGCGGATCATGCCGCCGGCGTCGAATGAAAATTCCAGGCCGGTGAACTTCGCGTCCTGGGCCAGTGCCTGGCGGAGCAAGTGCACATATTCCTGGGAGGAACGCCCGCGCTTTTCAGACAACTGAACCCTGACGATGGCGTCCATGGGGCCTGAATTCTGGGTGTAAGCCGCGGACCAATCCGGCGTGACTCCCAATTCGCTGACGATCAACTGCAGATCGCCCTGGACTTTGTCGCGAATCAACTGTTCGACGTCGGCGATTCGCTTCTCGGTCACTTCGATCCGCGTTCCCGTGGCGACACGGACCACCATTTCGAACGCCCCGGCGTCGACATCCGGAAAAAACTCGCGCCGCAAAAACGGCCCGAGAATAACGACTACGGCGAGCAGCGAGCCCACGGCAAAGCCAATCGTCATCACCCGGTAATGCAACACGCGGTCGAGCAGGCGCGTGTAGAAGTTGATGCTCGCGGCCATGATTGATTCCCATTTCGCAAACATGCCTTTGCGAGCGGGCTGCTGCGAACCATTGTCGTCATGATGAGGAGGCGCCTTGAGCCACCCGGCACAGCGCGCCGGGACGAATGTTCGCGAGAGGAGATATGCCGAAATCATGGCGAAGGCCACCGCCAGCGCCATTGGCTTGAACAGGAATTGTCCCAGGCCCGGCATCAGCGCCAGGGGTGAGAGCACGAGCAGCGTGCACAGGCTGGCCACCAGTTCAGGCATCGCCACCTCGCTGGCGCCCTGAAAGGCCGCGTCGCGCGGGCTCGCGCCCAGTTCCAGATGCCGGTGCGTATTTTCGAGGCAAATGATGGCACTATCGACCATCGGGCCGATCGCCAGCGACAGCCCCGCCAGCGTCATGACGTTCACCGTATTGTCCGTATATTTCAGGCCGATCAGCGCCGCGATCACTGCGATCGGGATGGTCATGACGGCAATTGCGGTCATCCGCCATTGCCCCAGAAACACGAGAATCACCAGAGAGCACAGCACGGCGCCCAGGATACCCTCCTGCATCAGGCTGGAGATCGACTGCCGCACGTACACCGACTGATCCATGGCGACGGTGAGCTTCACGTCGGGGCGCGACACGCGGTTTTGCATGTCCGGGATCGACTTTTTCAGATTATCGACGACGTCCAGCGTGCTGGAGCCAAGCTGACGGTAGACTGGGATATAGACCTGCCTTTGGCCGTTGACGCGGACGACGTTGGTTTGAATCAGGGCCGAGTCTTTGGGCGTCGCCACGTCGCGAAGAAAGGTAGCATTGCCCGGTTCGACTCGGAGGGGAATTTCCCCCATCTTTTCGACGAGGTCGTACATTGAATTCGAGTCGATGGCGTAGTCGGTGTTTCCGAATTTCGCGTCGCCAGTGGGCAGGAAGACGTTGTACTCGTCCAGGGCCCGCATCACGTCGACCGGCGAGAGGTTGCGTCCTTGCAGACGCTCGCGGTCGATGTACGCCAGCACGGCCCGCAGCTTGCCTCCGAAGACCACGGGTGCGACAGCCCCTTTCGACGACATGATGAAATTGCGGACCTCGTACCGGCCGACGTCGTACATGATGGCTTCCGTTTCCTGCCCGCCGCTGTCGAGCGCCACCAGGCACGCGGGCACGGTGCTCGTCGGGTCGAAGGGGAGGATCACGGGGGGGAGCGTGCCCGGGGGCAAATTGGGGATGGCGGCGGACGCCAACGAATTGACCTGCGTCAGGGCCGCGTTCGGGTCGATGTCCTGGGTGTAATAGTTGCGAATGACGCTGGCCCCCACGATCGACCGCGATTCCTGCCGCTTGGTCCCTGCCGCCTGTCCCGTCCAGCGCTCCATGCGGTTGGTGATGTCTTTCTCGATGCTGGCGGCGGGCATGCCCGCGTAAAACGTCAACACCTGCACGGCGGGAGACTTGAACACCGGCAGAATGTCGATCGGAATCGACGTCGCGCTGAAGTATCCGAGGAACAGGATCGACAGAACCGAGACCGTCACCGCCCGCGGGTTCGCCAGGCTGGCCCGAATCAGTCCGTCCATCTGCCGTTTCCCCTCTCTCGCTCGTTCACGCGATCACCGTTTGCGGCCATTCCCCGCGCCGGCGGCCTCTCGTGGCGAATGCCCTGTTTTCTTTTCGTCGGACTTTTCAGCTTCGACGGGCGTTCCCTCGGCCAGGTCCCCTCCCGGAGTTTGAACCACTTCCTCATCCCCCGTCAGGCCGGATACAATTTCGATGCGGACACCATCATCGCGGCCCGTCTTGACCGGGTGGGAATGCGCCTGGCCGTCGCGCACGACGAACACCGCCGATTTCCTGTCGTGCTTGACCACCGCCGACGAGGGGACCGTTACCACATTCGGCGCGTTCTTCAGGTCGATCGTGGCCCGGCCGAACATTCCGTCGCGCAGGAGCCCCGAGTCGTTCTTCAAGTCGATTTCCGTACGCATGCTGCGCGTCGTGCGGTCTTCCGAATTCGAGATTCGGGCGACCTTGGCGTGGAACTGTTTGTCGGCGATGGCGTCCACTTCGACGACCGCCGCATTCCCGCGCTCGGTGTAGGCGGCTTCCGCCTCGGGCACCATTACGACGACGCGCATGACGTCGATTCGCGCCACCGATAGCAGGGGCGTCGTCGCCCCCTCATCGGCGGAGCGGATGAAATCTCCGACGTGATTGGTCCGGCGTGTGACCACCCCCGTGTACGGAGACTTGATTTGGGTGTACGCCACAAACACGGCCGCTCTGTCCACCCGCGAAGAAGCCACCTGCACCTCGGCTTTCGCGTCCTCGACTTCGGCGGTCGCCTGGCCCACACGCGCCTGGGCGGCTTCCGCTTGGGCCTTGGCCGTCAACACGGCCGACCGCGCCGACAACTCGGCGCCGCGCGCCGCCTCTTGTTCTTTCTCCTTTTCATCGACGAGCCGCTCGTCGATCGACTTTAGCTTGAACAGTTCCTTGACCCGCTCGTATTGCTTCTCGCGAAATTCCCGGTTCGCGGTCGCCTTGACGACTTCCGCTTCGGACTGCTTGACTTCGGCCTGGGCGGCGTCGGCGTCGGCCCTAGCGGTCGTCACTTTCGCGTTCATCAAAGTGACTTGAGTCCCCGCTCTCGTCAGCGTCGCCCGTGCCTGATTCAGGTCCTGTTGATATTCGGGGGCATCGATTTCCGCGATCACGTCGCCTGCTGTGACCATGTCGCCGATGTCCACGGGCTGCTTTTTCAAATACCCGGACACTTTGGCGTACAGATCGGCATAGGCAAATGCCTCGATTGTGGCCGGTTGATTCGAGGTTTGCTGCAACATCCCTTTGTGCGGATGGACGACCTTCACTCGCTTGCGCTGCGGCTTGACTTGCGCGCCCAGTACCACGCCGCGCGTTCCAGGTGCCGGCGATTTCCCATGATCGGGAAATTTCAGATCGACGGCATTCGAGGCAACGAGCGCAACCATTGCCAGCCCGGCAATCGTTAAGATTGATCGCAGCGGCGCTGCCTGTCGGAACATGTGAGGACCTCCCTCGGTGACATCTTGGCTTTCGCTGCTTTCACGAGCAAATACCAGACCACCGGCAGCTCTTTCCGGATTCAGTCTGGCCAGCAAAATCTGCCCGCTCCACCTCCACGGCCGACCCGGAGCGGTCCAAATGACTCGCCGAAAAATCGGAGATTTTGTCGCTGGATTAGAAACAACGAACGATCCTACGTGTCTATAATATTATAGAGACTCAACGATGGTTCGCAAACGCCCACTGTGGCCGCGGAGGTGACTACGGTCGCTGAAACGCAGCCGCGGGCGGTTGCAAAGCGACCGCGTGCAGCAGTTTTGATCGTGCCATTTCCATTCACTTATTTGAGGAGCACCGAATGCCTTGGATTCCGAAGGCGTGCGTCGTCGTTCCAGTTGACTTCTCCGTGCATTCACTGGCGGCAATCGCCACTGCGCTGGAGCTGGTGGCAAAGCCCAGTGATGTGCACGTGATCCATGTCCTGATGGGAGGCAGCGACCGCGACCTGCTGCGCGAATGGGCCCCCGGAACCGAAGCTGAGACGTGGGATTCCGCAGGTCGGCAGCGTCTGGCGGAATTCCTGAAATCGCACGACATCGCCGGTGTCGTGCAGGAGGTGCGCCTGGGAGACCCCGGCTTCGCGATCACCGATTATGCGCGGCAGCAGCAGGCGGCCATGATCGTGATTCCGTCGCACGGTTTTCACGGGATCAGGCGACTACTCCTGGGCTCGGTAGCAGACCGCGTGATCCGATACGCGCCCTGTCCGGTTCTCGTCTTGCGGTGTCACGATCACGCCACACATGAACCGACCGACGCCGGTTGACAGCCCAAATTCAAATGCAACGGCTGGCCGAGCGCCTAGCGCTTACGAATTCGCTGAGCCCGGTCCCTGGCCCACGCGAGAGGGACGCGCCTCGCCGGTCGTCGCTTCCTCCACCTCGACGGGAACATTGTCACCGAGGTCGCCGGACGGACGCTGCACCACCAGGTCGGTGGCCGAGATTCCAGAAATGATTTCCGTCATTCTGCCGTCTTCCTGGCCGATTTCCACGGTCCGGCGGCGCGCTTTGCCGTCCACGACGACATACACGGAAGATTTCTTCGTCTGACGATCGATGAAGACGCTCGAGGATGGGATCCGAAGGCCTTTCGCCGATGCATCCAACGAGATCGTCACCCGGCAAAACATGCCGTCCCGCAGCCTGTTTTTCGGATTCGGAATGTCGATTTCGGCTCGCATCGTCCGCGTGACTCGATCTTCCGAATTAGAGATTCTCGCAACCTTGCCGTGGATTCTCTCGCTGTCGAGACCAGTCGGAATGATCACGGCCGGATCGCCCACGTCGGCGTAGGGCACGTCGCGCTCGGGGACTTGAATAATCACTCGCATCATGTCGGTGCGGGCCACGGTCAAGAGTGGAACGGCGCCCCCCTGGTCGGCCGCACGGATAAAATCGCCGACGTGGAAGCTGCGACGAGTCACGACCCCGTTGTAGGGAGAAATGATTTTGGTGTAGTTGACGAAGACTCTGGCCCTCGATTCTTTGGCTTTCGCCAGGCGAACTTTGGCCTTCGCGTCGAGCACGTCGGCCTCCGCGGAAGCGATCCGGGCCTGCGAGGCAACGACCTGGGATTTGGCGGCGACAATAGAAGCGGTTGCCGAGTTCGCAGCGGCCTGCGCCGCGTCTTGCTGCTCGCGCTTTTCGTCCACCAGACGGGCGTCGATCGATTTCAGATCAAACAGACCCTGAATGCGCTCAAATTGAATCTTGCGAAAACTCAAAAACGACGTCGCCTTCTCGAGCTCCGCGTTGGCCAGTTTGATATTTGCCTCGGCCGCTTCCAGTTCCGCCTTGGCCGTCTCGACGCGGGCCTCCATTTGCGTCACCTGTGCCTCAGCCTGGGCGACGGCCGCAGCGGCCTCATTCAAAGCCTCCTCGAACTCAGGGGCGTCGATTTCCACAAGCGTGTCGCCCGCCGAAACCTTCGATCCGATATCGACCTTTTGCAGTTTGACATAGCCCGAGACTTTGGCGTAAAGTTCGGCAAAGTCGAACGACTCCATCGTCCCCGGCTGTTCGCTGCTGCGAGCGATGCCTCCAGCTTGCGGCTTGACGACCGGAACGCGGTTCGGGGCTTGCGCCGATCGCTCGGGCTCCGTATTGCCGTTCCGGGGGCGGGCCTTGGCGGGCTTACGCTCTTCATCGGCGACTCCGGGGCCTGAAAATTTCAGGACGGCAATCGACGCCAGAACGACTGCCAAACCAAGTATCCACCATTTGTGCCGGTGCAAATTTCGCGACATTCCATCAAGCTCCACAAAAAGGCCAGCGGGTTTCGGGGCGTCTTTCGCGATCCTGGCGACGACACAAATCGCAACTTATCGCAATTTGGCGATGATCGCAGCCCGAACATTCCATCCGAACTCTATCCCAGTCTCTCGACTGAGGTCAACGGCACTCGGCCCTGGGGAGCGCATGATTACGGATTTGTAACCCGACGCACGTCCCTGCGCCGGACCTAAAGACCAACCAAGCCGGCCGTCCCGGGGCGACTGGCCCGTCACGGAGTGCCGTCGTCCGTAAAGGATTTGTTGGGGTCGGGAAGAGCGGCATGCGGCGTTTGGCCGACGGCGACGAACAACTCGAATTGCGCCAGGTCGTAGCCGCCGATCGCCTCGACGAGCGCCATACCAGCCTCACCCAGCAGGCGGACGCTGTTGAGAGCCTCGATGGGGAGGCCTTCGCCTCCGCGCGTGCGCTCGAGCTCTTCGCGTGCTCCATCCACTGCCGAGCGCAGCCGTTGTTGCGCAATGCCTACCTGCCGCCTTCTGGACTCGGACTTGGCGAACGCATCGCCAACTTCGCGGCCAATGCGGTTCGACATTCTGCCCCGCGCGGCGATCGCCTGGTCGCGCTCGGCACGCGTTCGCTTCTGAATCGCCGAATTCCCGAATCCCAGGTTCTGCAACGACCACACCGCCGTCACGTCGAAGTCGGTCCGGCCGCCGAATGTTTGAAAGAACGACTGACGGGGATTGAAGTTGCCGCCGCCCCCGAAGGCCCCGCCGCTGAATCCGACCGACACGACCGGCAGTAAGGGCCGCGTCACTTCCTGGCGCACGCGATATTCGGCGGCGGCAATCTCCGCCGTGCGCGCGGCCAACTCGGGCCGTGCGACCTGCGCCATTTCGACCAGCGTCTCGATACTGTGGTCGGGATCGACGAGCTGGACCATTTCGAGCGCGCCGGGGAGGGTTCGCAGGCGAATAGAAGGATCGAGATGCAACACGCGAGACAGCTCGGCTGACGTCACGGCGACTTGCTCCTGCAAGTCCTGCTCTTCGGCATGGAGGAGCAATGCGTCGGCACGGGCCCGGTTGAAATCACCCTCTCGTCCCTGCCCAGTTTTCGCGAATGCGGCCGTCGCCAGCACAATCATTTGCATGCTGTCTTCCCCCCGATGAATGGCATCGAGCGAAGCTTCGGCCATCGCCAGCTCCATATACTTCTGCACGACCAAGAGCAGCGTCTCGTTGTCGATGGCGATCGCGTCGGCCGAGCGTGCGCACACGATTTGCCCCGCGGCGAGCGGAGCAAAGTACGCGTCTCCCAGATGGCCGAAGATGCGAACCGCCGGTATGGCGACCGTTTCGGCAGCCAGCGTTCGCGCCCCACCGCCAATGTAGATCGACTGTTCGGTCAAATCACGAATCTGGCCGAACGACGACTGCAGGGCGCCTTGATGCAGGTGATAGGTCGTGCCGGCATTAAGAGTCGGCAGCATCATTCCACGCGCCCCCAACTGCAAAGCCACGGCTTCGGAAATGGCTTGGCGCCCCAGGGCGATCGTGGGATTTGCCGCTTCCGCCAACTGCAAAGCGGTGGGCAAATCGATCATGTGCTGTTCGACGGCGGGGGGCAAGACGTCGTCCCGCGACAAGCCGATCAGCGCTTGGGATTCTTCGTCGGGGGACAGTTTCGCCGGGCTGCGCGGGCCGCCTTTCGTGGCCCTGGGCGGCTCGTCGGCTTGATCCCCGGCCTCGCTGGCTGCGACGCGAACGATTTTGCCACGGGACTTCCCCGCTGCGGGGCGCTGCCGAGCATGCTGTTGCCGGGCAGGCGGATCGGCGTGAATAAGTCCCGTAGGCATCCCGCCGCCGACGCCCAAAAGGGCAACAGTCCCTGCGAGAACGGCAGTGCAAATGGCATGTCTGGTCATGGAACCCTCTGCAGCGTGTCTGATCGTGGATTCAGCCCGAAATAATTGGCTCATGGCGCAGGCTCCGGCGGAATCAACGGCGGAGTCTGGGGTTCGGCCGGACGCACCAGAATCTCGGAAGGCGGTCGCCCCAGCGCTACGTACAGTTCGAATTGGGCCTTGTTATAGTCGATGATGACGTTGAGATAGTCGAGCCGCGACTGGGCCAGGAGTCGCAACGAATCGATGGCCTCCAACGGCATGCCTTGAAAGCCCCGAACGCGCGTCATGTCTTCGGTAAAGGCCTGCTGCCCGGCGTCGATCGCCAATTCGCACGAGCGAATGCGGGCAAAGCGGGCAAATGTCTTGGCTTGCGAGGCAGCGACCTCGGCACGAATGCGATCGAGCGTGATCAGCAACTCGAAATCGGCGCTGGAGAGGCGGCTGCGGGCCGCAGCGATCATCGACTTATTTCCGACTCCCAGGTTTTGAAGTGTCCAATACCCCATGACGTCCAGGTCGGCCCGGCCCTGGAGGGCGGCAAACCGGGGATCGCCGCGGCCGAACGGCAACGAGGTCGTCGGCTGCGCGACCAGGTCGCTGCCGCCGCCGAACCCCCCCGTACTGAAGCCAAGGAAGACGGTCGGCGAGAAGGGAAGCATTTTCGCCCCCTTCAAGGCGAGCAACGTCTGAGTCACTGCGGAGCGGCGTTCGTTCAGCTCGGGGCGGTGCATCAAGGCGATCGCCAGCAGTTCGGGAAGCGGGATCGGGTCGGGAACGATCGAGCGGGGGATCACCTGGTTATCGGTGACATGCAGCCGCATCGACGGATCGAGGTGCAGCGTCTGGCACAAAGCGGCCGAAGCCCGCACCACGTTGCCCTCCGCTTCGATCAAGCGAGCCTCGCGCCGCGCCAGTTCGGTGGCGGAACGGTCGGCATCGGGTTTTCGCCCTTGCCCGGTTTTCAGATACGCCGCCGTGATCCGGGCCAGCTCCCGCGCGTCGTCTCGCGAAACAATGGCGATGCTCCGGGCCGCTTCGCTTCGCGCCAACTCGTTATAGGCCACGGCCACACGGAGCAAGACGTCTTGCCGCGTCGCCTGGCTGGCGAACTCGCGGCGATCGACTTCCTGCCGATTCACCAGGTAATTGAAAATCGAATCTGAAACATTCAAGGTCCACACGACGCCGGGAATGTTGACCGACCCAGCGGCAATCGCATTGGCTCCGGCGCCGACGAACACGTCCTCACGGCGGACCGACAGAATATTTCCTGTCGACTGCTGCAAGACGCCCCAGTGGCTGTCGACGCTGGTTCCCAGGTTGACGGTGGGGAGGAACTGGGCCGCGGCCAATTGTCGTTGCGCGACCGCTTCAACGACTCGTTGCTGACCCAGCAGAATCAGGGGATTCTGCTCGCCGGCCAATTGCAGGGCCGCGAGGAGGTCGATGGGAGTGGCCGACTGGTTCAGCAGATCGCGAAGCGGATCCAGTTCCGCATCCGCAGCTTCGTCCGCGGCACGGTCCAATGGCTCCGCCGGATCGTCGGGCGACAGGCCGCCCGTCTGGACGATCTTTCCCGATTTGCGTGCGGCGGTTTTTTTTCGGCTCGTCGCACGCGGAGGGGAAAGATCCTCGGCAGCTGCGACGGGGCTGCGCGTGCTCAATCGAGCGCGGCCCGGCAGATTTTCGAAGTCGATCGAGCGCTGCGCCAGTGCGAGATCGGGCGCAGACGCCATCGCGACGACGAGTAATCCGAACGCAGATTTGATGATCGAATGTGCTGGCATCATGGTTCAGGGTGTTTGCCCAGGTCCTGGGGAACAGGCCGCGACAGAAGATCTGCGGGCGGCTTGCCGAGCGCTACATACATTTCGAATTGGGCCCGGTTGTAATCGACGATGGCGTCCAGGTAATCACGGCGCTCGGTGGCCAAATGCCGCAGGCTGTCGAGCACCTCGATCGGTTTCCCTTCGCGCCCTTGAACGCGTATCAAGTCTTCCGTCAGGGCCTCGGTGCCCGACCGGATGCCACGAGCGCGGACTTGAATCTCGGCAAATCGCAGATGCGTGCGGACGAAGGCCTCGGCAACCTCGCGCCGCACCTGGTCTAGCGTGGCCTGTTGCTCGAAATCGGCGCTTTTGGCGCGCGCTCGTGCGATGTCGATCAGGGCCTTGTTGCCCAGACCGAGATTGCGAACCGACCAATACAGGATGGCGTCGATGTCGGTACGATCTTTGAAGTCACCGAAACTCGGCTGATTGGGCGGCAAGCCCGCTGCCGGGGGAGTCGCGCTGGCCACCAGATTGCTACCCCCGCCAAATACGCCGCCGCTGATACCCAGCATGACTTGCGGGGAAAAGGGGAGCAATTTGGCCGAATTCAATTCGAGCATGGCCGCCTGGATCGCCGCCTGCCGCGCCTTGAGCTCGGGGCGGTCGAGAAGTGCGACCGCAATCAGTTCCGATAAGGGAATCCGATTGGGGACGATCGACTGTGGCACCACCTGGGATTCGACGGGGCGCAGCGGAGTTGTGATGCTCAAATTCAGCAGTTCAGCCAGACGCCGAGAGGCCTGCCCCACTTCGGCCGTTGCGCCGATGACTTCCTCTTCACGCCGCCTCAGTTCCGTCGCAGCACGATCGGCGTCCGACTGTCGGCCGTCGCCGGTGATGGCATAGTTGGCCGTGAGCCGGGCCACTTCTCGGGCATCGTTTCGCGTCAAGACGGCCAGGCTGAACACGGCGCGGGCCTGCAACAAATCGGTATAGGCGACGGCGACTTTGAGCAGCACTTCGTTTTCGACGGCCTGATTGGCAAACCGCGATTGTTCGTTTCGTTTCCGCGCCGACAGATAATTGTAGACGCTCTCCGAAAGATTGAGATTCCATTGCAGCCCGGGAATCGAAACGGTTCCCGCCGCCACGGCGTTGGCCCCCGCCCCCACGTACAAAGCGCTCCGCTGCAGGTTGAGAATGTTGCCGCTGGACTGCTGTAAATTCCCCGTGTGCGTATCATAGTTCGTGCCCAGATTGAGGGTCGGCAGGATTTGGGCCGCTGTCAATTGCTGTTGAGCCACGGCCATTTCCACGCGCTGCCGGGCCTGGATCATTTCCAGGTTCTCGATTCCCGCCAGCCTCAAGGCGGCGGCGAGGTCAATGGGGACCGAATGTTCATCCAAGCGCGCCATTTCGGCCGGGTCGGTCGCTTCGAAAGATTGCGTCGGGTTGTCTGCTGCGCCAGGCTGATCGGCGTCATCGACCGTTACCGGCCGAATCGACGATTTACGCGGGGATTTGCGTCCCGGGGGACTTGACACAGGCATTGTGGCGATCTGGTCCGCCATGAGCCGGCGCGGCACAGCGGTCCGGGATCGGGGAGGATCATCCGCCTGGGCGAACGTCGACAACGCAACACTCAACGACAGCCCGGTCAGGAGCTTCTGAGCGCCGCGCATCCGAAAAAAGCTGAACGATCCCATGCGTCCCCCCGGGCCGTACCATTGCCGTCAAATGAATTCTCGGTGCAATCGCTACAATCCTTATCCCTGTCATTTGTTATCGACTTGAAACAAATAGAATTACATTACAATTTTTCACGAGCTGCGTTTCTGTGACGCAAAGCGTTTTGTATAAATAGGTTATAAAACTCCAGGACTCTCGGAATCTCGCCTGAAATGAAGTAGCCGCCGGCAAACGAAACGAATGGATAACAAGGTGACGGGCTTGGCAACAGCGATGGACTGCGGCGACATAATCGATACCGGCAAGCGGGCGTCACATCATCTATCTTGATCTTGCACTGCTTTCTAAGGTTGGCACTACGCGGGTGATGGCGGCTGGTCGGTTCGACATACGGATCAGCGTCTGGGAACCGGTCAATTCCCCGTTACATTTTGGAAAGGAACGAAATTCGATGCGCCTTGAAAAAGACTCGGTTCGACGACCAGAACCTTATTTGTAAGTCTAAGTAATCTATCGAGTTGAGGGGTTTTTGCCGCGCCGTCATCAGCACCATAACCGGGCGAGCACAATCGGGCGGTGCCCAATTTCGGTGTTGCGAGGAATGTGGGGAATGCTATGTATTGATGTCCCAAGAAGGTTCTGAGTCGTTCCACTCGTGACTGCACTGTCGGCAAGGGAATCCCAAATCCATGAATGGTCTGATCCGCGCTTCGCTCGGCAATCCACATGCCGTGGTCGTGTTCTCGCTCACGATTATCGTACTGGGGGTCCTGGCCGTATTGCGGATTCCCGTCGACATTCTGCCTACGTTCACGAGCCCAGCCGTGCAGGTTCTCACGTTTTACGGCGGGATGCCGCCGAACGAAATGGAAAAGGACATTACCAACCGCATGGAGCGGTGGACCGGACAGGCGAACGGGATGAAACTGCAGGAATCGCGCTCGATCATGGGTGCGAGCATCATTCGCAACATGTTTCACGACGACGTCGATGCCAACGGGGCACTCACGCAGGTGAACTCGCTGGCTTTGGGTGCACTTCCGCAATTGCCCCCGGGAACTCTCCCGCCGGTGGTTCTTCCCTACGATCCGACGAGCACGGTGCCGGTCAGCCTGGTGGCCCTGAACAGTAAATCGCAATCGGAATCGATTCTCTACGACGTGGGCCGCTATGAAGTGCGGCCGATGATCATGGCCAATCCCGGGGCGGCGGCGCCGGTCGTCTTCGGCGGCAAAATCCGTGCGGTCATGATGTACCTCGATCATATGCAGATGCAGGCCCGCAACCTGTCTCTGATGGACGTGCAGAAGGCGGTCGACAATTTCAATGTCTTCGTCCCTTCGGGCGACGTCAAAATCGGCGAAACGGATTATGCCGTGTTGTCGAATTCCATGTTCGAAAAAGTTCCCGACATGGGACTGATGCCGCTCACTGCGTCCACCAATTCCTCGGAAACGGCGAGATTCCTGCGCGACGTGGCGCAACCCACCGACTCGGCTTTCATTCAAACGAACATCGTGCGGGTCGACGGTCGTCCGCAAGTGTACATTCCCGTCTATCGACAACAAGGGGCCAGCACATTGACGGTCGTCAACGACCTCAAAAACTCGATCGCGGACATGGAAGTTCGCCTGACGAAACCCGACATCAACTTGAAAGTCGTGATGGATCAGTCGGTCTTCGTGCGGGCCTCGATTTCGGCCCTGGTTCAGGAAGGGGCGCTCGGCGCCATTTTGTGCTCGCTGGTGATCATGCTGTTCCTGGGGCAGTTGCGAATGACGGCCATTGCCATTTTTACTATCCCGCTGTCCGTGCTGGCAGCCGTTGTGGGGCTGTTGGCGTGCGGACAAACGATCAACGTGATGACGCTGGCCGGGCTGACGCTGGCGATCGGGCCGATGGTCGACAGCGCCATCATCTGCCTGGAAAACACCCACCGCCATCTGGGCTTCGGAACCGAACCGCGCGAGGCCGCTTTCCTCGGCGCCAGCGAAGTGGCGATGCCCGAGCTCGTGTCGACTCTGTGCACGTTTTTGGTGCTCTCTCCGCTGGCGCTCATGCCCGGCCTAGGGCGATTCCTGTTCATGCCGATGGCAATGGGCGTGGCGTTCTCGATGATCGCGGCATACATCCTGTCGCGGACGTTCGTCCCGTCGTTCAGTGCACTGCTGCTCAAATCGCATACCCATGCCGATCACGACGCTCCCCGCGGTGGGATCGCCGGGCTGTTCGCTCGCTGGGAAGCGGTCATCGACCGCACCATCGCCGGCTACGTACGGTTGCTGGACGTCGTCTTACGGCATCGCCTGAAGACGATCGTGGGCAGCTTCGTATTGTTGGGGGTGGTGATCGCGGTCATGGCCCCGATCCTGCGGCGGGATTTCTTCCCCGAGGTCGATGCCGGCGCTTTCGAGATGTATGTGCGAGCCCCCTCGGGCACGCGGATCGAGAGCACGCAGGAGATCATCGCCGAAGTTGAAGACGTCATCCGGCACGAGGTTCCCGAGCACGACCTCGACCTGTTCATCTCGGAACTGGGGGTGACCCCCGACTGGTCGGCCGCGTACACACCCAACGCCGGTCCGATGGATGCCGTCATCAAAGTGCAGCTTCAAGAGCATCGCCACCATACGGCCCAACATTATGTAGAACACCTACGGAACAAGTTGAACGCCGATGATCGGTTCCGCAGGCTCGATTTTGCGTTCGACGCCGGCGGCATGGTTCGCGGGGCGCTCAACGAAGGCAAGTCGACCCCAATCAACATCCGGCTCACTGGGAAGGACCAGAAAAGGTTGATCGAGCTGGCCCAGAGCATGCGCGAGCAGGTCAAGGCCATCGACGGCGTCGTCGATGCCCGCGTGATTCAACGCATGGATGCTCCGGCGTTTCGCATCGACGTCGATCGCGACAAGGCCGCGACTCTGGGCCTCACGCAGGCCGAAATCATGCAGAACGTGATCGCCGCCACCAATTCCAGCATCAGTTTCCATAAGACCAATTTCTGGATCGACCCGATCAGCAAGAATCAGTACTACGTCGGCGTCCAATATCCCGAGAAGGACATCGATTCGGTGCAGATGCTCAGGAACATCCCCATCACGGGCCATAACCAGAGCGCGCCGATCACGCTCGGCGATCTGGCGACGCTCAAGCGCGAGACGATTCCGGCCGACATCAAGCACGTCAACTTGCAAGCCACCATCGACCTGTCGATGGGGGTTCAAGGCCGCGATTTAGGGCATGTTTCCGACGATGTGACCAAAGTCATCAACAATTTCGGAAAACCTCTGGAGTCAGGCGTCTGGGCCCCGTTTGACCCGGACCTGAAAGACGGTAATACGACATTGAAGGGCGCGAAATTGATCCTGAGCGGCGAGTATACGAAGATGCAGGATACGTTCCAAAGTCTGAGCGTGGGGCTCATTCTGGCGTCGCTGTTGATTTATTTCCTGATGGTCGGACTGGACAAGTCGTTCGTCGTTCCGCTGTCGGTCATGCTCGTCGTGCCCCTGTGCCTGATCGGCATTTTGCCGATGCTGTACGTCACCAACAGTGCGGTGAACGTCCAGTCGCTGCTCGGATTCATCTTCATCGTGGGGATCAAAGTCGCCAATACGGTGCTGATGACCGACTATGCACAAGAATTGCGCCGGCACGAAGGACTGACGCCGATCGAGGCGATCCGCAAAGCCGCCTCCATTCGTGTGCGGCCTATCACGATGACCGCGCTCGCTGCATTTTTCGCCATGATTCCCACCGCCCTGGCCCTGGAACACGGCAGCGAAGCCAACGCTCCGTTGGCGCGGGCCATTCTGGGCGGATTGATTGCCGGCGAGCCGGCTACGCTGTTCGTTCTCCCGCCTCTCTATGCCCTGCTGGTGCGGGACAAGAAGACTCCGGCCCTCGCCATGGCTCCCGCAGTGGCCCACCATTAAAGGTTTGTCACTGCCTGATATTTCGCCCCACCCT
Source organism: Planctomycetaceae bacterium (assembly GCA_036501235.1). Classification (GTDB taxonomy): domain Bacteria; phylum Planctomycetota; class Planctomycetia; order Planctomycetales; family Planctomycetaceae; genus JACQFH01. Next base: position 18,050 of record DASYAR010000336.1, read on the forward strand.
GATAGTTCGTACCTGCCCGATAGTCCCATCATTCCGTCAATCGGTCGTGAATCATGAATCCAGCGCGAGTTTTCTGTCTTGTGATGTCCCTCTCTGCCGTCGGCAGTCCGGTGCTGGCCGAGTATAAGATCGGCGACACGGTCGTCGTGGTGCACGACACGAAAATCAAGGTTGGCGACAAGACCCTGCAGGACGTCTCCCGAGGCGTCGGATTGAAGGTGCAGGCCGTGGAAGGGGACTGGTTGTGGGTTTCCAACCTGGCCGCCGGCTGGGTCAAACAGCACGACGTGGCGACTCCCACGCAGGCCATCGAGATCTTTACCGAACAGATCGAGAAGGATCCGCACGACGCGGATGCCTTTATCTGTCGTGGCCTGGCCTGGTTCGATAAGCAAGAGGTCGACATCGCCATCGCCGATCTCAATGAGGCGATTCGGCTCGACCCGAAGCACCCCTCGGCCTACAGCAGCCGCGCCATCTGCTGGTGGTCCAAGCGCGAAGTCGACAAGGCCATTGCCGATTGCAGCGAAGCGATTCGCCTCGATCCCAAAGAGCCGATGTATCTGGCCAACCGAGGGATCCTCTGGAACATGAAGGGCGAATACGAAAAGGCGACCGAGGATGCCGACGCGGCCCTGCATCTGAATCCGGATTTTATTTCGGCCCATATCGTTCGCGGCAACGCGTTGATCCGCCAGAACGAATATGCCAAGGCCCTTGGGGAATTCAACGAGGCGCTGCGCATCAATCCCCGAGAAGCGACCGCGTATGGGCTCCGCGGCCGGGTTTTGGCCGGAAGCGGGGACTACGACGGTGCCGTGAAGGACTTTGACAAGGCTGTGCAGATCGATCCGAAGGACATGAATACGTGCAACGAAATTGCCCGTTTTTACGCAACTTGCCCGGACGATGAGCACCGCAATGGCCGCAAGGCCGTCGAATTTGCGCAACGGGCCTGCGAATTGAGCAGTTGGCGTTGGGCCTCGTCGATCAGCGTGCTGGCTTCCGCATACGCCGAGGACGGTGATTTCGATCAGGCCGTCGAATGGCAGGAGAAGGCGACCGAAATGGTAACTGGCAAGCGCCGCGATGATTATCGGGCCAGGCTCAATCTGTACAAAGCCCACAAACCGCTGCGCGCATCACAGCAGAACGTGAGCCGGACCCGTCGTTACGAAGCCGTGGATAAGACGGCCGATTGACCTCGCCGGGGATCGTCGGCGCTTCTCCTGAAGCGTCCTGCGAGTCAGACCGCGAAGTCGTGGGAACACGGCTTTCCTACATCGGCCATATCGAGACAACCACGGTTGCCGTTGCACGGAAACGAGTTTGTGCATGTGGCGCTGGTCAGTCGCGCTGCGCGACAGCAGCCTGCCCGGGATAATTATTGCCGCATTGCCGGAAGCTGATCGAGTTCAACCCGCACGCCTCACGTTCCGCGCGGATCGTAACTCGCGCGACTCATCGAGATCAGCGACAACCCGGCTTCCTGAGGACGGGCGCATTTACCGGGGCTCGCCCCTCGGTCCATTGGCCAGCAGGGTCGATTTCCATCCCGCCAACCTCCTGCGGAGAAACGGAGCTGAAACGGCCGATGCCCCGCCAACGATATGACCGGCGGCGGCGAGACAATGGATTCCGTCGAATTCAGCACGCCGTTCGTCACCGACCCCATGACGAGGATGCGGAGGATGTTGCGCATCGGTGCAGGGCCTGGCTGCATGCGCACTTACCGGATGAAACACCAGGACTTCCAGCATCCATTCGCTGCAACCTGATTCTTAGAAGAAGACCTGGGTCCGGAACCAGAACAAGTTGGTGAAACTGGTCGTCTTGCCCGGCGACAGGAAGACTTGGCTGCCGTACGACGCATACTGCCAGTCGAATGTCAGCTTCGTATAGTGGTTCAGGTACCAGTTGAAACCGGTATCGATGACATTGGCCCGTGCCGACCAGACCGTCGGATCGGCCAGTCCGGCAGTGAATACGTTCTTACCCAGGTCGATGTACGCGAACCGGCCGAACGCCTCGACGGCCCCGATGTTGCCTTGCCAGAACTTCGTGGCGATGTACTCGTCTCGCGGCTCGAGCAATTCGCGTCGCCGCGTAACTTCTTCGCCGGTCAGGAAATAAAACGCGGCGATGGAATAGCCGTTCATGGGGACACGCGTGGGGTTTGTTCCGACGACCCCGGTGAATGTCGTGGCAGCATTCGGAAAGGCAGCGGTCCCCGGCAGGGTTCCGGTCTGGACGGAGTAGTCTTGAAATCCCCCCTGATAGCCCGCCAGGAGGCCCAGACTCTTGTAATAGTAGGCGACGTCGCCGCTCCACTGCATGCGAGTTCCGTGTTCGTAAACATTTTTTCCGAACGCGAAAAAGGTCGGAGAGTTGTTCGACGCCGTGCCGTTGGGGGACTGGTCGTTGGCGGTCGTAAAAAAAGCCGGCTGCAGGGGCTGGTTCTCATTACCCCAATTCCAGGAACCACCGATGTTGAGCTGTTTGAGAAAGCCGATGTCGCCGTCCAGGAACGGCTTCGTGTTCAGGAAAGTAAATAGATCTTTTCCGTTATTGAAGTCTTCGAAGGAACGGCGCGGACCATTGAACAGGCCGACTGCGTATTCGATTTGCTTGTTGACGACCTGGCCGTGAGCCATCACTCCAATTTCACGATTCGGCGCCAGGTTGCCGACGAATACCGACCGCTCGGCTGCAATCAGGTCATTTTCCGAAATCTTGATGTATTCGTACGTGTAGGGAGTTTTCATGCGCCCCATCCGGACCTGGAGCTTGTCCCGGTCGATGTCGCTGATCGCCCAGTCGGTCCAGGCGTCCAGGACGTCCAACGAACCGTATCCGCGGTTGATGACCGTGTAATACCGGACATAGGGGGAGACATTGCCCAGCACGTACCACCGCTGACGAGGGATCGTAAAATTATCGTGCAGCGGATCGCCCGACGGATTGAAGGCGCGCGCATCGACCTGGGTCAAATTGTGAAATGTAAGCGAAAAATAGTCGTCGTCCGATTTAACTGTAAGCCCTTCGCCGAACTCGGCTTCCAGCTTTCGCATTTTGTGCCCCAGATCAGGCTTGTAGGGGCGCATCGCAGGGAACCCGATGCTTCCCAGCACGTCCGTGCGCCGGGGACGAATATGCTGGCCGGGAACCGCCCCCAATTCAGAGGGGGGCTGGTCATCCTGAATAAACTGCATGTTTTCGAAAGGAACGGCGGAAGGGGCCTCTTCATCGCCGAGTTGAAAAGGGAACCGAGTCGCCGTCGCCGCAGACGGCTCGTCGTCACCTTCGTCGGGAGAGTCTGTAACTTGCGGCGGCAGCGAAAAGTCCTTCGCTATCGCCGGCAAGCCCCAAGACACAGCCATGCAAATCTGAGCCAGAGCCAAATAGGTCCGCAATTTGTTCATACTGACACGTTCCTGGTTCTCGTCGCTGTGTCCAGCCAAATGGCGACTTCGAGATGCCCCCCCCCCCCCCACAA
>DASYAR010000337.1:0-16546 GCA_036501235.1 Planctomycetaceae bacterium
GCCGCCTGGCACCCGGAACGGTCGAGGGAAGTGGGTCTCGGCCGAAGAAGACGCCGTCAATCATCGTGATTTCTCCAATCCCTGGGAAATCGAAACGGAGCATTACAAAGTCCGCACGAACCACAGCCTCGAGAAAGGCGCCGAGCTGGCGCGCAAGCTCGAAGACTTTCACGCACTCTTTTTCCAGATGATGGGAGGTTTCTTCAACAATGCCTCGGAAGTGCAGGCACTCTTTGCGGGCAATAACGCAAAACCGGGTGGCAAGCAGTCGAAACCAAATGTCGTGCACTTCTACCGCACTCGCGACGAATACATCTCCACGCTGAAGTCTCTGACGAGACAGCCGATCGAGATTACCAAAGGGATATACTTTCCGGACTCTCGTGTGGCCCACTTCTTTTTCGACCCGGATAGCGACGACGATTCGACGCTATATCACGAGGCGACGCATCAGTTGCTCACGGGGAGCCGCCCGATGACTGGCGAAATCGGCATGAGAAGCGATTTCTGGATCATCGAAGGAATTGCCTGCTACATGGAATCGTTTCGGAAAGAGGGGGAGCGATTTACCGTGGGTGATCCGCAGCACGGTCGATTGCAGGCTGCGCGGCTGCACCTCGTCAAAGAAGGCTATTATGTGCCGCTGCGAGAATTCGCGCGAATGGGCATGGTGGCGTTCCAGTCGATCAAGCAACCCGAGATCGCCAAGAACTACAGCCAGACGGCCGCGTTGACGCACTTCTTCATGCACTATGAAGACGGCCGCTATCGAGAAGCGCTGATCGAGCACTTGTCGCAGATTTACAGCCCGAACAAATCCGTGCGCGAGCATCCCGATTCGCTGGAAGAACTGACGGGGGTGTCTGAAGAAGAGCTCGACCAGCAATATGCCGATTACATCCGCCGGCTCAGTCCGCCGGTCGGATCCAGCCCGGCGCCGGCCTCATCTCCGGCCTCAGCATCAACAATCAAATAAAGTGCAGCGCTTAGAGACACGGCACTCGGCTGCGCCTCGCGGCGAAACGCAGGCGCATTTACTCGTCATCCTCAGGCGCTTCGGACATCCCCAGTTGGCGCATCTTGCGGTACAGATTCGATCGGTGCACCCCCAGCAGGCGGGCCGTTTCGGTCATATTTCCCTGCACGCGCTTGACCATCCGCCGGATATAGTCTTGCTGGAAGCGGGTGGTCGCCTCGGCCAGCCCCAGGTCGATCGATGCATTCGACGGATCGCGATTTGGGCTCAAAATGAATTCCAGGTCCGAGGTCTCCACCCGTTCTCCGGGACACAGAAACGCGACCCGCTCCATGAGATTTCGCAACTCGCGTACGTTACCGGGCCACCTGTGGGCGGTAAGTCGCGCACGGGCTTCAGCCGCTATCGTCAAGGGTTCTCGCCGGGCCTGCAGGCAGAAGCGTTCGAGAAAATGCTCGGCCAACGGCAGAATATCGTCGGGCCGGTCCCGCAAGGGGGGCAATTCGAGCGCCACGACGCTCAGGCGATAGTACAGATCTTCACGGAATTTCTTTTCGCGCACCGCCTCGGCCAGATTGACGTTCGTTGCCGCTACGACACGCACGTTGATGCGAATCGATTGCGATCCGCCGACGCGCGTGATCACTTTCTGTTCGAGCACGCGCAGCAGCTTGGCCTGGCCCCCCGCACTCATGTCGCCGATTTCATCCAGGAAGAGAGTCCCGCCTTCGGCCAGCTCGAATTTACCCTGATGCGCCTCGCGGGCGTCGGTGAAGGCCCCCTTTTCATGGCCGAACAACTCACTTTCCAGCAGCGTTTCGGTCACGGCGGCACAATTCACCGGAATGAAGGGGTTTTCGCGGCGCGACCCCGCGTAGTGCAGCGACTGTGCCACCACTTCCTTCCCTGTGCCGCTTTCTCCCAGAATCAACACCGGCAGATCAGTTCCCGCCAGACGGTCGACCGTCGTTCGCAGCGCGACGATCGCCGGGCTCATCCCGATGATCGACACGCCTTGCGTCACTTGTTCCGTCAACTGCTTGTGCCGGCGAACCAGGTGCTCGAGCTCGCGCGTGCTGGCCATTGCGGCGGCGGCTTGAACGCCGAGCTCGGCCAGGCTCTCCTGGTCGTCCTGGGTGAAGTCTCCGTGTCGCTTGTTGATGGCCTCGAAAGCGCCGATCAATTGTCCCTGCGGATCGACGAGAGGCACGCACAACAGATTGTGCGTCTTGTAGCCGCTCTTCACGTCGACCTGCCGGTTGAATCGCGGGTCGGCGTAGGCGTCGTCGACGACGATCGGCTTGCCCGTCTGCAAACATTCGCCGACGATCCCCGCACTATCGGTGATCCGCAGCATTCCTCCTTCGTATCCGAGGGCCGGGCAGGCGACGACTTCATGATGGCTGCGGTCCCAGATGAAAATACTGGAGCGGTCCGCTTCGAGCAGCCGCGCGGCCTCTTTGGCGATCAATTCCAACAGCGATTTCGAGTCGCGTGCCATGCCGAACTGCGAGGCGATCCGCAGCGTCGTCCGCAAGCGATCGATCCGCTGGGTCGAGACATCACTTTGTTGCGTCACGTCGAGCGACCAGCCCAGGACCCAGGCGATGGCCAACACACCAGACAGCGATTTCGACGAGAGACCGCGACCGCACAGTACGATCAACTCGCTCGATTTGCCCCCCTTATGCAACGGCGCGGCGCAGAAAAACCAGCCGTTTCCGTGATTAGCCGCTTCAACAGAGATGATTCCGGCTGCGTCTCGTTCCAGCGCTTCAGTGAGCAGTCGGAGCGGCAGGCTGTCCACCGGCAGCCTGCCGAATTCTCCCAATCGTTCCCATTCCGTCCCCCGGTGTACAACGCTGACCCACTGTGCGGCGAATTCCGACGCGATTTCCGGTAGTTCCTGCTTCAAAAACTGGGCTCGCCCTTCGGCCCGAACGGCTGATTCCAACAGCCGGAAACAGAACTGCAACTCATTTTCCGCGGCCCCTCCCCGTCCCAGCCACGGCAGGTTTGACCAATTCAGCCATTCGGTCTGCGATACTGCCATCGTCCCATGCGTCGCTAGTGCTGCCATGATGTTGTCAGTTTGATTTTCCAGCGTGGGCGCACGCGAACATATTGGATTGCGCGAAAAGGAGCCATAATCATCATTATGACAACATGGGGCGCGATTTGTCCACGGAATCGCCAGAATTGTCGCACTCGATTTGATTCGACGTGTGTCAGGCGGAGGCTGCCTACTGAGATATTCTGGGATGCGCGTCGAGCCTAAACAACAGGAGCGGCGCACAGGCGATCCACGATCTACGCTTCGCGATGCATGCGTGCGAGTACTATTCGCGCACCGTGTCGAGCCATTCGCGGCCGGCGGATAGCGGCGTTCTCGAAATGTCGCGCCAGTGGCGAATGTCGATCTGGTACGGGCCTTGTGGGCGATCGAAACCGCCGAAGCGCTTGACGTAATCTTCGAGCCGTCCCAGTTTCTGCTTGGTCGACAATTCTCCCGGATGATCGGTTCCCGGTGCGTGCCCCCACAAGACGCGCGATCCTCCCTGGGCCAGAAGGACGAACACTCCTTCGTCGATTTTTGCGTGATCGTCGGACGATGCCGGGCAGACAATCGCAGCCAGGCCCAGCTTTTTCCACTGGGTTCCCAGTTCCGTCGCCAATGCCGCGGCGTCTTCGACGACTCGATCTCCCCAGCCCGTCCCGGCCGGGCCCTGCGGCGTCGAGACGACGCCGGTGATAAGCGGATAGGCTCTCGTGTCCGCGACAGAGAAATCTTGCGGCGGCAGCAGGACGCCGTGGCTGTCGATCGGATATTGTCCCTGTTTCACTTCGACCATGGCGACCGGCCGACGGTAGTTGAGTACTACCACAATTTTCGCCGGATACGACTTGGTCACGGAAACGACTTCTTCGACCCAGGGATTGATACGAAACGCCTCGGCCACGTCCTGCACGATCGCCTCGTCGAGCAGTGACAGCTTTTCTGGCAGGCCGGCATTCTCGACCACCTGGAACACGAGCTGGCGCGGGACCCAGTGCGGCGGTTGTGTGATCTCGATGTAGCTCGCCGGCAGCAAATATTCGCTGCGTTCGGACAGGTCGGGCAGGTGCGACTTGAGCTTCGGCAGAAAGAGGCCCGCCAGCACGACCAGCGCCGTCGTCACCAGCGTCATCGGACGATAGAGCTGGCGGGCCGCCCCGGCAATCGCCGACGGCGTGGAGGCGGCAGGCTCGACTTCATGTTTTGGTTTCGCCGCAGCCATAACCGTCTCGCGCTGGCAGGAATCGCGAGAGAGCTACCCTCGCCCGGATCGAATCGCAGCACGACGATACGCGTGCTGGAGCGCCGAGCTCAGACAGGCCTGGCACAGTTCGGCCATCGTCAAACCGAGGCGCGCCGCGGCCTTCGGCACAAGACTATGATCGGTCAAGCCGGGGACCGTATTGACTTCCAGCACTTGCGGCGAGCCGGATTGGTCGAGGATCAGGTCGACTCGCGCGAGTCCGCTGGTTCCAACGGCGGCACAGGCGCTACGCGCCGCCTGAACGATGCCATCGACCTGCTCGGCCGGTACGTCAGATTCGAACTGATAGCGCGTTTCGTCATCTTCGTATTTGGCCGCATAGTCGAAAAACATTCGCTCGGTCTCGATGCGGATCGGCGGCAACGCGCGGTCGTCGAGGAGGCCCACCGTCCATTCGCTCCCCCGCACAGCCTGTTCCAGCAGGCCGAAGGCATCATAGTGGAAGCAGCGGGCCAGAGCGGCCGGCAGGTCTTCCACCTGTTGGACGATCGTCACCCCCAGGCTCGATCCTTGCGTGTCGGGTTTGACGACCAACGGGAAACCGAGTTGCTCGGCCTGCTGCGCGATACGGTGTGCCGTGTCCGATTCGTGAATCAGCACGTATGGCGCCGTCGGAACCTGCTGCTGGGCGAAGCGCTCTTTCGACGCCGACTTGCTGAAGGCGAGTTGCGACGCCGGGACGCCGCTGCCGGTGTAGGGGATCAACGCGTTTTCCAGGATCTGCTGCACCTGGCCGTCCTCGCCGAATTTTCCGTGGAGTGCGATGAAGGCCACGTCGAATGCGTTCCAATTGCAGCCGGCGACGTCTTCGTGCGCGGGGTCGATCTCGCGGACGGCATGCCCCGCAATCTTCAGCGCCCGTGCGACGGCAGCGCCGCTCTGGAGACTGATTTCGCGTTCGGCCGACGGTCCGCCGGACAAAACGGCAACACGCAGCTTTCGGTTGGGGCGGGAATCGAAATGCGGGTGCATGGGGGAGCGCCTCCTTGCGCTGCAGTTTCGCCGTGAGGCGGTCGTTCGCGAAAGCAAATTTCAGTGACAGAGGGGCAACAAATGACAGGAAACCCAGCAGACGCTGATGCCCCACGCTCGCCAGGTGAACGATGAGGTCGGGTGTCTTACCAGATTTGGATTTCGAGTTCCAGATCGACCCCGAATTGCGAAGACACCTTGGCGCGCGCCAGATCGATCAGCTTGAGGACATCCTGCGACGTGGCGCCGGGATGCGTCACGATGAAATTAGCGTGTCGATCGCTGAACTCGACCTCACCCACCTTCGTGCCTTTGAGTCCAGCCTGCTCGATCAACCAGCCGGCGCTCATCCCACGGGGGTTCTTGAAAACGCAGCCGGCCGACTGGAACGTCAACGGTTGGGTGGCTTTTTTCATGATCCACAACTTGCGCATCCGACGGGTGATCTCCTCCGGGTCTTCCGGATGCAGCTCGAAACAGGCTTCGAGAATGATCAACTCGTTCAGGCTGCTGAAGCGATAGGCGAACGACAGTTCGTCTTCCTGACGAACGAAGACTTCTCCAGCGATCGTCAGCACGCGGGCCGTGCGAACGTGCTGCCCGATGTCGCCGCTCTTGCCTCCGGCGTTCCCGTGCAGCGCCCCGCCGACCGTACCGGGGATTCCCACCAGGACGTCCAACCCCGCCAGCCCGGCCTTAACCGTCTGGGAGATCAGTTGCGAGAGCGACGCGCCCGCCCCGGCGGTGATCCGATTTCCGTCGACTTCGATTCGCGAGAAAATCGGATCCGACAGGTGCAGCACGACCCCGGCCACTCCCTCATCGCGCACCAGCAAGTTCGAGCCACCTCCCAGCACACGTAAGGGAACTTGCGTCTGGTGGCACAATCGAACAACCTCGGCCAGCTCGTCGGCATTGCGCGGTGTGATGAAATACTGCGCGGGGCCGCCGGTTTTCAGCCAGGTGAAAGGCGCCAACGGCTCATTGCGCCGCGTGATGTCCGTGAAGTCGTCGAGTGAACGCATGATGAACTTTGCCGATGTCTCCCGCCCCCATGGTGATCAACACGTCGCCTGGCAGAAGCTCATCCTCTAATGTTCTCATGGCCTGGTCAAGGGTATCCACGGCCCGTGCTCGCCCCCCTATCGCGGCTATGGTTTCCGCCAATTCCCGCGAGATTTGCAGCGGCTCGTCGTGCACGTCTTCGCGCGCCGCAAACACCGGCAGCAACAGTGTTTGATCGGCGGCGGTCAGGCTGGCGGCGAATTCGTGAAACAGGGCCCGCGTCCTCGAGACCTGGTGCGGCTGGAAGACGCACCACAGCCGCCGCTTCGGAAACTGCGCCCGCGCCGTCGCCAGCACTGCCGAGACCGCGGTCGGGTGGTGCGCGTAATCGTCGATCAGCGTGACTCCGCGCCACGACCCAACTGTTTCGTAACGCCGGCAGACTCCTGGAAATTCCGCCAGCCCTTCGCGAACCGCAGCGGCGCTTGCTCCGGCCGAATGCGCCAGCGCTGCTGCGGCCACGGCATTCGACACGTTATGAGCACCCGGGACAGGCAGCAGGATCTCGGCAAAGAACTCGCCGCGGTGAAAAATGCGGAACCGCGTGCCTGCCTGCGCCTGCCGCAAGTCGCTGGCTTGCCAGTCGGCCGGAGTTTCGACGCCGAACGTCTCGACCGGCGCGCTGGCCGCGATGCAGGCGGCCTTCGTCGCCTGGCAGCCGGCATGAATCAGCAGCTTCCCGTCGGCAGGGGCCTTCTGAGCGAATGCGGCAAAGGCGGCGATCGTTTCGTCAAAGTGAGCGTAGCAATCGAAATGATCGGGCTCGATCCCCAGGATGGCCGCGTAGCGGGGAGACAGATCGAGAAAGCTCCGCTGAAATTCGCAGCTCTCGACGACAAAATGTTCACCGCCGCCGTACCACCCGTTGGCGCCGAGACCACAAACTTCAGCGCCGATCAGCACGGATGGCGCAAGACCCGCGGACGTCAAAATGCAGCCCGTCATGGCGGTGGTCGTGCTCTTGCCGTGAGTTCCCGCGACGCACACTCCGCTGCGCCCGCGCATCAAGTGCCCCAGCATCTGGCTGTACGACAGTTGGGGAATCCCCCGGCGTCGGGCTTCGATCCGTTCGACATTCTCGGAACCGACCGCCGGGCTGTAAACCAGGACGTCGGTCTGGTCGGCCAGAAAGCCGCGATGATGTCCGGGGTGGATCCTCAATCCGCGTTCGGCCAGAGCCAGGGCCACCGTCGACGTCGCATTGGCATCCGATCCCGAGACTGCCCAGCCCGAGCCGGCGAGCAGCTCTGCCAGAGCCTTCATCCCCGCGCCGCAGGCTCCGACCAGGTGCGCTGCATGCCAGCACTCATCGCTCTGGCTGTTGCGAGGCGCCACGGGCTGTGCGGTCGGTCGAATGGCAGGTCGAGTTGTCATTGGTATTGCGCAGTATCGGTCGCCGGCCGTGCGGGACTTCATGCCGAGGCGACGGCCGGGACACGAGGGGGCGAATCTTATCCCGGCCCGGCAATCGTCGGTAGACGAAGTCTCTCGGAAAGCTTCAAAAAAGACGTCTCTCCAAAGATATGGACAAGGCCGAAAGGATGCGGGTAATCCTTTCGGCCTTGCAGGTGGGACGATGGGGTGGGACGTGGGGGAGGGATTGAGCCCGACTCCTCGGGCCGGTGGGAAACTCGCTCTTACATGAAACTGATGTTCGCTCACGGTCATGAACGCCCGCACATCAGATCCGTCTTTCATAATAGATTGGCCACACTTCCGTGCGACAACCCGTTGTAAGCAGTTGGCGTGCCAAGCCGCGTCGTGGATGTCGTTCAGTCGCCACATTCGCCGCAAAGCTTTGTGTTACAGTTCCTTAGGCATTTCCGCGGCGTCGCGATTGCGTTCCTGGCGATTCGAGCATCGCCGCGCCATGTAAGTTTTACCGGCAAAATCTGCCCCAGAGACTGCGCCTGACTTTAGCGACTGGGCAAACTCGACCGATAGATACGGCCGGCTTGGATTTTCCGATTACAACTCGTCGAACTGATAGATGAGATTCGCCGAAAAAATCGGCTTTGATGACATTTCCACGCGAGGATGCGGTCATGGATCAAACTCGGCGCCACACGAATCCCGGCTACTCGGGCGGCCGCGGTCGGATCGCGCCGTCGCCGTGGTTCCGCTCGTCGCGATGGTTCGTGTGCATCGTCACGCTGATCGGCGCCGGCATCCTGGACCTGTCCTGGCTTTCCAATGAATCTGAATCGGCTCCTCAAAGGAAATCGTCGGTGGACGTCGAACTGGTCACCGAACTAACGGCCAGTTTGAGCGACGCGCGATCGGTCATTCGCCGCGAAGCGATTGTCCGACTGGCCCAGATGGGCCCGGGCGCCAGCGACGCCCTCGGTGACCTGAGACGATGCCTCGAGGATTCCGATCAGTTTGTGCGCGCCCACGCTGCACGAGCGGTGTACCGGATCAGCCTGTTGCCCGATCCAGTCGTTCCCGGCTTGATTGAACTCCTGCAGCCTGATGATCCTCAGTTATGCTGTCTGGCCGCATTGGTCCTGGGTGAGATTGGCCCGGGCGCGCATCGCGCCATTCCCAGCCTGCAGGCCTGCCTGAAAGACCTTGACACCACTGTTCGCATGCACGCCGCGGAAGCCTGTCTGCGAATCGACCCCGAAGACGATCCGGCCCTCCGAGAACTGCTGACCGCCCTGGACGACGAACAATCCGACATCCGTTATTTCGCCACGAACGCACTGGGGAACGCAGCCATCGACAATTCCCGGGCGCAATTCGCGCTGCAGTGGGAGCTGACTGACGGCGACACCAATGTGGCCATCACCGCCGCGCTCAACCTTTCGAAGCGGTTTGATCTCGCCGAGTCGGCGCTCGTCAAAGTGCCCACGGTGCGGCCGGAAGAGATTGGGCAGCTCATCGACAACCTTCGGGATCCCTCGGAGACAACCCGCCAGACGGCCGCCATCAAATTGGGGATGGCCGGCCGTTGGGCGCGAAGCGCCGGCACGGCTTTGCGCGAAAGCCTGACGGACGGCGATCCGGCCGTTCGCGTCCACGTGGCCCATGCTTTATGGCGGATTGAGCACGAGCCCGGAGAGATCGTCCCCGAACTCGTCGACATTCTGGGATCGGCCAGCCCCCAGATCCGGATCGCCGCCAGCAGCGTGCTCGGGGAAATTGGCCCCGATGCCGCCGAGGCGTTGCCGTCGCTGGCCGGCATGTTCGCAGGGTGCAAGCTTCGCGAACGGGTGCACCTGGCATGTATGATATCGCGAATCGACGTGCGCGACCGCGAAATGATCGGAATCGTCTCGGCGGGCCTGCAGGAAAGTGCAGGCGACGTGCGGTATCTCGCCGCACTCGCACTGGGTTGTGCCCCGGTGGGGCACCAGCGGCGCGTCGAGCACGTTTTGCGAACGGCCACCGAAGATCGCAACCTGCGAGTACAGGCGGCCGCGTTCGAGTCGCTCAACCGCCTGCATGCACGCGTCACGCTCAGCCGCAATGCCCTGTCCGCACAGTATGCCTCGAAATTTGGCCGGTTCGAAGAGCCCATTCCGCACGACGCCGCCCCGCAAGGCGCCGCGCCGGCCGGCAACTTGCCATCGTCCCGCGAAGTCGAAGTCCGCTCGATTTCATCGCAGAATTCGGAGTCCGGGTTGCTCGAGAATCCGCGCCGCCGGTCGGTCCAGGCTGATACGACTGACAGCCTCAGCACGCCCGATGGATCCGAGGCAGAACTTGATATCGCTCCCCCTATTACCGAGATTGCGCTGTCCGTCGATGCGGAGAATCCGACCACGCCCGACGACGAATTCGATCCGGATGAAGGTCTCAAGCGGATCGGAGTCGTGCGGGCGTCGATCCGAATCCTGGGCAACGAACCACTGCCTCCCAATTACGCCGCAGCAAAGACGGCAGCCGAAGGGCCGCCGCAATTTCAGGGAATCGGCTTCACCCGCGGATTCGCGACGATCGGGTTCGGCTGGGACGCCCCTGCCGTCTGCTTCCGGCCGCTGTACTTCGAAGATATCAACCTGGAACGCTACGGCATCCACTTCGGGTTCCTCGAGATTGCCGTCTCGACCGGGTTGTTCGCGAAGAACGTGCTCCTCTTACCTTACAAGCTGATTGTTCAGCCGGGATACGAGAGCATCTACACTCTTGGCTACGAACGGCCCAGCAATTGCATTCCGCTGCACTGTTACCATACCCCGCTGCCTGACATTTCGTTGAGTCGCTGTATCGAACGTTGCCGCTACCGGCCGTATCGTGCAGCGTGTCCTTGGGAAAAAGTCGAAGGCGTCTGCTATGGCGACGATGACTGCCGCAACAATTAATCCGCTGCAAACTTGAACGGCTCGCGGCCGATTTCATAGCCGGGTCGCATGGCGATGTTCATCAACAGCCCCAGCGCGAGGCACGTGAACAAGAGGCTCGACCCGCCGTAGCTCAAGAGCGGCAGCGTGATTCCGGTGATCGGGACGAGCCCCACCGTCATGCCGACATTGATGATCGTCTGCGTCGCCAACAGGGTGACGATGCCCACGCCGACCAATCTCCCGAACGGTTCCCGGGTGGCGGCCGCGGCCAACAAACCGCGGCCGAACAGCACCAGATACAACGCCAGGACCGTTAATGTTCCGGACAGCCCCCAGCGTTCGCCGACCATGCAGAACACAAAGTCGGTGCGGCAGGCGGGGAGATGATAAGCAAGCGGATCGTCGACCTGCGTGCCGGCGAACTGGCTGCCGACGGCTCCCCCCAGTGCGATCACCTGCTTCGACTGGTGCAGGTGATAACCGTCGCCCGGCGGCGCCGGACCGCCGTCCCGTTGCAGAAATACCGCCGTCACGCGAGATTTCTGTTCGGCGCTCATCCCCAGCCAGAACAGCGGAGACACGATCGCTCCCAGCAAGCCCACGAACGCCAGATGCGTGAGCTTCGCTCCGGCAGCCAGCAGCATGGCCGCCAAGACCGGCAGAAAGAGCAGCGACGTCCCCAGGTCGGGTTCCTTGAGAATCAGCCCCATCGGAATCAGCGCCAATAGGAACGGAACGAACAGCCCCGACAGGCGTCGATAATTCTCGCGGTACATCAGATAACGACCCAGCGCCAGGATGCACGCCAGCTTGGCAAGTTCCGACGGCTGAAAGTTCATCGGTCCCAGCGGAACCCAGCGCCGCGAACCCCATTTGGCGGGGAAGACATACACGATTCCCAAGAGTCCCAGACTGACCGCCAGCCACAAATAGCTGGAATGCCTCAGGCTCCGATACGGAACGAACGTCGCCAGAAACAAGGCAGGCACGGCCAGCATGATCCAGATCATCTGTTTGTGAAAGAACGCCCCGGCGTGCGCCAGTTCGTCTCCCCGTTCGATCCCCGTTAACCCGATCACCATCAGCGCCAGCGCGCAGGACGCCAGCGACCACGGAAACTGTCTCCACCAGGCTGCCAATGAAGAATCCATTTCGATTTGCTGTTGCCCGTCCTGCTGCACGTTACGTCGTTCACAAGCCCGCCGGCCGCGTCCGGCGGGTCCGCGTCGGACCGGATCGGAGCCGATTATATGCCACAACGCAAAAACTCCCCAAGACGAAACTCCGCGGGAAATACCGCTCGTTTCGACCATGCCGACGTGGCGGACCGTCATGCCGCCCGTGAACGGCCGCCGTCCGCCGTTGTTTTCGGCTCCATCGTTGTAACCGGCTTGTCCCGCGTGTCCCTCAGACCGGCGCGGCGATTCAACCGATGGAAGATGATGACACGGCAGCCTCCTGCCTCGTGCGGATCCCATGACGACTGTTGCCACCGAGCCCCGCAATCCCATCACCGTCCTGTGCCAGCGGTTCGGGCAGGTCAGCGGCTGGGAACTGCATTTCACTCCCTCGACGGCCTCCCCCGCCGAAATTCGGGCGGAGATCGAACGATGCGAAAATTGCTGCTGGATCACGGAAATCAGCGACGGTAGCCGTACGGCCGGATTTCTGCACCTGGAACAGCCGGACGCCGGAGTTCTGCCTGAGAATTTCATCGAAACGAAACTCCTCGCAGAAGCGCTGGCCAGAATTCTCGGTCGCCTGGCGCAGGCGTCGACCCAGCTCAATCAGCGCAATCTGGACGTGGCGACTCTTCTCGACCTGGGGCTCGCGGTTCCGGCGCAGGACAATCTCGCCTTCGGCTTGACCCAGCTCTTGAAGGCCGCGACCCATCTGACCGGATCGTGGTGCGCTGCCTTCTTTCTGCTCGACCCCGGAGCCGAACGGATTCGGTTGCGCGCCGTCTTTCATCTGAATCGCGACGATGTGCCGGAACCGTTCCGCGAATTGCGTTCAGGAACCGTCGATTTGCAGGCCCTCGCTGATCAACCGGTCGCCTTACAGGCGGAGGACGCAGGTGGACATCCGCTGTTTCCTGCCGAGATCAAGTCGGCCCTGTGCGCCGCCGTGCAATCCGAAACGTCCCCCTTTGGCGTGTTGTGGGTCTACGACCGCCGCGGCAAAGCTTACAGCCGGCGCGACATCCACGTGCTGCAATCGATCGCCGCGCAAGTGGCCGCCTTGCTCGAACGCTCGGCCCTGCTGCGAGGCAGTGAGCTCAACGATCGCATTCATCGCGACCTGAAAGCCGCCTCCGAAACCCAGTCCGACGGCGTTTTGTGCGAGCTGCCGCGCGACCCGAGGTTTGAACTGGCCGCCCGCTGCACGAGCTGCTTCGAACTGGGAGGCGATTTGTGCGAGGTGATCTCGCTCTCCGGCGATCAAACGGCAATTGCCGTGGGCGATGCTTCGGGCAACAGCATCCCGGCGGCGATGATCATGTCGGCAGTGCGCGGCGCGCTGCGAACGCACGCCAGTCAGGAATGCAGCGCGACCGAGTTGGTCTCGCGAATCAACCGGGCCTTGTGCAGCATTACCGGCGCGCACCAGTTCATGAGTTTGTGTTATGGCGTCTTCGACGCCGCAGGGCGCACGTTCACGTATTCAAATGCCGGACATCCTGTCCCACTCTTGATTCGCGATAACCAGGTGCAAATGTTCGAATCGCACGGCCTGTTGCTGGGGGTCGTGCCCGATGCACCGTATGAGTCGTCGATGGTGGAGCTTCTCCCGGGCGACATCCTCGTGCTGTACAGCGACGGCATCACCGAGGCCCGCTCGCAGGCCCAGGAGCTGTTTCGCTCGGAAGGGATTTCGGACTGCATTGCGGGATTGTCACATACCTCGGCCGAAGCGCTTCTGGAATTGATCTGGGACCGCGTCGATGACCACGCGGGCGATACCGACATCGACGATCGCACGCTCCTGGTCCTAAAGGTCCTCTGACGAATCGCAGCGCCGATCGTGGAAGAGCTCGACGAATCGATTTCACTCAGAGTGTGCCTGCTACTCTGAGCCGATGATCCTGGCGACTTGTGGATCGCGCGGGTTTCCAAACACTTCATCCACCGGCCCTTGCTGTACAATCCTCCCATCGCACATCACGATCACTTGATCGGCCAGCGTTCGAACTTCTTCCGGGTCGTGGGTGACGATGATCGTCGGGATGCCCCAGGCCGTCAGCACGTGGCGCAACTCACGGCGCAACTCCACACGGGTAGGCGTGTCGAGGGCCGAGAGCGGCTCATCCAACAACAGGAGCCGTGGGCGCGGCGCGACCGTCCGGGCCAGTGCCACGCGCTGCTGCTGGCCGCCCGAAAGTTCATGCGGATAGCGCGCTTCCAACCCGGCAAGCTGCAGCATGGCGATCATTTCTCCCACGCGCCTCCCTGTTTCCACCGCAGTCGATCGCGACAAGCCGTAGGCAATGTTGTCTGAAACCGTTAAATGCGGAAACAGAGCGTACTCTTGAAACAGGAATCCAATACCCCGTTGCTGCGGGCTGAAGTTGGTCGGACACGCTTCATCGAACCAGACCTCGGCTTCCCACGTCACACGGCCGCCGCTCGGCGCATCGAGCCCTGTCAGACAGCGCAGCACGGTCGTCTTGCCGCATCCCGACGGCCCGATCAACGCCGTTACCGAAAACGAGCCGACGGGCAGCCGCAGCGCCGCCTGAATCGACGGTCCGTCCGGGAATTTCCGTTCGAAACGGGCCTCGAGAAATGGCGTCGTTGCGGCCGCGCGTTCCAATCCCGGGTCGCTTATCACGGCAGCCGTCCGTTTCGCTGCAGCGCGTGCACGAGCGACATTATTCCAAACGCGAACGTCAGCAGAAACAGAGAGCTCCGTGCCGCCGAGGCATAATCGAGCGCCTGCACGTCTTCATAAATCGCGACCGACAATGTTCGCGTCACTCCCGGAATGTTGCCTCCCACCATCAGCACGACCCCGAATTCTCCCACGGCATGCGCAAAGACCAGCACAAGGCCCGCCAGGATTCCTTTCCACGCCAGAGGAAATGTCACTCGCCGAAACGTCGCCGGCCGCGAGACCCCCAGGCACCACGATGCTTCAATCAGCCGCCGATCGACCGCCCCCAGCGCCGCCGTGAAGGGACGCACGGCAAACGGCAGGTTGTACAGCACCGATGCCAGTACGACTCCCGGGAACGTGAACGGAATCCGTGAATCGAACAGTGCTTGATACCAGCGGCCGACGAAGGTTCGCGGACCAGTCGCCCACAAAATGTAAAAGCCCAGCACTGTCGGCGGCAACACGAGGGGCATCGCCACCACGACTTCGATCAGAAATCGCCACCCGCGCCCCGGGCGCGCCAACCACGCCGCCAGCGGCAACCCCGCGGCAAAGAGAATCGCAGTCGTACAAGTCGCCACCGCGAGCGTCAGGCGAACGGCTGTCCAATCCAGATGCAACTGTCATTCTCCTGTTGAGGGTGTGTCGAAACCGAATTCCTTCAGGATCGACGTGCCTTGCCCGCTGAGCAGAAAATCACGAAACTCCTCCGCCAGGGCGGCATCCTCGGCCCACGCTAGGATGACTCCTCCCTGAATGATCGGCCGATAGGCGTCGGCCGGAACTTGCCAGTACTTGCCCCGTTCGCGAAGAGTGGGGGACAACGCCAACGACAACGCAATGAGGCCCAGGTCGGCCGCTCCCGATTCGACCATTTGTGCCGCGTGCGCGACGGAATCGCCATACACGAGTTTCGATTGAATCGCCTCGTACACGCCCAGGCTCTTGAGCGCCTCAATGGCGGCGCGCCCATAGGGGGCCGTTTTGGGATTCGCCACGGCAATCGATTTCACTTCTTTTTCGCTCAGCATACTGACTCCGGCCCGCTCGACATCGTGCGGCGAGTCTTTCCGCGACCAGAGCACGATGTGTCCACGCGCGTATGGAAATGCGCCGCTCGGCGCGCCGTGTCCCTGTTCGACGAGTCGTCTGGCATAGTCGACGTCGGCCGCGAGAAATAGATCGAACGGCGCTTTGTTCGAAAGCTGGGCGAAGAAACTGCCGGAGGATCCGATCGTGACCGTCACCTGCGCATTAGCGTGCAAGCGATTGAAGGCCGCGACGATGTCGTCGAGAGCAAATTTCAAATCGGAAGCCGCAGCGATGCGAAGCTCCCCGTTCCCTTGAGGCTTCTTGCCGGGATTCTTCTCGGGTATCGTCTGTGTCACACCATCTGTGGCACTCACCGGCGCTTGCTGTTTCGCGTTGTCTGCTCGATCACCACAACCGGCAAGACTTATCGCGATGCAGAAGAGCAGCATTCTCCCCCCCTTCGTAAGGGGGGGCCAGGGGGGGTGAGGTAAAGATATTATTGTGCACCCGGTTGCAATCGTCTCACCCTTGATCTTCAATCCCGGCCCGGCTGAAGGCGGCACTACGAGCATGTTCATGCGATCGTCTCCAACTCCCCAGCCTCGCGGGTATCGTAACCCGGCAATTCACCCAGGAGCTGTCGGTACGGCTCGGAGCGGACGCCTTCGATCAGTGCGACAATCCGCGGGTCATCGATGGTTTCGGTCGGAAAGCACAGGTCATACGTCTCATCGCGCACACTCAGAAATTCGAGTCCAGCCTCTTCGCTGACGAGCCGCACGCACACCCCCACGTCGGCCCAACCACAGCGGATCGCCTCGGCCACGCCGCGGTGGTCGCGAGCCTGTCTGCGCGGTTGCTCTCGCAATTCGAGCAATTCGTCGAGACACTGCCGCGCCCCCGAGCCCGATTCCCGACCGACCCAGCGGAGTTTCTTTTTGCGCAGCACACCGTCGACCGACTGTACTCCCGACCCAGGCGCGAGGGCCAGCCCTTCCTGCCAGCGTGCGGCCCGC
>DASYAR010000338.1:0-16193 GCA_036501235.1 Planctomycetaceae bacterium
CGATGGCCAGTACGATCATAGCGCTTTGCATCAATTTGAACATGCACCGGAGACTGAGACGTGAAACTGGCCACAATTTCGACTTCGGGCGGCAACCGTGTCGTAGCGGTCCGCGATGGCAAATACATCGACCTGTGTCAGGCCGATCCCGGATTGCCGACTTCTCTCAAAG
Source organism: Planctomycetaceae bacterium (assembly GCA_036501235.1). Classification (GTDB taxonomy): domain Bacteria; phylum Planctomycetota; class Planctomycetia; order Planctomycetales; family Planctomycetaceae; genus JACQFH01. The sequence continues at coordinate 173 of DASYAR010000338.1, forward strand.
AGCTTTTGGCACAAGACAAGGGTGTGGTTCGTGCTCGCGCCGCAGCCGAGAAAGGCCACACCGCGGGGCAGTTTGTCTCGGGCAAGCTGTTGGCGCCGGTTATATCACCGGGAAAGGTGATCTGCATCGGGCTGAATTATCGCGATCACGCAGCCGAAAGTGGCCAGGAGCCTCCGCCGGAGCCTGTAGTCTTCAGCAAATTTCCGCAGTCGGTGATCGGGACCGATGAAGCGATCCGCCTTCCGGCCGTGTGCAAAACGGTCGACTATGAAGCCGAGCTGGTCGCCGTCATCGGGCGGCGGGGCAAGCACATTCCGCAAGCCGAGGCGCTGCAGCACGTCGCCGGTTACATGAACGGCCACGACGTCTCGGCCCGCGACTGGCAGCTTCAGAAGCCGGGAAAACAATGGCTGCTGGGCAAATCTCCCGACACGTTCGCCCCGACAGGCCCGTGGCTCGTCACGGCTGATGAAGTTCCCGATTCGCGCAATTTGGCAATCAAGTTCCGACTGAATGGCGAGACGATGCAGAATTCGAGTACGCGCGAGCTGATTTTCGGCGTCGACGAATTGATCGCCTACATTTCGCAACTTGTCGCCCTGGAGCCGGGAGACCTGATCTTCACCGGCACGCCGCCGGGCGTGGGAGCGGCCCGCAAGCCACCCGTATTCTTAAAACCCGGCGACGTCTGCGAAGTCGAAATCGCCGGACTCGGCGTGCTCAAAAATCCGGTTGTCGCCGACTGATCTTGGGGCTCGGGTTTCAGCCTGTGCGACAGGAGCTCACTCGCACGATTGCAGCTGTTGGGCACGATCATACGACTCCACGGATGCAATTTTGTGATCGATGCGGCAAGAGCGCAGGCTGAAGCCCGGACTCCAGCTCGCTGCTTCTCGAAACGGCACGAACAGGATCCGCAGGACGAGGACCGGGACCAGCGGCATCAGGTATTTTTCCCAGTGCAGATACGACCACGGCATGACCGCCAGGAAGGCGAACACGATCAGGTCGAGAAAGAATTGATAGTCGATGCGACCGGCCCGCCAGCGTTGGGCGGCGTCGAGCACCAGTTCACCGAACACGGCGAGCCCGGCGGCAAACCCAACGAAAAACAGGCATTGGGACGCGAAACCGGTCCCACAAAGTCGATCGACGGTTTGATGCAGGACGCCGACGTGCATCGTGTGCGCCATCAGGGCCGAACGTGACGGCGCCACGGGAAACAGCCAGTACAACCAGCATGCCGCCGCCGCGAACACAATTGTTTTTCGGCGAGTGAAGAATTCCCTCCATCGCAGGGCCAGCAATGGTGCGAGATACAGCGCAATGAGGCTGATGTAGAGCACCAGCGACGAGGGATGAAAAGTCGCGTGCTGGTCAGGATAGACATGCTTGAGCGCTCCGTCGGGGCAAAGTCCACGCCAGAGCCAGCAGAGTCCGACCAACGGCAGGGCCGAGGCAACCACTGCTAAAAATGGCGTGAAATCTTTGTGCCGTCGATGGGCCAACTCTGCGGAATTCCAACAAACCCTGGCCAGGTAATACGCGCCAGTGGCTGCGGTCGCAAATACGAGATACTGACGGTTCAAGACACCGCCGCACAGGGCGAAGGCGAGCCAGACGGGCCGCTCGCGTCGCACCGCCGCCAGGGCGGCAATGAGGCAAAGAATCGCCAGCATGTCGGTGTAGATGAACACGCTCAAATACAGCATATAGGGGTGCAGCGCTACGCAGGCGGTCCCCATCGCCGCCAGCCGCAGATTTTGCGATTCGGAATGCAGAAACCAGAAGAGCAACAGGTACGTTGCGAGGGCAATGACAATCGAGAATAACCGCAATGTCTGCGGGTCAAATCCGAAGACGCGCCCCCAGGCCCCATATAAAAGGAATGGGACCGGGCCCGACATGGCGTCATAGTGCGCGAGAAGATCGAAACTCAGAGGCGTCGTGCCGAAACGAATGATCGCCTTGACGAAATGCGGCTCGTCGGCGCGCAACGGACGATCGAGGCCGATGAAAAATGCCAGCACCGCCTCGCACGCCGCGATGACGCACGCGACGATTAGCAGCTTCCGCCAGTCGAGCGATTGCCGAAAATGCTGGTCGTCGGCAAGATGCGGCAAGGCGCGCGGGGTTAGTGTGTGGCGAATCAACGTATCGGATTTCTATGAGATGAATCCAGCGGGTCATCCTCATCATCGAGATGAGATATTCTCGCGACGGCCGACGACGACGAATGGCCCATTCGGGCGTCGTCATTCAGCGATGCCCTGAACGCGATCGCTTGCGAATTGCTCGGCGACAGGCGCAACGCGTTCTCGATCGCCTGCTCGGCGCCGCTGGGGTCTCCTGCGCGGCGGCAGACATCTGCAACCAGACACCAGTCGCGCGGGCTCCCCTGACGGCTGGAAATCCCCGCCGTCAAGGCCGTAGCCGCTTCAGGCCAGCGCTCGTCGTGGGTATAACATCGCCCCAGCAACCACTGGGCTTTGCCCCGCGATTCCGATTCGAGAGTAGGGCTTTCAATCAATGCTCGCATTTCCGAGGCGGCGAGCCTGGAATCCCCCTGTTGCAGATGGAGCCGGGCGACGAGCAATTTGGCCTCGATATGATCTCCTTCCACATCCAGGATCTGATACAGATCTTCGAGTGCCCGATCGATGTTCCCGCGCGCCTGCTCGATCTTGGCCCGCAACAGCAGAGCCCGTGTCTGGCGCGGATCGAGATCGAGCGCGTCGGCGACCAGCGCGTCGGCTTCACTCAAATTTCGTTTGAGGTATTGCACTTCCGACAGGCCTACGTAAACGCGCGGGTCTTCGGGGTTCTTTTGCAGGAGCATTTGCAGATGGGAGGACGCCGCTTGCGTTTTATGATGCACGAGCAGCAGTTCCGACAATTCCAGCCGCAATTCATAGTCGTTCGGGTTCCGTTCGACGGCTGCCGTCAGCAATGTTTCGGCCGACTTCAAATCGCCGCGTTCCCGGGCCTGACGCGCTTCGACGGACAGCCTTTCCGCCTTTTCCGAACGAGATGCCACCGTCGATTGCTGGCGCGCACAGCCGCACAGAAGCAGGCAAGCCGTGACGAGGACCAGGCCCCAGCCCGCCGCGAACGAATGGCCGGCGCCACGAATTCGAAGCGTGTCCAACCACGGGCGGAAACCGGGTGACAGGACCATGTGATGGAGGCGAGATCCGGAGGACGAGCGTCAGCTCGGTCACGATTTGATCGAGAAAAATGGGCTCGGATCGTATCCAAACAGCGGATTCTCGGAAAGATGAGTTGAAATGGTCTTCCGCACGCCAGCGATGGCCCTGACCAAGTGGGCGAAACGCATTTGTTTTGCTCAGAATCCAACTCGTCGGGGCCATCGCTGGGTTTCCAGCTCCGGCGAGGCGATGCCTGCTGTGACGCCTTCCTGGCTGCAATGCGGCCCATTATTCCGCGCTCTGACCCCGCCACACACCTCGTTTTGGAGGCGACTCTGTGCGCTGGCCCCGGCTGGTATCGGTTTGTAACGTATGGAGTGCGCCCTCAGCCGCCGGCGTTCGCACAGAACTGGTAGTAGATTTCGGTGGCCTGACGCAACTCGTTGACGTCAATCCATTCGTCGACGGTGTGCGCCTGGTTGATCGAACCCGGACCAAACACAACCGCCGGCACGCCGCTCGGAGCATACCGCGAGGCATTCGTCCCGTACCAGGCCCCCAGTTTCCGCCGCGGGCCGGCAATAGCCACGATCTGCTGCAGCAGTCGGTCGGCCCAGGGGCCGTTGAGCTTGTCGGACAGGGTTGCGCCGTCGACCCACGGGGGGAGCATCTCGAAGTCGACGTCCAGCCGATTACGCAGATAATTCGTGACATGCGGTATCACGGCGGCCGAATCTTCCCCCGGCACGACCCGACGGTCGATCTCGATCAGGCATTCATCCGGCACCGTATTGACACTGATTCCGCCCGAAATCCGCCCTACCGATAACGTCGGTGGACCGCATAAGGGGTGGGGGGGAATCATGCGGCCCACCTCTTCGGCGTAGCGTTCAAGAGTCGCCAGAACCTGCGACATTTTGTAGATCGCATTGATCCCTTCTTTGGGGCGCGAGCTGTGGCAGGCACGCCCCCGCGTCCGCAGTTTCCAACGCACGGCCCCGCGGTGCGCGACGACAATATTCAAATCGGTCGGCTCGGCGACAATGGCCAGCGAGGGGGCAGCCGACAAGATCGCTCCAGGGCTCGGATCCACCCACATTCTGGCAAGGGCCTTGGCCCCCTCGGCTGTCGATTCTTCATCGCACGTGCATGCCATGACGACATTTGCGCTGCGTCCAGGCCGGTCGGAAACGAGCCGGCAGAAAGCCGCCAGCATCGCCGCCAGGCCCCCTTTGACGTCGCAGGCTCCGCGGCCATACAGCCGCCCATCTTTGAGGACCGGATCAAAGGGGGCGATCGTCATTCCATCGACAGGCACCGTATCTTGATGGGCGTCCAGGAGAATCGTCGACGTCGCTCCGGGGCGATCAATCCGGGCGATGACGTTGCTCCGACCGGGCAACACCTCGATCCGCTGAAAATCGACCTTCAATCTGCGAAAAAAATCTTCCAGAAAGTCGCTCAACCGTGTCTCGAGAAATTCGGGGCCTGAGACGTCGCGCAACATCGGGTTGACGCTGGGAATGGCGATCAGGTCTTTCAAGATGTCGACAGCATCCATGGGTTCCCTGCCCTGTTCCGTTTCGAAGGGACTGAATGATTGCCAATGCCCCATGATTATCTTGAAAATGGCAGGAATCTCGCAAGACCACGGCTCGTATTGACCGTTTCCGCGCAATGGGATATCAACCGCCGCGGTGGGTCAGGAATCTGTTTGCCTGTCGGGAGAGGCGTCATGGAAGTCGCCGAATACGTTCAAAATATCACATTTCGTTTGCTGCAACCGACCACACCGCGCCCGTCCGGCTTTCGCTCGCTCAATAACTTGGCGCGGAAAGCCGGCATCCATCTGGAAATGTGGATGACGCGACTGCCGGAAGACCAGGAGGAGATGCAACGGCGTCTGACCCCGGTCTGCAAAGTGCCGCGGATGTCGACGTTTGCCATCGGAGCGATCATCAACCGCGCGGTGGCTCTGATGCCCGACGATCAGTCATATCTGAACATCGGCGTCTGGAACGGCTTCACGCTGCTGGCAGGCATGGCCTCGAACCCGCATAAGGCGTGCATCGGCGTCGACAATTTTTCGCACAAAGATTCGCCACGGACGGCCTTTCTCAGGCGCTTCCAACGCGCGCGAGGCCCGAAACACCAGTTTCGCGAGGGGGATTTTCGCGAGTATTTTGCCACGCAACACCAGGAAACGCTGGGTCTGTACCTGTTCGACGGCCCGCATACGTATGAAGACCAGCTCGACGGCCTGCAGCTTGCCGAACCGTTCTTCGCCCCCGGTTGCCTGGTGCTTGTCGACGACACCAACTGGCCGCAGGTGCGGGACGCCAACCTCGATTTCATCAAGCATAGCTCGTTCGAATACCGCATGCTCCTCGACATGCAGACGCCGCGCACGGGACATCCCACGTTCTGGAACGGACTGATGTTGTTCGAACGGGGCAAACGGAAGTCTGCGGCGGGACTGATCGAAGTGAAAGGGGCGCAGAACTCGCGGCGTCGAATTGCCGCGTGAGGAAACACTCTGTCGTTTACACTTGAAAGCCTCAATCCGACCCCTATAATCCACCGTTTGGCGGAAATTTGTCAGGCGGGTGTAACTCAGTGGTAGAGTACCACGTTGCCAACGTGGTTGTCGTGGGTTCGAACCCCATCACCCGCTCTCAAGTTGTGCTGCATTTGCAGATTAAATCGTCCACAGCGTGACGGCTCGAAAGTCGCAGCCCTGATAGTCACAGCCCGAGAGTCACAACCAGACGAAACACAGGCGACGAGAGCGCATAGGTCATCATGAGCGAACAAGACAGCGAAGCGACCACAACGGACGACGCAGCAAGGACTTCCGGAACGGCCGTGGCTGAAGAGGGTGAAGCTCCTTTCAAGATGTCGTTAGTCGTTGACATCCAGAACGCGGGGCCTTGCAAGAAGCACGTCCGCGTGCAGGTTCCCCGCTCGGATCTCGAGTATTTCTATGAGGATTCGGTCAAAGAGCTGGTGACGTCGGCGGCAGTTCCCGGATTTCGCACGGGGCACGTTCCTCGAAAGCTGGTCGAAAAGCGATTTCGCAAGGAAGTGGGCAACCAGGTTCGCCAGAAAGTGCTGATGCAGAGCCTGCAGCAGCTTGGCGAAGATTACAAGCTCGACGCGATCAACGAACCCGATCTGGACGTCGAGGCGCTCGTGCTGCCCGAGGACGGGGATTTTATCTACGAGTTTGACGTCGAAGTCCGCCCCGAGTTCGATCTGCCGAACTATTCCGGGCTGACGATCAAACGCCCCATGCGCGCGATCACCGATGCGGAAGTTCAGACTTATCTTGAAAACTACCTGGCACAGTTCGGACAGCTCGTTCCGCAGGATGGGGCCGCCGAGCCGAACGACTTCATCCTGGCCAACTTGCGTTTCGAAAGCTCGGGGCAGGAATTGTCGCGCGCCGACGATCAGAAAATCCGCATTCGCCCGACGCTCAGGTTCGCCGATGCCGAAATCACCGGTTTCGACAAGCTGATGCGGGGGGTCCGTCCCGGCGACCATCGAGACGCTCAAACAACGATCGCGGTCGAGGCCTCGAAAATTGAATTGCGCGGCGAGCCGGTCACGATCCACTTCGAAATCACCGACGTCCAGCGGCTGCGACTCCCCGAATTGAATCAGGAATTCCTCACCCAGTTGGAAGTCGAATCGGAAGCAGCGCTACGCGAAGAGCTGCGCCAGGTTCTCGAACGCCAGGTGACTTATGAGCAGCGTCAGGCGACGCGCGTGCAAGTGCTCGAGCAGATCACCGCTTCGGCCGATTGGGAGCTGCCCGAATCGATGGTGAAGCGGCAAGTCGATAACGCGTTGCGGAGAGAAGTCTTCGAAATGCAGCAGGCGGGGTTCACCGACGAGCAGATCCGCGCCCGGCAGAACGAGCTGTTGCAGAACCAGATTTCCACAACGCGCCAGGCGTTGAAAGAGCACTTCGTGCTCGACAAAATTGCCACGCAGGAAAAGCTGGAAGTCACGCCTCAGGACAAAGACGTCGAGATTGCGTACATGGCCATGCAGCGCGGCGAGAGCCCGCGCCGTGTCCGCGCGCGTCTCGAGAAGATGGGATTGATCGAAAACCTCGAAGCACAGATTCTGGAACGCAAGGCGGTCGACGTCGTGCTGCAAAAGGCCGTCTTCGTGGACGTGCCTGGCGAAGGCGGGAAAAAGGAAGACGTCGAAGCGGTGGAATTGTCGGTCTGCGGACAGGAAGTTGCCGCGGCGCCGAAATCCGTCGAGGCGGACGCCCCCTAGGGAGTTGTTCACATCGTTATTTCAAGGAGGAATTCCGGTTCTGCTTCCCCGGCCGGGGCGACAGCAGGCTGGTCTTTCATTCACTTCTGAGGGATCATCATGTTCGACACGTATTCGGGGCTCGTTTCGCCGCAGAATCAGCGGCCCCGTGATTACTCGCGTCAGAGGCAGATGGGGATCGGCGATCTGCTGCTCGAAAACCGGATCGTGTTTCTCGACGGCCCGATTCACGACGTCAGCGCCAACCTGATCGTGATGAAACTGCTGTTTCTGCAATCCGAAAATCGCCACCAGGACATTCACCTGTACATCAATTCGCCGGGCGGTTCGGTGAGCGCCACGATGGCGATCTATGACACGATGCAGTTTCTCGATTGCCCGATCGCCACATATTGCGTGGGGCTGTCGGCCAGCGGCGGGGCGATCGTGCTGGCAGGAGGCACCAAAGGCAAGCGTTTCGCCTTGCCGCACGCCAAGATCATGATCCACCAGCCGTACGGGCAGGTGGGAGGGCAGGTTTCCGATATCGAGATTCAGGCCAAGGAAATCCTCGAAACCCGCGAGATTCTGAACCAGATCCTGGCCTCACACACCGGCCAACCGATAGAGCAAATCGCCCGCGACACCGAACGCGATCGTTATATGAGCGCAGTCCAGGCCAAAGAATACGGCATCGTCGACGAAGTGCTCTCGAAAGCCCCGAAGAAGGACGACAAGAAGTCGATTTGACTCGCGAAACACCAGCCGTCTCGCGACGCGCGTCGCTTGCGGCATCGTGACATCAGCAGCGCAGCCTATTGAAAGACCCTCTCATGTCGATCGTTCCTTACGTCATCGAAAAAAGCGGCCGCGAAGAGCGGGCGATGGATATTTATTCGCGCCTGCTGAAGGACCGCATCATCTTCCTGGGGACCCAGGTCAACGACGTCGTCGCCAATGCCATCGTCGCGCAGCTCCTGTTCCTGCAGTTTGAAGACGACAAGGCCGACATCCACATGTACATCAACTCGCCAGGCGGATCGATCACCGCCGGCATGGCCATTTACGACACAATGCAGTTCGTCCGTCCCGACGTGGCGACCTATTGCATCGGCCAGGCGTCGAGCATGGGGGCCATCCTGCTGACGGCGGGGGCCGCCGGCAAACGTAATGCACTGCCGCACGCCCGCATCATGATCCACCAGCCCCTCGCCGGGATGGAAGGGACCGCCACCGAACTGGAAATTCACTGGAAGGAAGTCTTGCGCGTCAAGCAGATGATGAACGAGGTGCTGCTCAAGCACACCGGCCAGACGCTGACGAAGATCGAGCAGGACACCGATCGCGATAACTTCATGTCACCCGAAGAGGCCAAGTCGTACGGTCTCATCGACAACATCCTCGAGCGTCTTCCCGCCAACCTCGTTCCGCCCACATCCACGCCGTAGCGTTTTGCCTGCAGGGGGGCAAGTCGTTTTCGGTCGTTCGTATGGCGCCAATTCTCGGCCGGTCTGGCTTTCGATCGACAGCCTGCGGGCTGCTCTGCGCAGCTGCGCTGTGGGGCTGTGCAGCCCGCGGCGAGATGGATGCGCTCGAGGCCGACCTGCGCACCAAAGAGCAAGCTCAGGAAGAGCTGAAGAGCCAATTGGTTCGTGCGGAAGAAGACCTGAAGGTCGCTCGCAGCGACGCCGCGACCTTGCGCAAGCAATTGAGCAAGCAGCACCATCACGTGGCCCTCTCGGAAGAGCAGGCCGACGTTGTCTATCGTGCCGAGGCCATTAAATTCAGCAATCTCCTCACGAGCGGGCAGAATCGTGATGGGCAGCCAGGCGATGAAGGCCTGTCGGTCATGCTCAATCCGGTCGACGTTCACGGCGATCTGGTGAAACTGGCCGGCGAGGTCGAGCTGGAGCTGTTCGATATGTCACTTTCCGCAGACCAGCAACGCTTGGGCCAATGGAAGTTTTCGACCGCTGAAGTCCGCGAGCACTGGCACAAGGGCTTGATCGGCTCGGGCTATTTGTTCCAGGTCGACTGGCAGAGGATTCCCGTGGCGTCGGAATTGACGCTGCACGCCCGGTTCAGCATCAACGACGGACGGAAGTTCGATGCGACCACCCAGGTGAAAGTCGATCCGCCGTTGCCACAGGCCCCGCCGGTGGCGGCGGCCGGCGACGTCGATCGACGAGCCGCCGCGGCCAAGAAAAAGCGGGCTGCGACCGGCAGCCAGCGCGACGTCGTTCCGGCGTCGACTTCGGTCATTTCCCGCCGGCCCGTCGAGTTGGATGACGTTCTTCCTGGCGCAGAGATGCCGCCCGTGCGAAATCCCCGCCCTGAAGCGCCTCGCCGCGACCTTCGGGAGCAGGACGATGACTCGCCCCGCACCAGCGATCGTTGGACGGACGAAACGATTCCCACGCTGCGCTAGAGTTGCAGATATCGTCGCCCCGTGCCATTCACCCCGGCGAGCGGCGGACGCTAGTCCGCCCGTGGGACAGCCAGTGTCGAGCCCCGCCAACACACCCGATCTTGAAGATAACTCAGCGTGCCCGGGCCGCGGCGGTCCCCCGTGGAACCCGCCAACGAAGCGACGTCTCTGGCTCACCAGGAGCCGTGCGTCTGGAATATCATTTCGCAGAACGCTATATTTTGAGGTGGAACATGAGTCGGTAAATCCGGCGGGCAGGCGCAACCACAGGGATGGAATCTGATGGCTAAGCAAAAAACGGTCCACGAAAAGCTCCGGCAACTGGGGAACAACCTCTGGTGGAGCTGGCAGCCCGAGGTCACGCAGATCTTTCGGGAGATCGACCCAAACCTGTGGACCGACGTGGGACACAACCCCGTTTTGCTGCTTGAGCAATACCCGCCTGAGGTGCTCGAAAAGCGGGCCTCGGAAGCCGTCCTGCATACGCGGATCAACTGGGCCTACCGCCGCTGGCAAGAGTACATGGAGGCCACCGACACGTGGGGGGCCACTCATGCGGGCGTACTCGGGCATCGCCCCACGGCATATTTCTCAGCCGAGTTCGGAGTGCACGAATCGTTGCCGATTTACTCCGGGGGCCTGGGCGTGCTCGCCGGCGACCACCTGAAAAGCGCTTCCGACCTGGGGATTCCGCTGGTCGCCGTTGGACTGTTTTACGGCCAGGGTTATTTTCAGCAGTATCTCGACGACAACGGCTGGCAGCAGGAGACGTATACCGACCTGAAAATCTCGAAGCTGCCTATCGAACCGGCGCTGGCGCGCGACGGCAAGCCGGTGATGATCAGCGTCGACACGCGCGGCGGAAAGATTCATGCCCGCACGTGGCGGATCAACGTCGGCCGGATCCCACTCTATCTGCTCGACACCGACGTTCCGGAAAACCGCGACGAAGACCGGCACCTCACGAGCCGTCTGTACGGGGGTGACCAGCGGACTCGCATTCGCCAGGAAATCATCCTGGGGATCGGTGGAGTGCGGGCCCTCGCGGCCTTGGGGATCATCCCCGGCGTGATCCACATGAACGAAGGACATTCGGCGTTCGCGGGGCTCGAAGTGATCCGCCAGCGGATGAAAGAAGACGAACTTTCGTTTGACGAAGCGCTGCGGGAAACGGCAGCGATGAGTGCGTTCACGACGCACACGCCGGTTCCGGCCGGTCACGATCGCTTCAGTGCCGACCTGATCGAAGAGCATTTGGGCCCGCAGCGGGACGAGCTGGGACTGCGACATGACTCTCTGATGAGCCTGGGACGCGTCGAGCCGCAGAATCAGCAGGAGACCTTCTGCATGACCGTATTGGCGTTCAAGCTGTGTCGGCGCGCCAATGCTGTCTCGGGCCTGCATGGCGTCGTCAGCCGTCGGATGTGGGCCAATCTCTGGCCGTGGCGCAGCGAAGAAGAGATTCCGATCGGCCACATCACGAACGGCATTCACGTGCCGACGTGGCTGGCGGCGCAGATTCGCACGCTGTATGACCGCGTGCTGCCTCTCAACTGGTACGTCCGCACCGGCGAACCTGAGGTTTGGGCTCCCGTCGAACAGCTCTCGCCTGGCGAATTGTGGGAGACGCATGAGACCCTCAAGAGCCGCCTCATCACATACGCCCGCAATCGCCTTGTCAAGCAGGCCCGTCGGCGCGACGTTCCCGAGACTGTGCTGGCTCAATTTTCGACGGCCCTCGATCCACGGGTGCTGACGATCGGTTTCGCACGTCGATTCGCCCCCTACAAACGGGCCGATTTGATCTGCCGCGATCTCGATCTGCTCGCCCGGCTGATCACCGACGCCAAACGTCCGATCCAACTGGTGTTTGCCGGCAAATCACACCCGGCCGACGAACCGGGCAAAGCGATATTGCAGCGAATCTACAAGCTCACGCAGCAGGAGCCCTTCCGCGGCAAACTCGTATTTCTCGAGGATTACGACATCAATCTGGCTCGGCACCTGGTGCAAGGAGTGGACGTCTGGCTCAACAACCCGCGGCGTCCGCTGGAGGCCTCCGGAACGAGCGGTCAAAAAGTCGTGCTCAACGGGGTGCTCAATTGTTCGATCCTCGACGGGTGGTGGGCCGAAGCCTATGACGGCTCGAACGGCTTTGCGATCGGCACCGGGCACACGCACGTCAACCAGGAGATTCAAGACGACCGCGACGCCCAAAGCCTGGCTGAGGTCATCAACAATGAGGTCATCCCGCTGTTTTATGAGCGCGACCAGGACGACCTGCCCCAAGCCTGGATCAAGCGGATGAAACGGGCCGTGCGGACGCTGGGCTGGCGATTTAACGCCGACCGGATGGTGATGGATTACGTTTCGAAAACGTATGTACCAGCCGCCGGAGGGTTGAGCTGTTCGATGGACCTCGTCTGAGGAATGACGAAATCCGAATGACGAATGTCTCATTCGTCCTCATACAACGCCATCGACTGACCCCGCCGCTGGGGCAGCTCTTTCAGCCGGATCGCGTATTTCTCTCGCACGCGTTCGTTGTGCTCGTGCATCGTATACTGGAATTCATGCTGGGCAATCGAGGCATACGCGGAATTCTGGTCGAATAACTTCGCATCTTTGAACTCTTCGCGATCGGCGAGACGGCGTTCCAGCACTTTGACGACGTAGTACACCGACGCGTCGTCGTTGAGCGCCACGCCAACCTCGCCGTCAGAGAGTTTTTCGAACACGACCTGCATGAATTGCCTGCCCGGATTGGTGACGCCCCCAGGGTTGCCGAGCTGAACCTGACGCGAGCGAGCCATGGGATTGGCGACGGTCGGTTCCTGCCAGAACGAGAATTCGCCTGACGTCGAAATCGCCAGGGACGCTCCGACGGAAGTCCCCGTCACGGTTGCGTCGGCCAGTGCGGCCTCAAAATCTTTGTCGCTCGATCGAGCCCGCTGCGCCAAATCGTCGGCCCGCTTCAATGCGAGCGGTTGGGCCTCAAGCCGCTTCCAGGCCGCCACTACTTGTTCGCGGATGCCCGGATCCTTGAGCTCGGGAACATGCGCCGGCACGTCGCGAACCTTCCAGCAGACAAACCTCGCCGTGCTGAGGGTCTCCGATTCGAAGACCTGGCACAAGCCGTCGGCCGAAAAAGCCTGCTCGATAATCGTTGTCGACTCTCCGCGAAGATTGACCTGACTGTCCGGATCGTAGGCTTTGCCGATGTCGGGCGTTTCGCTCAATTCGATCATCGAAACCAATCCGGTCTCGCCGAATTTCATGCCGAATTTTTCGCCGATCTTTTTCAGTTCTTCCGCCGCTCGCTTTTCGAGAAGCGCCAACTGTTGTTCGTCGGGATCGACCAGCTTGATGTCCGCCGATTCGGCAAACTTTTCCGCGACGGTCCCCATCGCCTTGCGGGCATTCTCGGCCGTATCTTTCATGAGCTTTTTGATACGTTCATCAATCAGCGATTCGCGAATCCGTTTACGAATGTCGTCGTCGAGCGGTTTGAATTTGATCTCAGGCGGAGGGGTGATTTTGGGAGCGTCCGTTTTCACAGCCGCGCCTTCCTTCGTTTCCGGTTTTGCATCGTCGCCAGCCGCGTCTTCTGATTCGGCGCCCTCTTCCTTCACGGTCGCCGGCTTCTCGCTCGGGGGGGCCTTTTCATCGTCACCCTCGGCGGTCACAAAGCATTCCGGCGATTTTTCGTCCGCTTTCGCAGCATCTTTCTTCACATCGGATTCTTTCGAGTCACCGTCTTTCTCCGGCGGCTTTGCAGCATCATCCGCAGGCTTTTCTTCAGTCTTCGGTTGATCCAGCGAAGGGCCTTTGTCTCCCTCTTTCTCAGGGGCCTTTTCGCCATCTTCAGGCGTTATTTCCGGATCAATCGGCGACTTGTCGTCACTGGGCGGCGGCGGAGGTTCCTGCAGCCAGAACGTGGTGGCTTTTTTATCGTCGTAGTATTCCTCGATCTCCTTGTCGGTGATCGGGCTGCCGGCGCGGACCTTTTCTTCCGCCGTCGCATACGCGATTTCGAGGTATTGCAGCTTCACTTTCGGGGGCTGCCGAAAGCCGGGACGGAATTCGCCGTTGAATGCCGACTCGCCCTCATACTGATATTTTGCGAACAGCTTGCTGACGTCTGCGTCGCTCGGTTCGCCCGTTTTGTCGAGAAAGCTGTTGACGGGAATCGCCGCGACGGCAATTTTCTCTCGCGTGTTGAGCTGCTGAAAATATTCCCAGTACTTTTCGGGCGACGGCAATGGTGAAGGAATCGTCAGCCGGCGGGCCGTCTGAACTTCAAGTTCTTCTCGCAACAAATCGTACAATTGTTTCGAGCTGATCTGCAATTCGCGGACGATCTCCTGAAACTGCTTGCCCGTCAGCTTCTTTCCGCCCATGCCGCTCATTCCGCCGAATCGCGGACCAAAGGTCCAGGAGAGGCCATTCAGGGCGATGTTGTCGATGTACTCTTGAATCTGTGAATCGGAAATCGCGACGCCCAGCACGTTGGCCTCATGCCGATACAGCCACTTGTTAAGCATGTCCGATTCGGACAAGCCGCCGAATCCAAACTGTTGGACGACCATATTGGTGATCTGTGGACTTCCCAATTTCGTATTGGCCGCCATAAACGCATCCGCGATAAAGCGATGGACGATCCGGCGTTCTGCGGCCATTCGATGAATGGTCACTTCCGTCAGATTGCCGATGTTCGTTTCGAAGACCACCTTCCCTTCCCGCTGGGTGCTGCTCGGGCCGCTCATCTGACGAATCACGTCGCCCAAACCGAAGGCGATCATGGCCATCAGCGTCACGGCGGCCAAGGCCACCTTCTGGTGTTTGCGGAAAATCTTAAACGGCGATTGCATTCGAAACAGACCTTTCCGATCGCTCTTTGACTACGTGCAACGGACGAGCGCCCTTGACAGAGTGCGCATTGATGAACTATGGATTTTCGACGGGTGGCAGCGTTTGCTACCCGTCCAAGGGGATTTTAGCCGTGTTCCCGAGTGTGACAAGGCCAACCCCTTCATCGGAGCAACCACCCCGTGGCCAAGAAAAACAAACTCAAAGGGTTGGTGATCGTCGAATCGCCGGCGAAGGCGAAGAAGATCAACAGCTTTCTGGGAAGCGCCTTCAAAGTCCTGGCCAGCATGGGGCATGTTCGCGACCTGCCCAATGGCGCCGCCGAAATTCCCCTGGAAGTCAAAAAGGAACCGTGGGCCACGCTGGGAGTCAACGTCGCGGCCGACTTCGACCCCCTCTATATCATTCCCCCCAAGAAACGGAAGCTGATCGGGGAGTTGAAGGCCGCGCTCAAAGACGCCGACGAGCTGATCCTGGCGACCGACGAAGACCGCGAAGGCGAGAGTATTGGCTGGCACCTCACCGAGGTCCTCAAGCCCAAGGTGCCCGTCAAACGGATGGTTTTCTCGGAAATCACCAAAGAAGCGATCACCGAGGCAATTCGGTCTCCCCGGCAACTCGATCAGAACCTCGTGGCGGCCCAGGAAGCTCGCCGCGTGCTCGATCGTCTCTACGGCTACCGCCTCAGTCCGCTGCTGTGGAAGAAAATTGCCCCCAAAACCTCGGCGGGCCGCGTGCAGTCGGTCGCCGTGCGCCTGATCGTGCTCCGCGAGCTCGAACGCCGGGCGTTCCGTACGGGAACATTCTGGGACCTGAAAGCAACTCTCGAAACAACCGCCGCGGCGGGGCAGGCGCCGGGACAGTTCGAGGCCCAGCTCCACACGCTTAACGGCAAACGGATCGCGACGGGAAAAGACTTCGACGAAAACACCGGCCGCATCAAGGCCGACGCCGATGTACTGCTGGTCGACGAACAGACCGCCCAGGCCCTGCGAGACCAGCTTCGCACCACCGGATGGAAGGTGACGAACCTCGAAGAACGGCAACAGGTTCGCAAGCCCTACCCTCCCTTCACCACCAGCACCTTGCAGCAGGAAGCCAACCGCAAGCTGGGAATGTCGGCCCGTGAGACGATGCAGGTCGCCCAGCGCCTGTACGAAGACGGAAACATCACTTACATGCGAACCGACTCGGTTTCGCTCTCTCAAGAAGCGATCCGTGCGGCGCGCAGCTGCATCCAGGGTCGCTACGGCGACGAATATCTTTCGGACGGCATTCGTACCTTCGAAACGAAATCGAAGGG
>DASYAR010000339.1:0-3756 GCA_036501235.1 Planctomycetaceae bacterium
ATGATCGTTCAGCAGCGGGATCAGCATCACCTGGCAGAACAGGCTGGGGTCGAGCTTATGCAGCAGGTTCCACCCCATTTTGAGCGATACGCTCTGCGGTGGGCCGAATTCGATTCCCAGCATCAGGCCTTTGCCGCGCACCTCGCGAAACATTTCATATTTGCGTCCCACCTCGCGCAGTCCGCCGGCAAGTCTCGCTCCCAGGGCGGCCGCGTTTTCAACGAGCTTCTCGGTCTGCAGCACGTGCAGCGTGGCCAGCCCCGCGGCCATCGCCAGGTCATTTTCGCTGAACGTCGACGAATGCACGACGCTCCGTTCCAGGCTTGAAAACACCTTGTCGTGGATCCATCGCTTGCTGAGCACGGCCCCGGCCGGAACGTACCCTCCCGACAGCGCCTTGGCCGTGATCAGAATGTCGGGCTCGATCCCCCAATGCTCGCAGGCGAACATTTTTCCCGTTCGTCCCAGCCCTGTCTGGACTTCATCGGCAATGAAGATCGCGCCGTGTTTGCGGCACAGTTCGAGAGCGCCGGGAAGATAATCGTCGCGGGGCATGTAAACCCCTTCCCCCTGGATCGGCTCGATGATCACCCCAGCGACATTGCCGCGCGACAGCTCGCGCGCCAACGCCTCGAGATCGTTGTACGGGACGGCGGCCATTCCCGGAAGCAGCGGCCCGAACCCGTCGCGGAAAATGCCATGCCCGTTCACCGACAAGGCGCCCAGCGTGAGGCCGTGAAACGACTTCTCGCAGTGAATGATTCGTGATTTGCCGGTGGCCATCCGCGCGTATTTGAGGGCCGTTTCCACCCCTTCCGAACCGCTGTTGGTGAAGAATACGGTGTCGAGGTCGCCCGGTGCGAGGGCGATCAGTTCCCGCGCCAACAGACCCGACAGCGACGCGATCCCCATGTGCAGCAGGTTCGGCAAGTCGAGATCCATCGCCTGCTGGATCGCCCGGC
Organism: Planctomycetaceae bacterium; assembly: GCA_036501235.1. Taxonomy (GTDB): domain Bacteria; phylum Planctomycetota; class Planctomycetia; order Planctomycetales; family Planctomycetaceae; genus JACQFH01. Next base: position 963 of record DASYAR010000339.1, read on the forward strand.
GTATGACCGGATGGTTCCGGCCGCAGGCAAATGTGCCGTAGCCCGCCAGACAATCGAGATACCGGGTGCCGGCGTCATCATACAAATACGCCCCTTGGCCGCGGACATAGCGCTTGTCGAAGCCGAGCAGCCGCAACACCTTCACGAATGCCGGATTGATGTGCGCCTCGGCCAGCGCGGCCAGATCACCGCGCTCGGCAAGCAGCATCTTTTCCAGATCGAGCATGGGGCAACCCGTGTGACCGAAATCCACAGAGAATTCGTCGAATTCCGCCGTGGACCGGCAAGTCCGAAATGTCACGCCCGCACACTATTCATCGGGACGACCTGTTTCACCAGGACGACCCGTTGGCCCCACCCCGATCCTCTGCACTGCGGCGAGGCTGGCGTGTTGACATTTCGCGATCGACGGCCCACTGACCGAGACACAGAGTAGCACAAGCCCGTGACGCAAAGAATTCCAGTCCTGAAAAAAACCGTGAATCCGACCTTTAGCGTTGGAAGTAATACATCGCCAATCCGAAGCCGATCGAGATCACCATCCAGCGAACGACGCGCGGTTTCACGCGCAGCGCCAGCCGCGCGCCCAGATAGCCCCCCACGATCGACGCCAGGGCCATCGGCGCGGCGTACTTCCATTCGACCTTGCCGTCGTGCACGAATATGGCGACGGACACGCCGTTGATGCACGCATTGAGCAGCGTCTTCAGGGAATTCATGCGGTGGATGTCGCCGACCCCCATCAGCGCCAAAGCGCTCAGCATCATGATGCCGATTCCGGCGCCAAAGTAGCCGCCGTAGACTCCGACGGCGAACTGGAACACGACCAGCCCGGAGATCGTCGCCAACGAACGCGATTCGGGACGCGTCGTCCGATAACGTCCCAGGAGTGTATCGAGCAAAAAGACGACCGCCGCCGCGAGGAGCAGCCACGGCACGAGGACCGCGAAGTAGCGGGGGTCGAGCCGTGTGAGCAGCAGCGAACCGATGACTCCGCCGATCAGGCTGGGGACCGCCAGAATTGCCAGCCAGCGGCGGACCGGCGCGATCTCTCTGCGATAACCCCAGGCGCCGGCCAGCGCCCCCGGAACGAGGGCCACCGTGCTCGTCGCATTGGCCCACACCTTGGCTTCATTCGGCCCATGCGCCGCCAGGGCTGCCGTGAGAGCGGGAAACGTGAGGAGCGTTCCCCCTCCGGCGAGGGAATTGACCGCACCGGCCGCCAAGGCCGACAGGCACAACCAGAACAGCGACGAGTTCGATAAATCCAAGTGGCAACTTCTCTGCGGCTGGTAGCCCCCGGCCGGCGTGGCCGGGGCTGGACCAACGGGAAACCCCGCTCAAGGGCGAGTTGGCGTGACATGGAAGGGAAGGGCGACAGCTATTTGATTGACGGCTCTTCGTCTTCTTTTTCTCCGGAAGTTGGCAGAATCTGCACTTCCTCGTCGGGATGCAGGCGGTAAGGCTGGCGGTGCTTATAGAGCTTGAGATTGGCTTCGAATTTGGCCCGCGCGGTTTCGTCGCCGGCCAATTCAATCGCTTTCGTCTGGAATTCCACGGCCTTCCTGAAATTGCCCGATTCGGCATAAGCAGCCGCCAGCACGTTGAGGCCTTCGGCATGCTGCCAGTTCGACAATTCACACAACCGCGTGGCATCGGTGACCGCCTGTTTGCCGTCTCGCGATTCGGGATCCGGGCAGGCCGCGTGGAGCAGGGCCCGTTTTTCGAGGGCATGCGGATTCTGGGGCTCGCGCCACAGGATCAACGTCAAGTCCTTGATCGCCTTGTCGTAACGGCGCTGCTCGATGCGGGCCGCAATGCGGTTCCACAGCGGAGTCAGGTCTTTCGAATCGATCTTGAGGGCCGAGTTGTAATCCGCGATGGCTTTGTCGAACTGTCCCATGCGCGAGTAGGCGAATCCGCGATTGTTGTAACTGGTCGCAGTGGGATCGAGCTTGATCGCCCGGGAATGATCTTCGGCCGCTTTCTGGTAATCTCCGATTTTGAACCAGGCGCTGCCGCGACTGCTGAAGGCATACACGTCCTTCGAGTTGAGCTGCAAAGCCGTGTTGAAATCGGAAACGGCCCCTTCCGCGTCGCCGGTGACGAGACGTGCCGCGCCGCGAGTATCGTAAATGTCGCCCGCGATCGCCCCGAGACGAATCGCTTCGGTGGCGTCCTCGATTGCTTCACTGTAGTGCTTCAGCCCCAGGCGCGCCTTGCTGCGGTTGCTGAACGCCTGGAAATCGGCAGGATCGAGCCGAATGGCCGTTTCAGCATCTGCGAACGCCTTTTGGTATTCGGATTGAAACAGCCAGTAGCGGCTGCGGTTCACGTAGGCGTCCCCCAGCTTCGGATCGAGACGAATGGCTTCGTTCAAATCGCGCAGCGCCTGTTCGAAGCGTTTGCATTCCGTCGCCGCGGATCCCCGGTTGCTGTAGGCCTGCGGTTCTTGCGGGCTGAGGCGGATCGCTTCGTCCAGGTCGGCCAGGGCCTGCTCGTGCAATCCCTTATTGCTCCACGCGGCCCCGCGGTTGATGTAGGCCATCGCCAGCGACGGATCCAGATCGAGCGCTGCTCCCGCGTCTTCGATCGTCTTGTCGAATTTTCCGAGCAGCAGCCAGACTCCGGCCCGATTCTGATAGGCCAGCGCATACGCAGGATCGAGCTTGATCGCCGCGTTGAAGTCGGCCAGCGCCTTGTCATTGACTCCCATTTTGGCCCATACCGCCCCCCGCGCATTGAAGACCCGCGACGATCGGGGATCGAGTCGAATGGCTTCATTCAGGTCGGC
>DASYAR010000340.1:0-12120 GCA_036501235.1 Planctomycetaceae bacterium
GCGACCGTATCGAAGGCGCCCCTTCGGCCGATCCGTTCGAGATCATCGGCCGGATGGAAACCAAGACGACTCAGACCCTGGAATCATTCGCCGCCACCAGCGAAGAGTGGCGGAAGGTGGGGAGCAATCTCAACGCCCTCACCGAAACGCAGCGCGGGAATATCGAAGTCGTGATCGAGCAGGCGGCCGAGTCGCTGCATCAGTTCACGCTCACGATGCGCTCGGTCAATAAGACCGTCGCCGATCCGCAAATGCAGGAAAACTTCCGCCGGACGATGGCCTCCCTTCCGAAGATGATGAGCGAGGCCGGCGAAACGATCCGCGCGGTGCGCAGCGCCGTCGCCAAGGCGGACGTGGCCCTCACGAACCTGACCGAAGTGACGGCCCCCCTGGCCGAGCGCAGCGCCTCGATCGCGACGCGGCTCGACAACAGCGTCGCCAGCCTCGAATCGCTGCTCAAGGAAGTGGCCCTGTTTTCCAAGGCGATCAACAGCGAAAACGGCTCCCTGGCGCTCTTGGCCAAAGACCCCCAGCTCTACCGGAACCTCAACGACGCGGCTTCTTCGCTGCAGCTCATCATGCGGAACCTGGAGCCGGCCGTGAAAGACCTGCGGGTGTTTCTCGACAAGATCGCCCGGCACCCGGAAAAGATCGGCGTCGGCGGCGCCCTGCACCCCGACTCGGGCCTGAAGTAGCGCATCCCTTCGCAACAACTCCGGCGCGCGGGGGACGTCAGTCCCCTCGGTGGCGCCAAACGTCTCTCGCGGCGCCAGTTACGACTTCTGGATGGCCGGGCTACCGGCCTCCACGACGAAGGAGGCGGTCGTGGCCACTGCCCCGCCGGGCTTGAGCACATCGTCCACCGCCACGTAATCGCTGACCCACGCCTGCGGCGTGACGGTGCAGCGCACGTAACCCCGCTGCCGGTCGTGGAACTTCACGCACGGATTATCCGCCTGCAGTTTGTCCAGATGGGCCACCGACCTGGACCCGTTTCCACCGGTGCTGATGCTCGTGCCGACGAACTCGGCCGCCACCGCTGCCTCGTCGTGCCGGCGGTCGTCCACCCGCAGCTCGTTGGCCCAGTTCGAATGAATGTCGCCGGTCAGCACGACCGGGTTCGGCACCTTCCGATCGCGAAGGAACCGCAGCAGGGCCATCCGCTCGAAGGCCGCCCCCGGCCATTGGTCCATGGAGAACCCGGTGCGATCGTCGAAGTTCAGCTCCACCATCGCCATCATCACCTGCTGGGCGAGCACGTTCCAGGTGGCAGTCGAGGTGATCAACCCGGCATCCAGCCAGCCTCGCTGGGTCTTCCCGAGCAGCGTGTTGGTGGGCTTCAGCGCCTCGTCGTTGAGCGGCTTCAGCCCGTCGTTGTTCGGCTGGTCGGTGCGGTACTGGCGCGTATCCAGGACAAAGAACTCAGCCAGCCGGCCAAAGCTGGCCTGGCGGTACAGCCGCATGTCCGGCCCCTTGGGCAGGCACTGCCCTCGGAGCGGCATGAACTCGTAGTACGCCTGGTACGCCGCCGCCCGTTGCACCAGGAAGTCCACCGGATCGGCCTTCGCCCTGCCTCTCCGCTGCTCCTCCTGAATGTCATTGGCGTAATTGTTGTCGAACTCGTGGTCGTCCCAAGTGACGAACCACGGGCACAGTGCGTGCATGCCGTTGAGCAGCGGGTCGGAGCGGTACTGGGAGTGCCGCCCGCGGTAGTCGTCCAGCGTTTTGATCTTTCCGTCCTTCGGCCCGGTGTGCTGGCGCACGGCCCGTGACATCTCCCGGCTCGGGTATTCGTAGATGTAGTCGCCCAGGTGGAACACCACGTCCAGGTCGTCCTGGGCCATCTGCGCGTAGGCGGTGTAATGCCCCTGTTCGTAATTCTGGCACGAGGCGAAGGCGAACTTCAGCCGCTGGGCCTCGTACTCGTGGACCGGGAAGGTGCGGGTGCGACCGACGGGGGACACGGCGTCGCCGCACAGGAACCGATACGAGTACCAGCGGTCCGGCTTCAGCCCGCCGACCTCGACATGTACGGCGTGGCCGAGTTGCGGAGTGGCGATGGCGGCGCCCCTGGCGACCACCTTCGTCATCGCTTCGTCCTCGGCGACCTCCCACGCCACGGCCACCGTCTCGGGCTTCATCCCGCCGTCCGGGTCGAGCGGCCTGGGAGCCAGTTTCGTCCACAGAACCACGCTTGTCGAATCGGGATCGCCCGACGCCACACCCAGGCTGAACGGGTTTGCGTCGAATTTCGGCTTGACGTCGGCGGCGCTGGCCCGGAGGGCCCGCGCCGGCAGCGCGGCCAGCGCGGATCCGTAGGCCAGAAACAGTCGGCGGGACACGCCCCCCTTGTGGTGAACGGCGTCAGCGATGCGGGACAGGTCGAGCATGTGGTCCTCTGAGGAGCAGTCCGGAGCGAAGGGTCAGACACAGCGTTCACGCCCGGCAGCGCCGGTGCGAGATCGCGCGTTGAATTTACGTCGACCCAGGCAAGAGCAGATGAAGTTCAGATGAAAATCCGACGAGGATGAATTCGCCGCACCGTAGCAGCCGCTTCATCCGCAGCGCTCGACACGCGCATCCCGATGGGATTGCGGTTAAACAACGCGCGCCGTCCGTCATCCGTGTCCATCCGTGGCTAAGTTCCGTTCGTCCATCCGTTCTCCTCGCTCCTTTCTCAAGTCTCCTCTCTCGCGCAGCGCGTCCGCAGCACTTGATGTCCCGCATGATCGCGGACGGGTATGATAACGGCTGGGTCGAAGGCCGGACTGAGGGATGATCTGCAACCGGTTTTCACAGGTCTCCCGAGCGCGCCGGCCGTTCCTGCAACAAGGGCTCGAAACTCTCAAGTGCAAAAGAGTAACCGCATTGCAACCGACCGGCAAAGACTCCCCTGGCACGCCGCCCCCGCCCCCGAAGCCTGCTCATATTCAGGCGGCCTTGGCGCACCAAAAAACGGTGATTGGCCCCGTTGAGGGCCCTGTCGACGCACCAGTCGAGTTGGCCAGTGCCGTTGGGCAGCCCACCGATGACTCGCAGCGCCACCTGACCAGCACCCCGCCGGCACCGGTCGCGGATGCATTACCCGCCGCCTTTGGCCGTTACCGGGTGTGCAAACCCCTGGGCGCCGGGGGTTTTGGAACAGTCTACCTGGGACACGATACTCAGCTCGATCGCCCGGTCGCCATCAAGGTGCTGCATGGCGGTCCTAACGTCCCGCAGCACAGGAGTGAAAGCTTCTTCCAGGAGGCGCGCCGGGTCGCACGACTGCGCCACCCAGGCAATCGTCGCCGTTCACGATGTTGGTGAACAGCACGGGTTGGTGTACATCGTCTCGGATTTCATCGACGGCCAGGGTCTCGATGTCTGGCTCAAGAGCAACCGCCCGACCTGGCGGGAGGCGATTCGCCTGACGGCCGCCGTGGCCGATGCACTCGCCCACGCGCACGCCCACTTCACTGTCCACCGCGACGTCAAACCCGGAAATATCATTCTGACGCGCGATCGGACGCCGGTCCTCGTGGACTTCGGGTTGGGCCTCGACGAATCGGCGACCGCGGGCCTCGAACTCGGTATCGTCTCGGGCACTCCCGCGTACATGTCTCCGGAACAGGTCTCGGGGACAGCCCACCGCATTGATGGCCGCACCGACATCTACAGCCTGGGGGTCATGCTGTATGAGATGCTCTGTGGACTGCTCCCCTTCCGCGCGAGCGAGGCCAGAGAACTATTACGGCAGGTGCGCCACGACGAGCCTCAACCGCCTCGTCAACTCATCCGTGAACTGCCTCCCGATTTGGAACGGGTCTGTCTCCAGGCGCTCGCGAAACGTATGCAGGACCGCCAGAGCAGCGCAGCCGACTTCGCCGACGACCTGCGAAAAGTCCTGCTGACCACTACCGACACGGGCAGCCCGTCGACTTTTGCAGTCTCACTGACGGAGACGGACAGCCGCGATCCGTCTCTGTCACAGTCGACGTCCGTACGATCTGCCGTCTCGTCGACATCCTCCTCGGAACGACTCTTCCGCGAAGCCGAACGGCGTCAGGTCACGATCCTGGTCTGCGGCTGCGATCTGTTCACATCCGAGGATTTCCTGGAAGGAATCGAACCGGAAGAACAAGCCGAAGTGCTGCGGTCGCTCCAGCAGTCGTGCGAACAGGAGGTGCGCCGGTTTGATGGTACGGTCGTGCAGGCCACTGCCGAAGGGGTGGTGGTTTGTTTCGGCTACCCGGTGGCCTATGAGGACGCGGCCCGACGTGCCGCGCAGCTGGGCCTGAGCATTCTCGAAAACATCCAGGCCGTCGCCGAACCGTTCCAGCACCAGCACAAGCTGGAACTCAAGCCGTGGATCGGCATCCATACCGGGCGGGGGGTCGTGCGGACCGAGGAAGGCGCGATCTCACTGCCGGGTGAAGTCAGGAATATTGCCGTCCGGCTGGGAGATGTTGCCGAGCCCGGCCAACTCCTGTGCACCGAGGCCACCCGGGCGCTCATTGAAGGCTACTTCGACTGCGCGCCCTTGGGCAGTCGCAAGATCAAAGGTGCGTCACGTGCGGTCGACCTGTTTCTGATTCGGGGAGTCGGCCGCGCGCGGAGCGCGATCGAGGCGACGGGGCCGATCGGCCTCACGCCGCTGACCGGCCGCGACCATGAATTGAGTCTGCTTCAGGACCGCTGGGAGGAGGCCCAGGAAGACATGGGTCAGGTCGTCATGCTGGTCGGTGAACCGGGACTGGGCAAGTCGCGCCTGGTCCACACGCTGAAGGAGCTGGTTCTCGGACGGATGGTCGAAGGCGAACTGGACGCGCCCGTCATCGAATGGCGCTGCTCGCCGCAATTCCAGTCCGCATGTGGAACGTCGCGGTGAAGGGACACGCATGTTCCGGCTGTTGCCGATCGGGTGCAAGCCAGTGCAGGCGGTGGTGGGCATCGCTCGCGTCTTTTGCCAACGGTGCTGGATCACGCGCCAGGTCAAAGTGGAGTTTGCCGATGAGCAGCGGCGTTGCGCACGCAACTTCGAACATTACGTGTTGGAACTGTGCCGGAGCATGACGATGGAGGCCGTGGCCCGGCATCTGAAGATTGGCTGGGCCACGGTCAAGGAGATCCAGAAGCGGCATCTCGAACAGCATTACACCCGGCCCAAGCTCAAACACCTGAAAGAAATCGCCATCGACGAGATCAGCATTGGTCGTGGCAACAAATTCCTGACCGTCGTGATGGACCTGCGGTCGGGAGCCGTCGTCTTCGTGGGAAAAGGCAAGGGATCCGAGGCCTTGCTGCCGTTTTGGACGAAGCTGCGGGCCGCGCATGCCAAGGTCCGGGCCGTGGCGGTCGACATGTCGCCGGCCTACACGGCGGCTGTTCGTAAGAACCTGCCGCAGGCGGTGTTGGTCTACGACCATTTCCACATCATCAAGCTGTTCAATGACAAGCTGACAGCCCTGCGCCGGGATCTGTACCGGGAGGCCGTCGAGGGCTTGGACAAGGACGTGCTCAAAGGAATTCGCTGGTTGCTCTTGAAGAACCCGGAGAATCTCGATCCGAAAAAGCGTGAGCGGGAACGGCTCTGACGAAGCTTTGGAACTCAATACACCGCTGTTCGTGGCCTACTACATGAAAGCCCAACTCGGGCTGCTCTGGTCCCAACCTAACAAACGGACTGCCCGCACGTTCCTGGACGCCTGGATTCGACTGGCCGGAATGACGGGCATCCGCATGCTCATCAGCTTCGCCAAGACTCTGGTAGCGCACCGCGAAGGTATCCTGGCCTGGTACGACTACCCCATCTCAACCGGGCCATTGGAGGGAACCAACAACAAGATCAAAACCATGAAACGCCAAGCCTATGGCTTCCGTGATCACGAATTCTTCATTCTTAAAATCATGGCTATTCATGAAGCTACGTACGCACTTGTTGGATGAACCGATTATTGCGATAGCCCCGGAAACGGGAATTCGAGTACATCATGTCATTCTCTCGCAAAGAGAAGAGCGCAAAGTCCGATTTGCACGGATGGTCCGGGCAGCATTGCTTTCGAAGGAATGAACGTGCAGCTGCACGGAGTTCAAGCGGTTAGCAAAGTGCCACACTAAAACATTCCGGAGCGGGACGCCATGTCGCAGAAATCCAGGTAAGCTGCGCGGGGTCCATTGGTTTGCCGTCGGACACCGCGGGGCCTTCAATGACTGGACGGAATTCGGGGCGATTGTCGATTTCGAAAGCTCAGGAAGTTCATGCCTTGCAGAATGTTACGGCGACTCGGCGGGAATCATTCACCGAAATTTCCTCCAACTTGATATTGACATTTTTAGTTATTATATATAATATCGAGTTGTTACGGAGAGTTCCCTGACTGGAACGGGTTAGTCCCCGTTTTCAACAGGGTGTCAGGCCATTTCACTCATGCAACGTCGGGAGACGCTCATGGACGCCGATCGTCCGTTGCCAGCCGGTACCACGCCAGCCGAGGCCACGCCAGTTATCGTCACGCCAGCGAGTGCCACGTCAGAGGGCCAGCCCTCTGGTGGACCCAGTGACACACCCTCTGACGGGCCTGGTGACCGACCCTGTGACCCAGCCAGTGCCGCGGTGAACCCTCCGCAGCCGGGATCGACTGCCGCTCCGCTGCCACCGGAAGTCGATAAAACGCCTGCGAAAGTCTGGCGCGACGGGAAATCACTGGCGCTCGTCGACAGGGAGGCCGCTGGCCCGCCGACTGGCTCGAATCGCCTTGGGGCGAGGAGCCTTACCGAGAACTCCGAACCCCTCACCCCCAACCCCTCTCCCGCAGGGGGCGAGGGGAGCACTCGGATGAACTCCGGATCCCTTACCGCGGGCTCGTCTCCCGCAATGGGCGAGGGGAGTACTCGGAAAAGATCTAAACGGCCTGGGGTCTTTCTCGGGCGGAATCTCCGCCGCGGCTTCGCCGGAAGCGGGGAGCCAGCCGATTGGAGGGTTGCCGAACCGGAACCGGGGCCGACGGGGCTGATGATTGTCGACTGGGCCTGCGACGTCACGGAAGCGGCGACTGCCTGGCTCTGGGCCGGACGCATCCCGCTGGGACGACTCACACTGCTGGCCGCCCACGATCCGCGGGACGCGTCGCTCGTCGCGATGGACCTGGCGGCGCGGCTGTCGCGCGGCGCGCCGTGGCCCGATGACATGGGGCCCGACGACCGGGGGCCCGACGACGTGGGGCCGGATGATTCGGGGTCTGGCGCCAGGAAACTCGAAAGCACGGTGCCCGCAGACCCGGCACGCGGACTTGATTCTGCCCCGAGCGCAACCAGCTCGGCCCCGAGTGCCGTGGAGACGGTCAGGGTGCTGTATCTGGCTCCCCATCGAGAACGGGCGACGCGCTGCATCCCCCGCTTACGGCAGGCCGGGGCACAGTTGGAGCGCCTGCTGTGTCTGGACGGCATGTTGACCACGGCTGGGAAGGAGGGACCAGATCCTCAGATCGCCTGGCGGCCGTTGCGGCTTCCGGCCGACATTTCGAGCCTGCGCCGGGCGCTGCGCGATCTGCCCGGCGTGCAGCTCATTGTCCTGGATCCGATCGAAGCGTTCTTCGATTCCCAGGGGAATTCCAAGACGCCGCAGCGCGCGGGGGAATTGCTGCGCGAGTTGGCCTGGGACTTCGGACTGGCGGTCGTGGCGGTGACTCGATTGAAACGCATGGCGGCTGGTCGCCGGGCTGTGCCCGAAATCGACAGTCCGGCGCTGGCCGGCGTCGCGAGCGCCGGCTGGGCGGTCTTGCCCTCGGGGCGTTCGGAACGGCAGCAATTGTTGTTGCCAGTCCAGTTCGAATTGGACGGGGCGGGCCCGGCCTTAATGTTCGAGCGACAGGCCGATCCCCAGGCCGGGCCAATTCGCTGGGACTGCGGGGCCTTCGACATGACGGCAGCCGATTTCGAAGAGGGAAAGAATGCGGGGATCAAGTTCGCGATTGCCGCGGCGTGGCTCAAAAGTCTGCTGTCGCAGGGACCGCGCTTGATGCAGGACGTCAAGCAGCAGGCCCTGCAGTTGGGCATTTCGCCCAACATGCTGCGAAACGTGTATGCCGCGCTGCGAATCAAAACGGACAGGTCGGGATACCAGGGGGGCGGTGCGTGGCAACTGCCCGCCAGCGTTACGGCCGGCCCGGACGCCGGGAGTGGTGCGGCGGATGAGTCGTTGGACGCCGCCGAGACAGAATACGCGCCGGAGGCCCTCACGAATGGCGCATGCCCCTCACGAATGGAAGAAACCGCGAGAATTTCCATTGGTGAGGGGGGCACGGCACCCCCTCACGAATGAGGGTCAAGCCCCTCACGAATGGGCGGGAGCCCCTCACGAATGGCGCTGGGCACATTCAGGCGCTGGGCACATTCAATGGAGCCGTCTCTGATTGCTGTCGCATATTCAGGTTTTCCGCTTTTGGCAAATATTCGAACTTGATCTGGCTGATCAAATCGCCAGCCGCGAAATCTCATTCACCTGCCGGACGAGCCGGCAGGGGTCTTCTCGCCACGTGCCATACGAAGTTAGCTAAACAACCACCTTCACCTGCCGCACGAGGCGACAGGGGTTGCGTCCAGCTCGTCGGGGCCATCGCTGGGTTTCGGGCTCCGGCGAGACCCAGCCCGGTGCAACGCGTTCTGGGCTGCAAGACGGTATCTCATTCGCGCTCTGACCCCGCCACACACGCTGTTTTGGAGGCAGCTCTGTTTGTACTCCATATTTTACCACTCCCCGGATTCGATCTTCCCTCGTTTCGGCGGGTGGCGTACTATCCGGGAGGCATGGCGGATTTGATTCTTGACGAGCAAACAGGGTGTTTTATGAGTCGGTTGGCGCGTGAGTTATCGGGGTGGCCGCTGTGCACAATTGTCGGCTGGATGATTCTGAGTTGTACCGGGTGTTCGAACGGATCGGCGCCCACGGTCGCGCTTAGTCCGGGTGACATGTCCCTGGAAGGTTCCACCGCGATTCAACTCGTGGCGGGGAGTCAGGAAAGCGCCACCGCCAATGCCGCGGAGCCCAGTTCGACTGCTGACGAGGCCCCGGGATCGGCAACGGCCGATGCGGCACTGCTGGAGCTCGTCCAGGGCTTGAGCTCGAATCACCCCGATGCGTTGTGGGATGCGTTGCCGCCGAGCTACCAGGCTGATTTGAACAGCCTGGCCGGCCGGTTTGCCGGGCGACTGCATCCGGAAGCCTGGCGCTGGTTTTCGCTGATTGCAAAAAAAGGGGAAAAGCTCGTTTCCCAGTATGACGCGGCAGACGAGTTGCGAGAACCTGCGGAGCGCCTGCTGGAATGGGCGGCTTCGGGCGGCATTGGCGATCTGGATCAATTGAAACGTCCCGATCTCGGACGATTCCTGCAGACACGGGGTCGGCTCGTCATGGGAGATGCGCGGCTTCTCGTCACGCAGGTGTTGAGCGACCCTGAAACGATCTCTGTGCTCCGCGACATCGCCGGGCCGTTGCTCGATGTGTTTCAAGATCCGTCGCTCTTGCAGGCGACGGTCAAATCAGTCGACGGCGAGCGCTGCGTGTTGGAGATCCAGTTGCCCGCTCCGCAGGCGATCCTGGCGGACCTCTATAAAGTCGAGCTGGAGTTCGTCCGAGTTGAAGGGAAATGGGTCCCGCAATGGCTGGCGGAGAACTGGTCGGAACTGATGGTCGTGGCCGGTGGAATGATTGACCAGGCGCTCCCCGCGGAGCTGGCCCAGGACAATTTCGGGGTCATCTTTCGGTATCTGGCACAGCTCGACGCGATGATTGAATTCGAGCTGGCCGCGGTCCGTGGGGACGAGGCCGTTGAGCCGACGCTGTTCGACGTCGTGGATTATCTGCTAGGCTGGGCTGAAGATTTAGGGTTGCCGGTTCCTGCCGAGTTCTGGGGAGGTGAGGCCGACGCGCCGGCAGAACCACGAGACGATTCGGTAATGCCTGTTCTGGACGGAGAGAGCTCTGATGAGTAGCACCAGTCACGATTCGGGCCAGCCGCTCGGCAAGCTGGAAGACTGGGAAGATTTCGTCGGGGCGGTTTATGCGCAGCCGGGCCAGAAGGCGCAATCCGACTACCGCAATTACGACAACCCGGCCCGCGACTCGGTGCGCGAATTCTATCGCCTTAACCACACGCAGCAGACGTACGAGTTCGTGCTTGCCAAGAAGCAGCAATACCTGAAGTTCAATCATCGCGAGATGACGGTCCTCGAAGCGCTGGACTACCTCAATACGCTGGTCGACGATTCGGACCCGGACATCGATCTGTCGCAAAAAGAGCACCTGTTGCAGACCTCCGAAGCGATTCGGGCGGATGGCCACGACGACTGGTTCGTCCTGACGGGATTGATCCACGATCTCGGAAAAATCCTGTGCCTGTTCGGAGAACCGCAGTGGGCCGTCGTGGGGGACACGTTTCCCGTCGGCTGCCGGTTCAGCGAGCGCATCGTCTATTCCGAGTTTCTGCGGGAAAACCCCGACGATGCGAACCCGCGGCTGAACACCCCGCTCGGCGTCTATGAGACGGGCTGCGGATTGCGAAACGTACACCTGTCGTGGGGGCACGACGAGTACTTGTATCACGTCGTCACACAGTCAGGCTGTTCGCTCCCGGAACCGGCGCTGTACATGATCCGCTACCACTCGTTTTATCCGTGGCATCGTGAGGAAGAATACGGCCATTTGCTCGACGATCGCGATCGCGAGCTGCTGCCGTGGGTCCGCAAGTTCAACCCGTACGACCTCTATTCCAAAAGCCCGAATCGGCCCGACTGGAACCAGCTTGCCCCATATTACACGGCACTGATCGAGAAATACCTGCCTGGGCCGTTGCGATGGTGATCTATGAACGAATCAAATCGGCGTGTTTCTCGCGGATCTGGCAAGCTTTGGGCAGGGCGTGGTGCTGGATGTACGGCTGGTCGGGATTGTGGCGGGCGTAGTCCTGATGGTACGCCTCAGCCGGGTAATACGCCGTGAGAGGTTCGAGCGTCGTCGCGATCGGACGCGGGAAAGCCCCGGAGGCGTTGAGCTGTTTGATCTTGGCCTCGGCGGCTTTCCGTTCCTCGTCGTTGGCGTAAAAAATCGCCGAGCGGTACTGCGTTCCCACGTCGTTTCCCTGGCGGTTGCGTTGCGTCGGGTCGTGCGCGTCGAAGAACACGTCGAGAAGTCGCTCGAAGCTGATCTGTTTCGGATCATACGTGATACGGATCACCTCGGCATGGTCGGTGTCTCCCTCGCACACCTGGCGGTACGTCGCCGTCTCGGCGGCGCCGCCGGCATATCCGCTTTCGACGTCAAGGACTCCTGTCAACTGTTCGAACGCCGCTTCGGTGCACCAGAAGCAGCCGCCGGCGAGAACGGCGGTGGCGTTGGTTGCGGATTTGGCTGTGGAAGACGCGGACGCGGTGGTAGCAGCGGCGGAGGAATCGGCCGCGGGGTCGGCGAGTGAGGCCACCTGGTCGCTGGGGGTGAAGTTGAGCGATTCGGAATTGAGGCAGAATCGCAGGCCGGTCGGCTGCGGACCATCGTCGAAAACGTGTCCCAGGTGGCCGTCGCATCGTGCACACAGGATTTCGACGCGCCGCATGCCGTGGCTCTCGTCGGCGTGCATGGCGACGTTTTCCTGGGCGATCGACTGGGAGAAACTGGGCCAGCCGGTTCCCGAATTGAACTTGGCATCGGAAGAAAACAACGGCAGGCCGCAGCCGGCGCAGGTATAGACCCCCTGCTGCTTGTTGTCGAGCAGCGTTCCGCAGAAGGCGCGTTCGGTCCCCTGCGTGCGGAGGATCTGGTACTGCTGCGGAGAGAGCCGCTGTTTCCAGGCCTCGTCGCTCAATTCGACGCGGGGCGTTTCGACCGGCCCCACGAGTTGGCCCTGACGATTGAAGACGTAAGCGCGCACCATGATGCGGATCCTTTCCGGGAGCTGATTTGTGGTGGAGGGAATTATGTCAGTGTCGGATGCCGGAGAAAAGGGGCGAGCCGGGAGTGTCAGCTCCCGGATGGTTCGGGAGACGGATTGATGTTACGGACTGACGGGACGGCGCGTGCATCTGGCGCGACGCGGAGCGTCGGGACGTGCGTTCCCACGGAGGACCGTGGGAACGAGGCGCGAGGGG
>DASYAR010000341.1:0-5266 GCA_036501235.1 Planctomycetaceae bacterium
ATCGAGCGTCCAGTCGTTGACGTACATGCCGACGAAGGTGTCGGTCCGCTGGTGATCGAGGTCGCGGCCATATTTCTCGGCGTGCAGCAGCGCTTCCTGCCGGTGGTCGAGCCCGTAGCGAATGCTCTGCCGCAACAATTCCGTCACGTCGCGCATTCCTTGAGGACCGAGGTCGCGGCGGATGGCGTTTCCCCCCAGGGGCAACGGCAGGCCGGTTTCGGCGTACCACCACTTGCCCAGATCGACGATCAGGCTGAGACCCTGGTTCTGATAGGTGAGCTGCCCTTCATGGATAATCAGCCCGGCGTCTGCCCTGCCTTCTGCAACCACGTTCAGAATCTCGTCGAACGGATGCACCTCGTACTCGAATGAGTCGCCCAGCAGCAGCTTGAGCGTGAGAAACGCGGTCGTCAGGGTTCCGGGAACGGCGATTCGCTTCCCTTTGAGCCCGGCGATGTCGCCCGGCTGCCGGGCGACGATCATCGGGCCGTAATTGTCACCCATGCTGGCGCCGCACGAGCAGAGAGCATACTTGTCGGTGACGAAGGCATAGCCATGCAGGCTGACGGCCGTCAGTTCGAGCTCGCCGCGAAACGCCCGATGGTTGAGGGTTTCAATGTCTTGCAACGTGTGTTCGAAACGGTAGCGCCCCGTTTCGATCTTGTCGTTGGCGAGGGCATGAAACATGAAAGCATCGTCCGGATCAGGGCTGTGCCCTACGCGGATCAACTGTTGGTCAGCGGCGACAGAAAGCATGAGATAGTTTTCGAAATCGAGTTTTCAGATTTAACGACGAACAGCATGATCGACCTGTTTAGCGACGATGCGCAGCAGGGTCCCCGATCGATCGACTCTCGCTGTAACACCAACCGCACGCGCCACCCCAAATTAACTGCGCTGCAAGACACTCGCAAGTCGCACGTCTTTCAGGTAGTGGTCTCTTTTCCGTCCCAATCACCCTTCCCGCACTCACGCCGTCGCGAGTACCATCCAGGCATGGCTGACGAACCGAACACTCGGGACCAAGCGTATCTGGACTTGCTGGGCCGCGGTTTGTTCCGGGTCCGAGACTGTGCGGCTTGTGGCGAATTCGATCTTTGCCGGATCGAGGCTGACCACCTTCATAACATCCCATCGCTGCTCGGAGAGGCCAACGAGAATCGGCATGTGTATTACATCGACATCGAGCGGGGGCTCTATCGCGAGCGACTCCGCATGCTGGCAGCCACGGAACGCGTGACCGAATACATTGAGGTTTCTGAAATGCTCTATTCGGAAGCGTGGCGAGCTCTGGCTTCAGCCGCCGGTCTGGGGCTTTTGGAGTGATCGTGATCCAGCCGCCCTGTCGGGAATGCTGAGCCCCCGATTGTTGACAGTGGGCCAGCGGCGGCTTGCGGCGCGGTTCAATTGCGTCTACCGTGCAGACACGCGCGATTCGCACAAATCCCCGAGCGACGATGACACCGGCCATGCCCGAACCCCGTGCCTCGCATGTGCGCCATCTGATCGTGGCGGTCACCGTTTTGATGTCGGTCATTCTCTACCTCGACCGCTTCTGCGTCTCGTTTGCCGAGCGATATATCAAAGAAGACTTGGGACTGGGCGAAACGCAGATGGCCTGGTTCGTCAGCGGGTTTTTCTGTGCCTATGCTCTCGCCCAGGTTCCTTCGGGGTGGCTGGGGGACCGCTGGGGGAGTCGGGGCGTGCTGGCGCTGTATATCGTCTCGTGGTCGTTTTTCACCGCGACCATCGGAATGGCGACGGGCTTCGCAATGCTGCTGGCGATGCGGCTGGGCTGCGGACTGAGTCAGGCGGGCGCGTATCCCACCGCCGGCTCCATCTTGAGCCGCTGGGTGCCGTTTTCGACGCGGGGATTTGCGAGCGGCCTCGTGGCGCTGGGAGGCCGGCTCGGCGCGGTGATCGCCCCCATCCTGACGGCGTATCTGATGGTGGTTTTCGTGCCCCTGTCGACGCCGTCCCGCCTCAATGAACGCTCGATCCTCGACGGCCCGGCGCTCTGTGCCCGGTTGTCGCCTCTTGATCATGCCAGCTCTGCCACCACGATGACACCCATTGAACAGCGGATCGGCCAGCGCCTCCCGAAGGAGGCCCAGTGGATCGTGGCGAAGTACGGTTCTCTGTATCGAGAGTTCGACCGCATCCGGCGCAGCATCCTGGCCGACAGCCAGCAGAGGGAGAAATCCAAACCGACCGCCGATTCTCGGCAGCCTACCCCAATACAGACCGTAGATTCGCCGGCCAAACTGAATTGCGATCCTGACGAACTGCAGACGCTGGCTGCCGGGTTGAACGGCCTACTCGCGGATGACGACTTGTTTGACGAGCAGGATTTCAAACGGCTGAAAAGTTCGGAGCGAGAGGCCCTCAACCTGGAAGCGCGTCGCGTCCGGGGAGAATCGCTTTCGGCCGCAGAGACCGCGCGGCTGAATCGGCTGTTTCTGGAAGGATTGTTCCCGAAGGAAATCGGCAAGTTGTACGTCAACGGGTGGCGCCCGGTGATGCTTGTGTACGGGATTGCCGGCATCGCCGTGGCCGGCGCGTTCTGGTTCTGCTTCCGAAATTCGCCGGCCGAGCATCCCTGGTGCAATATGGCCGAGCGCACGTTAATCACTGGCGAAACCGTGGTGACATCCGCGCTGCCGGAGGCCGAACCAACCAGGCTCCCGGTCAGAGCCATCCTGCATAGCGTCAGCCTGTGGCTGTCGTCGATCTCGCAGTTCGGTACCAACGCGGCGTGGTTGTTCTTCGTCACGTATTTGCCGCGATATCTGATGGAAATTCACAATGTGCCGATCCTGGAGCGGAGTTGGATGACGGCGATTCCTCCGATTGCGGGCATTGCGGGCATGTTCCTGGGAGGCTGCCTCACCGATTCGCTCGTGAGGCGGATCGGATTGCGCTGGGGCCGGGCGCTGCCGATGAGTCTGACTCGATTTTTCGCCGCGGCGACTTACCTGGCCTGTTTATGGATCAAATCCCCCTGGCCGGCGACGATCGCTTTCGCACTCGGATTTTTTTTCGTCGATCTGGGAGTGAGCGCGACGTGGGCGTTCATGCAGGACGTCGGCGGGAAACACGTCGGGGCGATCCTGGGCTGGGGGAACATGTGGGGGAATGTCGGCGCCGCCGTCGCGCCGTTCATCTACCAGCGCGTGCTCGGCAACAATCCGGTCCACGCCGATTGGAACGCCATGTTCATGGTGTGCGCCGCGCTGTTCGTCTTGTCCGGCCTGGCGGCGCTGGGCATCAATGCCACGGTGCCGATTGTGTCCGATTCTGGAGCCACGCTTAGCGATGCAATCGGCCAAACTGGCTGAGGACTAAGAATTGTCGGCGCAGTGTAGGTCGGATCACGGCAAGCCCCGTCAGAGAAATATGGCGGGGTTTTTGTTTGCGCGAGAGTGTATAATCTAGACATGCGAATTTCGTCGCCATTGTTCGGTTGGGTCGTAAGCCAATCCTTGGTGGGAGCAGCCATCGGATTCGTTTTGGGCGAAGTGGCGCCGCAGTATGAATATCATCTCGGATCAATCCGAGAGGCTCGCGTGCGAACCGCAGAAAGAAGACTCTGGCTTGCGCCTGCTGGCTGCATAATCGGCACAGCAATTGGAATGATTTGCGAGCGATGTTTTCGTTTACGCGACTGAGCATTGCCCAATTATGCGGCACGTCGCTCGCGAATCGTCCTGCTAGAAATTCCAAATGACCCACTACCCATCGGGGTGGTGTTTGACGAAACCGCGTCGAATCGCTACGATTCCTGATCCGGTTGTGATGGCCTACTTGTGGCGAGTGGGCTGCCGGTCTGTTTCCCTTCAATTTGTTTTGCGGCACCCTGAGCCTTATCGGGGATAGGAGAACGCGCACGTGGCAGAAATCGTCGTTAAAGAGTTTCTTGATTCCGGGGTTCACTTCGGGCACCGCGCCAGCCGTTGGAACCCGAAAATGCGGCCGTACATTTACGCCCGCCGCAACCAGATTCACATCATCGACCTCAAAGAGACGCTCCGCGGCTTGATCCGCGCGAAGAAGTACCTGTCGAAGGTCGTCTCACAGGGGAGCCTGGTGCTGTTCGTGGGAACGAAACGGCAGGCCGCCGAGCCGGTCGAAGCCGCCGCCAAGAAGTGTGGCATGCCCTACGTGAACGAGCGCTGGCTGGGGGGTACGCTCACCAACTTCCGCACGATCCGCAGCCGGCTCAAGCGGCTCGAAGAGCTGGAATCGATCGAAGCGAATGGCCTTCTGCCCACGTTCTCGAAGAAGCGCCAATCGACGCTCAATCGCGAACGCAAGAAGATTTTCACGAACCTCAGCGGCATCCGCGAAATGAACCGGCTCCCCGAGGCGCTGATCATCATCGATCCGCGCCGCGAAGGAATCGCCGTCAAGGAAGCCCGGCTGCTGGGTGTCAAAGTGGTCGCGCTCATCGACACCGATTCCGATCCGGACGTTGTCGACCTGCCGATTCCCGGCAATGACGACAGCATCCGCTCGATCGATCTGGTGTTGTCGCATATTTCGGACGCGGTGATCGAAGGCAAGGCCACGTTGCCCGAACAGCCGAAGAAAGAAGCGCCAGGACCTGCGCCGGTTCCGTCGTTGTAGCCCCTCGGATAGTCTTGCGGCGTGGGCGGCAGGGGATGGGCCTGTGGCGCAAGTCGCAGGCCCGCGGATGAATGAGAATACAGTCCAGGAAGGACAATATCTTTGTCGCACCTGTGTCGTTCCATTGGGGCTGGGCGTGAACGGACCGGCTAAAACGTATCGACAAACCGGTGACTTGCGTCACTGGCTCTAGCATTTCGCCGCACTGCGGCTAGTTTTCAGAGAGGGAGAATCTCATGGCGGATATCACAGCCGAAGCTGTCCGGGCTTTGCGAGAACGGACCGACCTGCCGATGATGGAATGCAAAAAAGCCCTTGTCGAAGCCGGGGGCGACCAGGAACGAGCGGTCGAAATCCTGAAAGAGAAGGTCAAAGGACTCAAGGAAAAATTCCCCGACCGGGTCGCCGGCGAAGGCAAAGTGGCGACGCTCACGGCAGCCGACGGAAAATCGGCCGTCATGGTCGAGCTCCTCTGCGAATCGGCGCCGGTTGCCAAGAGCGAGGACTTCTTGTTCCTGTGCGACCAGTTGACCAAGCAGCTCATGAACGGTCCCGGCGCTACGGACGCCGCAGAACTTCTCGCCCAGAAGTGCCCCGACAGACCGGCGCAGACGATCCACGAATTGCACGAAGAAGTGCT
>DASYAR010000342.1:0-6062 GCA_036501235.1 Planctomycetaceae bacterium
TATCTGGTGCGGCGCGCCTTCGCCCCCCCGCGGAACATCATTCTCAACATCTTCGGCCGGCTCGACCGCTTGTTCCAGCGCTGGAACGAAAACCGCTGGACGAAGGGGATCATCCTGATCGGCGACCAGGGTTCACTGCCCGACGACCAGCCCATCGCCTGGCGCGAAACGACGAAGCGCTCGCTGGGCCGGGCCCGGTATCTGATCCGCTTGTTTCTCCTGCTGGAAGTGCCGCTCCTGATCCTGTGCCTCCTGCTGGTGTCGATCGCTTTGGGCAACAACGCCGATTTCATCTCTCACGTCATCTTTTTCCTGTGGGGGATCGCCGTGCTGATGGTAGCGGTCCAATCGGCCAGCCTGATTGCCGGAGAAAAATCCCACCAGACGCTGGACGTTCTGTGCACGACGCCGCTCACGTCGCGCGACATCATCCGTCAGAAGACGCGCGGCGTCTGGCGGCTGATGGCCGTCGTGTCGATTCCCCTGTTGACGTTGTTTTGTTTTCAAACCTGGGGAAAGTCGGTGAATTCCGAATGGGACTGGCGAGCCCGCCAGGGGCATATTCACGGTCCAGCGTACTATCTGATCGCCTCGGTGATCACGGCGGCGATTTATCTGCCGATGGTGGCCTGGTTGTCATTGTGGGTCGGGCTAAAAGCGAAATCGCAGGGCCGGGCGATCATCGGCTCGCTGGCTGCCATTGTGGGCTGGTGCGTCCTGCCGTTTTTCTTCTGCATCGCTCCGGTGGCCTACGTGTCGCAGCAGAACCAGGACGCAGCCCTGGTCTTGATTATGAGCCCTCTGGCGATGATCGCGCTCAATGAATTCGGCGGCCCGCCCGTGATCTTCAGGTCCCCCATTCCGCTGGTTCTGAATTCCTTGATCTACGGCGGCGCACTGTTCTTCTTCCGGCGGCTGTGCCTGCACAACGCCGACCGGCTCCTGGGTCGCGCTTCAGAACCAGCCGAGCCCGGTCGCAACGGCTGTTCGGTCCCCGCCGACTCGACCGAATTCTCAATCGCCAGCAATCCCGCTAATCTATCTGGAGAGTTCGAAAACGCCGAAAATTGACTTCGCCGCCGATTCACACCGATTGACGCAGATAAAATCAGCCGTGCGGGGAGTCTATAGATATTGTGCGGTTCGGCGCCGCCGTGTGCCGCAACCAACAAAGAAAGCACGGAAATTTAGCCGCGGATAGCACGGATCAACGCGGATAAAAAAACAGGAACGTAGTCGACTGAAAAATGGGCGGTGGTCCCTGCGAAAAATGGGAATCGGGCGCCAGCAGCAAATGAACGAGTTCCAGCCAGTTTTCCGGTTCCTATTTTTTCCGTATCCGCGCATATCCGCGTCATCCGCGGTCGAAATCGTTTTCTTGTCTTTTAGCGGTTGTCATGACTGACATTCTCGTAAACTGAACTGTGTGAATCCGTGTCTATCTGTGGCTTAAATCGTATTGTCCTTATCACCGCCTGGTTCGTGGTCTGCCTTGCGCCCGGCATGGCGGGTGCCGTCGACGTCAAACAGACGGTCTGGGGTTTCGACGGGCAGGTCGTCGCGCAGCGGTTCAACGTCTTCTCGGTTCTGGTCGACAATTCGTCAGCGAATCCGTTTGACGGAGAGATCCAGCTCAAAAAGCTCGTGGCCGGCAAGCAGGTCGACGCGCCGATCATCGAATCGCTGTACCTCGCCCCGTATTCCAGCCGCTGGGTGCAGTTTTACCCCTATGTCAAATCCGATTGGGAAACCTGGGAAGTCTCGTGGGCCAAAGAATCGGGCAGTAGTTTCACCCCCCCCAATCCGCGCATGGGCAAGCGGGCGGCGGTCCTGCTCGACGATCCGGACGGAATCCCGCAGTTGGGCGGCATCGTCGCCATCAAACGGCTCCCTGACAATCTCTTTCCGCCGCACGTGACGGCGACCGACAGCCTGGCGGCCGTGGTGATCGATCACGTCCCCCGCTGGGACACCGCCCGGCAGCGCTCGTTTCTCGACTGGCTCAAGCGCGGGGGCCGCGCCTACCTGCTCAAACCGCCCGAAGGCCAGGCCCTGGAGTTCACCGGAGACATGCAGGTCCTCAACGGTTCGGTCGAACGCCGGCGGGTCGGCTCGGGGGAGGTGCATCGAGTCGACCGAACCCGCCGCCAGCTCGACGCCCCTTTTGTAAAACAAATCGTGGAAGACGCCGCGCGACAAACCGGCGACGACGAAGCGGCCGACGCCCTGGCCGATAAAAAAGCTGCCGACGCCGAGGAAGAAGCGCGACAGCAGGACTACGGGTACCAGTTTGCCTTCATTAAATGGGACCCCGAGACGACGCTTCTCACGCACCTGAAGAAGATGTCGAATCCGGACCACAGCTGGGCCTTGATCTTCTTTCTGGGGCTGGTGTATCTGGGGTCGGTGTTTCCCGGGTGCTACCTGATCGCCCAGAAATACGCGGGCGACTATCGCATTACGTTCGGATTTCTGCTGGGGGCCGTGCTGCTGTTCAGCGTGGTGTTTCTGCTCGTCGGCCGGCGCGGCTACAACGAAGTGACGATCGTGCATTCGGTGGCGCTCGCCCGTCAGCAGCCCGGAGGGGCGACTCTCGACGTCACGCAATGGTCGAATGCGTTCGTCGTCGAAGGCGGAGACTACAACATCGATCACGCCGGAACGAGCCGCATCTATTCGACATGCCAGGATCGGGAGCGGGTCAACCGGGAAATCCGCAACGGAGCCGACGCGCACCTCCTGGCCGATATGCCACCCTTTTCTTCGCGTCCGTTTGCTCATCGAGCCGTCGTCGCGGCGCGACCGATCGATGTCGAGGTCGAAGACTGGGGGACCGCGCTGGACCAGGACACTGCGACGACCACGGCGCGCGACTTTCGCAAGGCGGTCGTCAGCCGGCCCGCACGAGAATTGACGAGACTCAAACTGCGAAAGGGAAATTCGTTTCCAGCACAACCGGCGGACCTCTACGCCGTGTGCGGACGCCGGCTGTATCGCCTGCGCGACGAGGGAACGCACGTCGTGCTCGAGAAAGAGGCCGGCCCGCTGGGAACTCTGCTCCGTGTCGACCAGTTTTCGGAATTCACTTCGTTGTTCCAGCGGCAGAAAGGAACTGCGTCTTTCCGTCCGCAGTGGCGCGACGCCAAGCCCGACGAAATCTTCGAAGATATGTTCTATCCGCTCCTCGCACGGTGCCTCGAATTGGACGACCAGAAAGAGGTCGAGCTGTTCGTGCTCCCCGAAGACCGTCTGCGGCTGGTCGTTTACGCGCCGCTTCCCGAAAACCTGTTTGTCTCCAGTCCGCGGTTCCAACAGCAGAACGGTTTCGTCATGTACAGCCTCGATCTTTTCGAACCGGAAGCACGATGAACGAATCCGACTCCTCGGCACTTCCCCCGGCCGTCGAAATCCGCAACCTGAGCCAGTCGTTCGGCGAGCGGTGGGCCGTGCGCAATGCCAGCTTCGACGTCTTGCCCGGCTCGCTGCACGGGTTCGTCGGCCCGAACGGAGCCGGGAAGACGACGACGCTCAAAATCGTCTGCACGCTGCTCGAGCCGCAGGCCGGCTCGGTGCGCGTCTTTGGACAAGACGTGGCGCTGAAGGCCCAGGATGTCAGGCGGCGGATCGGCTTCATGCCCGATCACTTCAGCATGTACCGCCGCATGTCGGTGTACGAATATCTTGATTTTTTCGGAGCCGCCTACGGCATGACGACGGCGCAGCGCGATCGAGTCATCAAAGACGTGCTGGCGCTGACCGACATGCACGCCCGCAGCAACGACCTGATCGGCGGCCTGTCGCGGGGGATGCAGCAGCGGGTCAGCCTGGCGCGGGTGCTGGTCAGCGATCCGGACCTGTTGCTGCTCGACGAACCGGCGTCGGGGCTCGATCCGCGGGCCCGCATCGAGCTGATGGAAATCCTCAAAGAATTGCAGGGGATGGGCAAGACGATCTTCATCAGCTCGCACATCCTGTCGGAGCTGGCCGAGCTGTGCGACAGCGTCACGATCATCGACGGGGGGCGGATCAAGTTCAGCGGCCGGATGAGCGAACTCCTCGTTCGGAGCGATCAGCATCCCACGTACCGCCTGGCCGTCGCCGGCGAATGGCCCGAGCTCGAAAGCCGGCTCGGCGAGCTGAGCGGCGTCGTCAGCGTCGAACGGATCGACGGAACGCCTCAGTTTCGCATCGCATTCGACTGGACGGCCACCGATACGAACCGGCTGCTGCGCGGCGTGCTCGACATGGGAGTAAGTATCGTCTCGTTCACCGAAGAGCGCCGCCACCTGAACGAGGCGTTTATGGACCTCACCCGCGGAGGGCTCGATTGATGTTCACGGGGACGCTGGCCATGCTCCACCGGGCGCTGCGGCTCGACGCGCGGCTGCTGCGGACGCACCTGTTCCGCCTGGGTTTCGCGGGGCTGGTGTATCTCAGCCTGGCGTACGCCGTCGTTTCGAGCGGAATGGTGGGCGCCCCGGGACTCCAGTTGTTCGAGACGATGACGTATCTGAATCTCGTGCTGATCAGTCTGGCCGGGGTCAGCTTCTTCGCCACGGCAATCACCGAAGAAAAAGAAGAAGAGACGCTGGGCCTGTTGATGCTGGCGGGGATCAATCCGATCGGCATCCTGCTGGGTAAATCGACAAGCCGCCTCGTGGGAACGGTGCTGCTGCTGCTCGTGCAGCTTCCGTTCACATTATTGGCGATCACGCTGGGGGGCGTGACGCTGGGCCAGGTGCTGGCGGCATATGTGTCGCTCGTTTCTTATCTGCTGCTCGCGGCCAACATGGGGGTCATTTGCTCGGTTGTCTCCCGGCGGGGCGGAACGGCGTCGGGGCTCACGTTGCTTTTGATCGTCGTGTATCTCGGCAGCTCGCATCTCGTGAGTCTCATCCAGACAGGGCTGCTTAACGGCGGCGGCATTTCGCCAAGAGGAGCGGCGGATAATTATTTGAGCCGTCTGGCCAATTGGTGCCGGGAGGCTTCGATCCTCGACCGGCTGAAAGAAATCATGCAGACGGGATTCGCAGATCAGGCGCTGGGATTTCAGGCGCAGGTTTCGATTGCCGGCGCGCTGGTCTTGTTTGGCCTGGCGTGGCTGGGTTTTCATCGCTTCACCCGGAATGCGCCCGACGCGCGCTCCCCGCGGGCCGATCTGATGGCGCGGTTCGTGGGCCTGGGGCGCAGGCGGCGAACGCGCCCCGGCCGGTACGCGCTGGCCTGGAAGGAATTCCATTTCGTGACCGGCGGCATGCAGATGCAGGTCGCCAAATTCTTCGGTTACGGCGCCGTTGTGGGGTGCACCTTCTGGGCCGCCGAGCGGTACTACAGCTATTCCTTCGCCCAATCGGGCCAGTTCGTGGCGTGGGGGATGCTGGGTGCCATGACGTTCGAAGCCAGCTTGTACGCGTCGCGCGTGTTTCACGACGAATGGCGCGGCCGGACGCTGCCGCTGTTGGCGATGGTCCCCGGCCAGCCGGCGACGATCATTACGTCGAAGATCGTCGGCTGTGCGCCGGCCCTGGCGCCGGCCCTGTTCTGGCTGGTTGCCGGTTGTCTGATCTGGCCTTCCGGGCTTGAAGAATTCTCCAAAAGCCTGATCCTCCCCAGCCGCTGGTTCTATGGCCTGTTGCTGGTTCTGTTCATGACGCTGACGGCCTTCTTTTCGATGATCGTCCGCTGGGGCGCGCTGCCTTTGGCCGCCGCCGTGATGGCAGTCGGAATGGCTTTCAGCGGTTGCTGCGGTTCCCCCGTGTTCATGATGATCTCGAGGCCGGGGGGTGATTCAGGCTCGGCCGAGTTGGGGTTCGCGCTGGTCGACGCCGTGATTCTGACGCTGATCCTCGGCCTGCAATTCGACGTGCGCCGGCGCGTCGAAATCGCCTCGGCGCAGTGACCGCCAGTGGACCAGTGGAACCCGCTGATGTCACACGCGGCCGGAAAACTCCCTATTTTGCCCGCCTTGGAAAGGGAGGAGCTCTCTGGCAATCCTTCGTTCAGGTGTCCTCGAGAAACACAGACTGCGGCACATGGAAAAACTTGGCCAGCGGAGCCAGATG
>DASYAR010000343.1:0-10714 GCA_036501235.1 Planctomycetaceae bacterium
GGGAATGGTGCGGCACCGGAAAAACGACTTTTGAAATAGCACCTGGTCAAGAAGTCGAGTTAAAGGTTCGGTTTTGGGACTCCAGAAAGCGTGAGCGTATGCTGGCTGTTTTCAGTGAAAGGCTCCCAATTCGTCGCGGCCTCGTGGTCCTGGCTACCGAAGCCCCTCCCAGCGAATAGTCAAAACTCATGAGCGACGACCGCAAGAAACCTGGCTGGGCGTTCTGGACGATGGTGGTCGTAGCCGCAGTTCTCACCGGGTACGTCGCCTCATACGCCGCGCTAGTTGAGCCGCAAGGTCGGGCATGGCCCTATCCGATGATGGTCGCGACCTACCGGCTTGCTGGCACCACCGAGACGCTTCGCTCAGGATGGTGGCAACGAGCTTTTGCGCCATTGGCGGCAGCGGACAGAAAGCTGCGCCCGGAGTGATGGCTCGCGAATCCAATCGCGCACTGAAATGATTCCCACCGACGTCGCCACCGCGATGCGACCATCTGCTGACCGGCGTAATGAGTTGGTATGCGGAAGTCTTCGCCAACGACAATTATCATTGGCATTACACGATCGTTTGCCGCCAGTCGGGCGGGAAGCCGTATCTGTCGCGAGAATGGTGGGAGTGGTGACCGTCCTCATATTGAAGGAGTGAACGAGTCTACCCTCGGACGGGGCTGGCGCGTCGAAAACCTCAGCCGGACGTACCCACGGCGGCGGGACTTGGCAGGGCTGACGAAAGACCTTGTGCTGTACCTGGCCCGCCACGAGTGCGGGACAAAGATTTGCCGCGAGAAGGGGATCGAATACGCTCGCCGTCTGCTCGGGCACACGAACATCTCGACGACGCATCGCTACATGCACCTGGACAAAAGTGAATTGGCGGACGCGCAGGATCTGATAGACTGAACCGGCAGGAGCTGAGTCCGATTCAACCGGACATGTCGAAACGGCACCTTGGAACTCGTTCCCCATGGCACCGGCACGGAATGCAGTTTCACGCTGGCCCGCTCTTTCATTCACTGAGTTTCCTGGTTTTTCTGCGAAATCAAAGAGATCTGCCAGAATCTTCGGTTGATTGCGGGCGTTCGTGCATTCCCTATATTACGGACCTCGTGGTAGCACTGAGAAGTGGTGCCGTCGAGAAATAGACGAACCGGAAGGGGTCGATGAGCGAGCATAAAATGACCGATGAACAGCGGCAGCAGGCTGCGGATGAGCTCGTGGCTGAGTACTTGCGCCGCGTCGAAGCGGGCGAAATCGTCGATCGCGACGAGTTTCTGCGGCTCCATCCGGAAGTCGCCAACTTGCTGCAAGCCTACTTCCAGGGAACCGACTCAATGCAGCGGCTGAAAACGGAATTCTCAGCCGCGCCGTCACGCGGTGACGAGACGATTGCGCCGCGCGGTGCGGCCGATTCCACGCGGACACCTGCCGGTCCGTTCTCCATCTTGCCCAGACAATTCGGTCGCTATCGCGTGGAGAAGCTGCTGGGGGCGGGCGCCATGGGCGCGGTGTACCTTGCGCACGATACACAGCTTGCCCGGCCGGTCGCGCTCAAAGTGCCGCGACTCTCTGGAAATGAAGACAACGAAATCGTCGGCCGGTTGTTGCGAGAAGCCAAGGCGGCAGCCAATCTGAATCATCCCAACATCTGCAGGGTGTATGACGCGGGGGTCGAGGCGGGAACATTTTACATCGCGATGGAGTACATCGAAGGCCGGTTGCTCTCGGAATTCATCTCGCCCGACCGGTTCCAGGATGAACGCCGTTGCGTTAACGTCACCCGCAAGCTCGCGGCGGCTCTGGCTGAAGCACACGGCAAGGGCATCGTCCATCGCGACATCAAACCGGCCAATATTATCGTCAACGCCCGCGGTGAGCCGATCCTCACCGATTTCGGGCTGGCACGGCTCACTGATCAGCCGCGCGACGGGCGGGCGACGCAATCGGGAATGCTGATCGGGTCGCCAGCATACATGTCTCCCGAACAGGCCGATGGCGATGTCGCGAAAATCGGACCGCGGAGTGACATTTACGGGCTGGGAGTGTTGCTGTTCGAATTATTGACCAGCCAATTACCGTTTCAGGGATCGGTGCTGACGATCCTGTCGCAGATTGCAGGGAAGGAACCTCCCGCTCCATCGTCATTGCGTCCAGGGCTCGATCCGCGGTTGGATTTCATTTGCCAGCGAATGATGGCCAAACAGCCGGAAGATCGGTTCGCGTCGATGGTGGAAGTCGGGCAGGAGCTGCAGAACTGGCTCAAAGCGGCCCCGCTGATCATCGCTCCGCCAGCCGCCGCCGCGCCTGCGGCCAGCGCCCTGAAATCCGTGACCGAGGAAAAGGCCAAAGGCTCGAAAGGAGAACTGGCGACTCCCGCGGAAGTGGCACAGCGCGAGCGTGGGGTGCAGAAACTTCTTGACGAACAGAACTACGAAGCGGCAATTCCCCTGCTGGTCAAACTCTCGGAGCTGGAAGGGGAGATCTTCAAAGATACCGTCGCGTGGGCCACGACGACGCTGCCAGTGGCCAGGCAGAAGCAACAGCGACTTCGCGAGCGGTTAACCGCCGCACTGGCAAAGGCCCGGACCCTGATGGAAACCTATAATTATGCCGAAGTCGCGCAGATGCTCGATGCGATTCCCGCGGCGGCCCGTACCGCGGAAGTCCGAGAATTGCTGACATTGGCTGGCGAGCGCTTCGAAGAATGCCTGGGCCTGCAGCAGGAAATCGACGCGGCCATCCGGGGGCAAACCTACGAACGGCTGCTGCCTCTCGTGAAACGGTTTCTCAAGCTGAAACCGGATAACAGCAAGATGCAGCGACTGGCCCGAAGCCTGGCGCGCAACCGGGCCGACCGTGCTGCCAGGGACTATAAGCGGACCGGAAAATACTTCGACGTGGCCGGTCGGCTCATCGAACCTAAGGAGCTTGTGGGAGGGCTCGTCCTGATCGTCGGGTTGGTCATCGGCGTTTCATACGGGGCGAAGTACCTCGGCAATATTCGCAGCGATGAAAACATGCCGCCGTCGAACGGATCACCAGACGTTCTCGCGACGGGAGGCAGCAGTCAGGCCACGGAGGGCTCGAACGGTGCGAAACAGGCGGGTCAGGAAAAAAGTGTCGATTCTTTTGACGCGAAACGGCAAGGCACTCCGTCAGTTATCCAGACCGCCCAGCAGACTGGTAAGAGAGTCTGGGCGTGGTCTTTCGATCGCCAGCAGGCAGGCCGCGTCCCAGAGTCGTCGGGATCCGGGTTCGACGTGTTCCTTCCCAAGAATGCACCAGCGGACGTCAGTTTGGCGTCGATGACTCGAGGAAATACGCTTGAGTTCAACAGCGGGCAAATCGTCGAAGTTGATGGTGTCGGCGATTTTGGATGGAAGCAGCCATTTTCCCTGGCAATTTGGGCGCGCGCCAGTCGGAACGACAACAATCACGGCGTGCTCATCGGAAAGATGAACGGGGCGCCGACCTGGCGCGGTTATTCACTGGAGTTCAGTCATGGCGTGATTGCAATGACATTGATGAGCGATTTTTCTGCGGCCGGAGGGTCTTCGATGATCGAAGTTCGTACCCAGAAAACCGTGAAGGCCGATGCGTGGCATCACATTGTGATGACATACGACGGAACCGCGAAGAGCGAAGGCATTAGGTTGTATGTCGACGGGCAGTCCGAGCCACTCCAGGTGCGAAACGATCGATTGACAGCTGATATTCATAACGATGTCCAACTCACTATTGGCGCGCGATTCGGTGATAAGTATTTCAGCGGCTGGCTCGCCGAGCCGAGGCTGTACGAGGGTGCCCTGTCGCCCGACGACGTGGTACGTGAATTCGAACGGGCGCCGAAGCCGGAATCTTTACCGGCGGCCGCAGTCGACGTCCTGGCACAGGGAACGCTGCCCGTGACCGGCGGCTGGACCATCCAACGAGACC
This sequence comes from Planctomycetaceae bacterium, assembly GCA_036501235.1. Lineage (GTDB taxonomy): Bacteria > Planctomycetota > Planctomycetia > Planctomycetales > Planctomycetaceae > JACQFH01. The sequence continues at coordinate 3,936 of DASYAR010000343.1, forward strand.
GGATAATCTCTCCGGCAGCCCCCTCGGCGATACTGCAGTTGCCCTATCACGTCCCCGAGGAATATGTCGTCTCGCTGCTCGTGCGGCGGATTTCGGGAAACAACACCTTTGCGATCGGCGTGCCCGTCGCGGGGCAGCAAGTTCTGATCGCCCTGGATGCCCATGAATCGAGCCTTTGCGGTTTGGAATACCTCGATGGGAAGACGATCAACGACAACGAAGCCACGCATCGTGGCGGAGTGTTCGTTGCCAATCAGGATGCACAGATTTCGTGCACAATTCGCAAAGATGGCGTCGCGTGCACAATCGACGGCAAGAGGATCATCGACTGGCGCGGTGATCCGAAGCGACTGTCGCTTCCACAGGGCTTCGTACCGCCCGATCCGCAGGCGCCATTTCTGGCGACGATCGGCAGCAGTTATGAGATCCGAAAGTTGACATTGTCTCCGCTCAGCAAGGACGGTGGTAGAATCATCGCAGTTTCATCCGCGCAAGACGAGCCGTCGGCGGACAGCGCCGACGTGCTTTCCTCCGGCGACAAGATCGACCTGGTCGACGGCAGAACCAAGCCGGTTCTCGGAAGCTGGCAGATTCAGCAGGGCCGGATCGTTTCTCCTCTCGATAACCCCGCACTCCTTCAATTTCCCGTTCACGTGCCTGCCGATTACGTCGTGTCACTTCGAGTCCGACGGACCTCTGGAAACAACACGTTTGCGATTGGCCTTCCCGTCGGTGGTAGCCAGGTTCTGGTCGCGCTCGACGCTCACGAGTCGAGGGTCAGCGGGCTGGAAGTGCTCGATGGAAGGGCCGTCAATGACAACGAAACGACTTACAAGAAAGGGAAACTCTTTGTCAAAGACAAAGAAGCGAAGATCACCTGCACAGTTCGTCGCGACCGAATCATGTGCACGTTCAACGGGGTGAAAGTCGTCGATTGGAAAGGTGACTCAAACCGCCTTGCAATCCCGAGCAATTTCACAGTCCCCGATCGCCGCGCAATCTTTCTGGGCACTATGGGAAGCGGCTACGAGATCCGGCAGATGACCGTTTCGGTGCCCTAGCTCTTGAAAGCCGCTCACTCATGCAGTTTCTGCCGCAGCGCGACGACGCCGCGGCGCAGGAGACCGGCCACGGCGGCTTCGGTTTTGCCCAGAGATAGTGCGATCTCGGCGATCGTCCGGCCGTCGAGGTGCTTGAGCCGCACTGCCTGGCGCTGATCATCGGGAAGCGAATCGAGCGCGGCGAGCAGTCCTGCGGCGGCTTCACTGCGGACCGCAAGTCGGCTCGGAGTCGGATCGTTGCCCGCGGCATCGAACGGCAGGCCGGTCGTGCCTGCCGATTGAAGTGAGACTTCCTGTGTCACGGTCCGATTCTGCGCTTGCACATTGCGCCGCACGGCTTCCTGGACGTTCTGGCTGAGAATCTGCCGCAGCCACGCGGTCAATTCGGGATCGCTTTCACCCCGAAACTGTTCGAAGCAACGCTGCGCGATCAGAAAAGTCTGCTGCACGATATCCGAGGCATCAACCCGCCGCCTGAGCCGGTCGCTCAGGTCACGCTCGGCCAGAGCGCGCAACTGGTCACGATGCTTGTCGAGCAATTCGCCAAGCGCGGCCGAGTCACCGCGGCGGGCGCGATCGATGAGTTCGAGGAGCGATAACATGGACAATCAGTATTTCGGCTTGTGCGCCTCGATCGGCTTCGTGTACCGAGCGACGCGGTCGAGATCGCGCAGCAGCGCTGTCGCGTCGGCATAACGGTCGTCGGGGCGCTTGGCCAGAAGCCGCAGCACGACAGCTTCGAACAGATCCGGAATGCCAAGATGATATTTCTTCGGCGGGTCGGGCCGTTGCGACTGGATGTTCGATACTTTTTCGGCCAGAGACTGGCCCTCGCAGGGCGGCCGGCCGGTGAGCAATGCATACAGCGTGGCTCCCAGGCTGTACAGGTCGCAGCGATGATCGAGTCTTTCACCCGAGGCCTGTTCCGGCGACAAGAACACCAGATCGCCGACAATCTCACCGGCGCGCGTCACATGGTCGGGGCCAAGCTCATCGAGTGCCTTGGCCAGCAGCAGGTCCCCCAATTTGGCGACACCGTCGCGTTGCCGGATCAGGATGTTGGTGGGCGTGATGTTGCGATGCACGATATTCATTGAGGCGGCGAATTCCAGCGCCTGGGCGATATCAACGGCGACACGATGCACCAGCTTCCAGTCGAGCATCCCGGCGACGCCCACGCGCTGGATGATTTGCTTGGCCGACTCTCCGACCACAAATTCCGTCGCCGTCCAGCACAGCCCCTCGGTCACCCCCGCATCAACCAGCATCACGAGATTGGGATGGCGATAAGGAAGCATGGTCTTCATCGCCCGCAGGAAGCGGCCCACCATTTCGGGGCTCCGCATCACTTCGGGCCAGAAGATTTTCAGGGCGACGGGCATAGTGCCATCATGGCCGAGGGTGAGGAACACGACGCCCGTCCGTGACCGGGCATGGACCTGCTCCACGAGGTAGTCTCCGAAGCGCCGACCGACCAGAGAAATCGGATTGAGCGTGACCAGGGAGGGCGTTGATGGAATCCTTGCCGGCTCTGCCGGGACGTGGACTTCAACCGGCGGCAGCTCGGGAACCGCCCGGCGCGAACGGTTGAGAAGATTCGGCGCGTGGCGGGCCGGAGCGAGCGTCGTCGCTCCGGGATTGGTGTCCGGGACCCACTCCAGCTCCGTTTCGCCGACGCGAATCACGTCCCCCTCGTGCAAAGCGTGGGCACTGGTCTGGACCCCGTTGACCAAAGTCCCCCAACGGCTGCCCGCATCGCGCAGATGCGCCTGCCCGTCTGCGACGTGAATCTCGAAATGGACCCGCGAGACGCTGGGGTCGGTCAGCGAAATGTCGCAGTCGAGCCCGCGCCCCACAGACACGACTCGTGATCGGTCAATGGAGAAGACGCGCCCGGCGTCGGGTCCGGAGACGATTGCGAGGTGCACGTGCGAGACTCCGCAGGATGTAAAGGCTGGGACCGGCTGATTCTTTCCTCGTCTTTCCAACAGTTTATCCCGCCAGTGGAAGTGCCAGCAAGCCCCCGGCAACCGGCAACAGTTTATGCCTGCCGGTGCTGTACGTGCTGAGCTTCGGGCCGTTTGTGTGGCTGGGGTCGCACGAGCATTTGCCGCAATGGTCTGTTCCGGTTTTTGCATCGTTTTATGCGCCGCTCTTTAACGGAATTCAGTGGACGCTCGATAGTGGGCCAAGCTGGCTTCAGAGTACCGTCATGTGGTACCTAACAGCATGGGGGCAAAGGGGATCGTTCCCGATACGCGTGCATGGTGATTGCGCCGCGCTATCGCCGCTTTCATCCGCCCCCTGCCGCGCTTCCGCGCACCCGGTCGGGTCTTTTCGCGGGGAACTCGAAATGACCCCACTACCGCGGCGGCCGAGTTCGGCGGATGGCGTGGGCATGGCGCCTATGTGACGCACCGCCGTGAGGAACGACGAAAAAAGGGCTAAGAAACGTGCGAGATATTCGTCTACTACCGGGGCATTTACTCTCAATGACTATGGAGGAATGGCGATGAAAAGAACAACTGCGCTACTTGCCGCAATCGTCTTTTGTGTGATAGGTCGGGCGTATGCGGTTTATGACGTCCTCGATCGAGGCGATTGGCCCAAAAGCTGGCCCAAGGAATTGGAGCCGTTGCGAAAGCAATCCCGTACTTTGCAGGGGCCGGAAGTGCTCAATCTGCATTACGCCATCCCCTTCACCAAGCGGGACGAGTTTGAGTCCGCCTGGCCGCACATTCTGGATGTGAAAACCAAAGGGACTCATCTCCGGCTGTTGCGCGGCCCGAATTTCTTTCTTGGCGACGATCGAAAAGCGGGCGTCGTCATCCATTGTCCACCGCGCGGCCAGGCGGATGAGCCTGCCACGCTTGATTTGGTCGTCGATGGAGAAATCGTCGATTTGAACCGCATCCCTCTGCCGCCCGATACGCCGATTGTCGACGAGCGGTTCAAGGACGGGAAGAACAAATAGCTCACCCGGAGCGGGTCAGTGGGATCACTTTCCATCGGCGGTCTCAATTGCAGGTCGATTTCAGCCTGGATCCGAGCCGCATTGGCTTCGAGGAGTTCTGTTCTCCACGCGAGAGCTCCGATCTACGCTGCCATCCGCTCGTAATGCTTCAGCAACCCGCCGAGCCGTTCCCGGCACACGACCTCCGCGTCGCCACTGGCTGACGGCAACCCCGATAGCGGCACGTTCCCCAGACCCTGCCGCGGCCGTTCCTCAAGGTAATATTTCGGAAAGTCTCCCACGATTTAATTGAGCTGCCGCACGACGACCACCACGAAATGATCGAGGCACTCTTACGAAACCACGACCTTGAAGGAGACCGGCACGATCGAGCCCATGACGTTCGCCGCGTGATACTCGAACAGGCCGCCCGCTCCGTAATTGCCGATGGCGATCGCGAGCGCCTTAAACGTCACAGGGCTGTAGCCGGCGCCGGAACTGTTCGCCACCAGGATCAGTGGGTTGGAACCGGTCATGATCGCCTCGAAGAGACCTGCAAACAGCGTGGGCTGATACCCGGTACCGTCATTGATATTGATCTGAGCATTGGGACCAGACATTACGACCAGCACCGTGCTGCCGAACGCCGACCCGTCGATATTGAGGAAGTCATGCCAGCTTGGCCCCGGGCTCGGGTTGCCCAGCGTATTGATCGTCGCGCCCAGCTTGAGCTGGGCATCCTCGATGTAAATGGAATCTTGCCCATTGCTGCCGGTGATGTTCGTCACACCGTTGACAACGGCTCCATATCCCCTCTCAGTGACCGCGAGAGTTCCGTTATGTTCACCGAGATCGACCTCGTTATAGCTGTATCCGCTATTGTCGCTGGCCGTGCCGCTGGTTGACGCGAAATTCACGAACAGCGAGCCCTTGATCGTCAGGACCGAATTCGTAACGTCGTTGTTCCCGTAGAGTTGCACGAACGAGTGGCCGGTCGTATTGAGGTGGTTATCGTACGTGACGTTTCCACCGATCGTGATGAAGCTGTTGTTGGCGCTGGCCCGGATGTCGAAATAGCTGTGTCCCGACCCCGAGTCGAAAATCGTGACGGACCCGGCGATTGTCATCGGAGAGTTGTCCGCAGCCGTAAAAATCTCATTGTCAGGGTGCCCGGTTCCGGAGCCGCTGATCGTGATTCCCAGAATCCCGATATTGATGGCAGCTCCGTCGGTGTAGACGTAGTCGTATTGCTTCTCAGGTCCCGAATCATTGATCACGATACCGAGAGCCGCAAGAGTGCCGGTGGAGGTGCCTGCGGTGTACACATAGTTTTTTGTAAAATCCGACGGACCCGACCGATTGGCCGCGTTCATTGTGATTAGCCCATTTGTCGACAACCTCCCCGCTGAATCCGCATACGCCTCGTTGTAGTTGTCGCCTCCTGGACCTGGGTCCGTCTCATTCATCGTAATTCCGCCGACGCCCACCAAGAGATTTCCGCTGCCGTCGGTAAACACGAAATTATTGACGGAGTTCGACGTTGAGCCGGTCTGGACAATGGCCGTGGCGGCTGAAAGATTGCCGCTGCCGTACGTCGCAATGTAGTTGTTAACTCCGACGCTTCCGGTGCTGGTGGCCGTCTGCGCGATCGAGCCCCCGGCCAGCCAGCCGACGGTCACATTTCCGGTGCTTCTCGCGAAGACGTCATTGTTCACAAAATTGGCTGTTGTGCCCGTTTGTTTGATTCCAGCAGCCACTGAGAGGCTGCCCGCCTCGTAAGCGTAAATGTAATTATTCACGCCGACGTTTCCGGTACTCGTGGCGGTCTGTGTAATTGATCCGCCCGAACGAGCACCGATCGAAACATTGCCGTTGCTGAATGTATAGACGTCGTTATTCACGTAGATGGCACTCGTGCCGGCCTGCGTGACACCGCCGCCGACGGAAATGGTGCCGTCGCCTTGGGTCAGCAGGTAGTTGAAGATGCCCGCACCTGCTGGGCTCGATCCCGTCTCCGTGACGTCACCGGATATCGCAATGCTGCCTGCATATTCGATTTGTGCGTAATTGTGGATGACGTCGGTATCCGAGGCAGTTTGCGTGAGTCCACCGGCAATCGAACCAATCGTAATATTGCCCCCGCCGGCAGGACTGGCAGTCAGAATGTAATTTTCAGATCCACCCTGGCCATTGGCCGTGGTCTGCGTTACCCCCAGTCCGATCGTGATATTGCCAGTGCCCTCTGTCTGTACGTAATTTTGCTGCAGACCTGAGCTTCTTTGGCTCGAAAGCTCAACGACGGTGCCCAGGATATTCAGATTTCCTGCGCCTTGGGTGAATATGTTGGCCAATTGGCCACCAGAACCAGTTCCATTCTGACTGACTCGGACAGAACCGCTAACTGTCAGAGCACCGCTCCCGGCGGTGTAGAGATTAAGCTCCGATCCGCTCGACCCGCTTTCATTCAGAGCGCTGCCGGACGTTTTGCCCTGCACCGTCACGTTCCCGATTATCGACATGCGATTGGCAGAATTGTTGAAGACTTCAAGATCGTCTCCCGCCCCCCCGGCACCTTGAAATGTGATTCCTCCCGCCCCTACATTCAGGGCAGGGTCGCCGGGATTCGAAGAGATGTCGTACGAATCATAGCCGCTCCCCAGGTTCACCGTGATGCTCGAGACGGTCGATAACGCAAACACGACGGAGGAGGCGCCGTTGATCGTCGTTCCGGCGGCGGTCGCGTCAATTTCGACGTGCGTGGCATC
>DASYAR010000344.1:0-12727 GCA_036501235.1 Planctomycetaceae bacterium
CGACAACGACCCGCGCCGGGGATTTTGCAATGCGGCCGATCAGTACGGCCCGCCCCAATTGCATCAAATCGGTGAGCTCGAGATTGCGGAGAGCCAAGTTCGTGAGGCCCGTGTATCCACTGCCTCCTGTGGCTTCGTGGAAGGAGATCATCGCCACCTGCTGGCTGCGATTGCGTCCCAGCGGGTGATAGGGCTCGATGGTGGTCGTGATTTCGGTTGTCGCGGACACGCTTTTTTCGCCCTTTTCGCGGCGAGTCAGTTTTTCGCCGGTCAGCAACGATTTGAGATTCCGTACAGTTTTGCCGCCTCCCTGGATCTGCCACTCCACGCCCGGCTTGAGCGCGGACGTCGTTGCCGTGGGAAGATAGGCCCAGCCGTTGGCGACGAGCATGAAGTCTTCGAGCGGCTCGTCGAGAAGCAGGGTCACGTTGCCGCGCAGCTGGCCGGGGCCCAGGTTTTCGAGATGGCAATCGACAACCGGCTTTTGCAGTTCATCACTCCAGGTGGCCGACAGGCTCTTCGTCGACCAGTGCATGACCGGAACATTCTCGACGGACGCGGCGTCTGCGGAAAACCGATAACTGCGGCCGCCAAAACTCCCGGCGCCGGTGCGATACAGCCCGCCGACGGCGTTTTCGGGCACAGCCATCCATGCCATTTCCACCGGCGCCACAGTTTTGAGAGGATTCCCACCAGCGCTCGGCTCCACAGAGACCGAAAATCGCCTGTGTTCGGGGCTGTACAGCGACGTCCAGGTCGTGTTCCGCGTCGTCCCGCTGGCGGCATCGACGTCGATCAAGTCGAACTGATTGATTTGCAGGCCGAAGCCGTTGACGCGCCCCGCCGTCCACGCCGCCAGCATGACTGCGCCGGCCACCATCAATGCAAAAGTAAACCACGTCAGCTCGGGACGGCGCAGCACACGATGCACGAGAAAATAGTCGAGTGGACCAATCACCGCGACGTAGAGCAGGATCAAGCCCATCACCGACCAGTACGAAGGGCGACTGACGGCGGGAAAATCTTCGTGGGTCTGCTGAAATTGGGTCGCCAGGTCGGAGACGCCGACGTGCGTCAGTTGGCGGTTCGCCTTGCGCCCGCCCGCGCCGGTCGTTCCCATGCCCATTGACCCCGCGCCTGTCGTCGCGATCTTCTGCAAGAGCGGCTTCAGCCCCGGCCAGATCGCGATGGGCGCGGCGTCAATATCGAGGCCGACCAGCGTCACGCGGCCGAATCCGAAAGGCACGCTGGCGATCAGCGTTTGGGCGCTGCCGGGGTCGCGGACGAGAATGTTTGGCTGCTCTACTTTGGCCATCTTTGCCGCGGAAACCACCCCCATCCTGAGCGGAGCATTCGTCCCTGAATAACTTTCCAGGCTGGAGGCGAGCCGCAGCGGAAACTGGCCTTCCAAGGCGACCGGAATGCTCCACGCTGCCAGCGGCGACTTCTGATATTCATCGATTTCCGAAGCGACCGAAATCAGCAGGTGGCCTCCCCCCCGGACCCAGTCGCGTAACATTGCGTCGCGGCCGGCGGAGATTTGCGCCAGCAGCGATGTGCCGCCCCCCGCCACGCGACCGGTCGGCAAAACCAGCATTTCGACCGATTGGAGGGCCCGCCAATGGAGCGGCAATTCTGCCAGCGAGTCGAGCGCGACCACTTGCGGATTCAAGCTGCCTGCCCCGCTGTCCACGCCGGCATCGGCGGAAGTGAGTTCCAGCTTGCCCACGGTGAGCCAGAGAGGCGTGTCGAGCTTGAGTGCCGGGTGATAGGCCGCGTCGGCTTCGCTGCTGGGGCTAAGTCGCCGGAAGGCGATTGTGCGCCCCGCGTCATCATTCACGCGCACGCGCAAATCGCCGTTCAATCGTCCCGAGCGAACGCACGTCTCGATTCGCTCCGCAGCGCCGGCTTTCAATTGGACGGCAGACGTTGGAACGGACGCGATATTGTCGTCCGGATCCGAGGCGTCGACGACGACCGTCACCTGCCGGTCGCCGGGCGAAATCAAAGTGACCCACACGGGGGTCGGCTCGCCGACTTTGCTCAGTCCCCGAAATCCAACTTCAATTTTCTCGATGGAAACGGCCGATCCATCCGCCGCACGGGCTGGCGTGGCGGGCTCTTCCGATCGCAACGTCGGCGCGCCACAGAGCCCGGCGAACAATCCCGGCAACAACAACCGGAAGACGCAGTGCAGAAACCCCCGGTTTAACGTATCGTCGGAATTCAAAAGCACGCCTGAATGGAAAAGTGAGACACCACGAGCCATCTGTTTTACAGGATCGACCGCCGTCAAACAATGCGCGCAGCAGGGGCGCCCTCTTGTTACGTCATATCCATCCATTCCGCTGGAACTTCACGAATGAACCTCCGTCGGAGGGACCGCGCAGGGAGTGACGCACGATCGCTTACCGCCGCTTGCTGGCACAATGGCCGCCATTGCGGTTAAATGGAATCTGCGTTCCACCCTTCGTATCGGCTCCACGAGAGAGACATACCATGCGTTCCTTGTTGACTTCGGGACTGGCTGTTGTCGCCGTCTGCCTGGCGGCTCGCGCGGGATTTGCAGACGAGCCTCAGTGGAAGCGGATTCAGATCGACCCTGTGTTTCGGTCCGAAGGCGTCGCCATTGCCGACGTCAATAAGGACGGGAAGATGGATGTCATCAACGGCGAGGGCTGGTACGAAGCGCCCACCTGGAAACTGCATCCGATCCGCAAGCTCAGCGACTACGGCAACGGCGCCGGCGGTTACAGCCACAGCTTCGCCAACTGGTCTTACGACATCAACGGCGACGGTTGGATGGATCTGATCTGCATCGATTTCCCCGGCGTCCCCTGTTACTGGTTCGAAAATCCCAAAGGACAGGAAGGGGACTGGAAGCAACGTGAGATCTGGCACAGCGCCGCCAACGAGACGCCGCTGTTTCTGGACGTCACAGGCGACGGCAAGCCCGAGTTGATTATGGCCTCCGAGACGGAGGGGATGTACGGCTATCTGGAGGTTCCTCACGGCGAGAAGGTCAACGAGAAATGGGCGTTCACTGCCGTCAGTCCGGAAAAACTCCCCGTCGGCACGCATCGCTATTATCACGGCCTGGGAGTGGGTGACGTCAACAACGACGGCCGGCCCGATATCGTGATCCCGCACGGCTGGTGGGAAGGCCCGCCGAAAGAGAAACTCGGGCAGGGACAGTGGGCGTTTCACCCGCATTTTCTGACGGCTGACGGCAAACCAGGACACCTGGCCGCCGCCGATCTGCACGTCGACGACCTCGACCTCGACGGTGATAACGACATCATGATGAGCTCGGCCCATGGTCGCGGCGTGTGGTGGTTCGAGAACACGGGGACGAATGCCGAGCCGAAGTTCGAATACCGGATCATCAGCGACGCCGTCTCGCAGACGCACGCGCTGCACTACGTCGACATCAATGGCGACGGAACAAAAGACCTGGTGACCGGCAAAAGGTGGTGGGCGCATGGTCCGGGGGGCGACGACAATCCCAACGTCGAGCCGCTGATGATCTGGTACGAAATCCAGCGCCAGAAAGGATCACCCCCGCGGTTCATCCCGCACATCATCGGCGAAAGCCTGGGAACGGGGATGGGGACGCAATTTACCGTCGCCGATTTCGACGGCGACAAGAATCCCGATCTCATCATGTCGAACAAGCGCGGAACCAATGTGCTGGTTCAGAATCGGCGTTGACATGATTCCCAAGTATGCCTAGACTCCCGCCGCTTCGACCCGGGGGGGCGGTCTGCCTGTGCGCCGCGAGGGCGGGAAGAGTTGGCGTGTCTCTCGAATTTCTCCGCGTCCACCCGTGCCGTTTGAGGGGCTTACTGGCCCTCATCGCCTGCGGTCTGGGATTGGCCGGGTGTTCGCTGTTCGAAAGCGCTCCCGAAACGACGCATACGACGGCCAACAGGCTGCCCCCGCTAAGGCCCCCGCCGGGTTCCATGCAGCTCGACATCGCCTACATCGAATGGCCGGCGGATGATGCGCAGCTCGGCCAGGAATTGTGGCGGCACGTCGACCAGGTCGGGCCGATCGACTCTGAAACGCGAGGTCGACTCCGAGAGAACGGCTTTCGCGTGGGCATCGTCGGGACGAATCCTCCGCCGGCCCTGCAGCGCATGATCGGCATGAAGTCCGATTTCGCCCTCGAACCCGAGGCCGAAGAGGCCAAGCAGATTTCCGGCCGCACCGTGATGCTTCTCTCAGGAAGCGAAACCGACGTGCAGATCAGTAATCCCTATCCGAGCTGCGTGCTCGCCGTGAAGCACGGCGAAGAAGCCGAACCTCGCACCTTCACCAATGCCGTCTGCAAATACCGCATCAAAGCCCATCGCATTCAAGACGGCTGGGTGCGGCTCGAATTCACTCCACAGATTCACTACGGCGACGAACAGCTCCGGCACGAAATTGGTGAGAACGGCTGGACGCTGCAAAAAGGCCAACTGACGGAAACATTTCGTCCACAGCGGTTCACCGTCGAGCTCAAGACCGGCGACATGGCGATCGTCACCGCCGAGGAGAACGCTCCGGGCAGCATCGGAGAGCTTTTCTTCCGTGGTCCTTCCGTATTGCGGCGCCCGCGGGAGGAGTCGTCCGAACCGTTGTTCGACGACCAGCCTCCCCCTCCGCAGGAGGCCGAGTATCCGATCCAACGGTTGCTGTTCGTGCGCCTGGCCGGCATGGATCAGGTCCCCACGCAAACGAGATAGACGTCTGTGCGCGCCGCGCCTGAAGGATCGTCTCACTTTTCGTAGTGTGGACTTTAGTCCACACGCGACTGTTACAGCTTTGCAATCAGCGTCTTGCCGCTTGAGAGCAGATCGTCACAGGCCTGACCGAGTCGTGCGGCGACACCCTTTTCGGCCGCCTTCAGGAAACTGCGCGGGTCGTACTGCTTCTTGTCGCCGATTTCGCCGTCGACTTTCAGCACGCCATTGTAATTCTTGAACATGTGGTCAGCCACGGCTCGCGTGAAGGCGTACTGCGTGTCGGTGTCGATGTTCATCTTCACCACGCCGTAACCGAGCGTTTCGCGGATCTCTTCGACGGGCGTGCCCGAGCCGCCGTGGAACACGAGGTCGAATTCGGCCTGTTTGCCGTGCTTGGCGATCACCGCCTCCTGACCGCGCTTGAGGATATCCGGCCGCAATTTGACGGCGCCGGGCTTGTAATGGCCATGGACGTTGCCAAACGTCGCTGCAAACATGTAACGCCCCAAACCATGGAGCGCGTCATAGACGGCGAGCATGTCTTCCGGCGAGGTGTACAACTTCTCGCTGGGCTGGTCGGAATGGTCGATCCCGTCTTCTTCCCCGCCGACGACCCCCGCTTCGACTTCGAGGATGATCTCGTTTTTGGCGCACTCCTTGAGGAGATCCTTCGAGAGCTTCATGTTCTCCGCCAGCGGCAACTCGCTGGCGTCCAGCATGTGCGACAGGAACAGATTGGAAAGCCCGGCAGCCCGGCGGCGGGCCGTCTCGGCGATCAGCGGGCGCAAGAATGTATCGACTTTTTTCGGCTGGCAGTGATCGGTGTGCAGGGCGATCAGCACGTCGTATTTTGCGGCCAGCTTGTGCGCCGCCTCGGCCAGCACGATCGTCCCCAGCACCATGTCCTTGACGTTGAGTCCCGAGGCGAATTCACCGGCTCCCGTCGACAACTGCACGATGCCGTCCGATTTTTTGTCGGCAAAGCCCTTGAGGGCCCCATTGAGCGTGACCAGAGACGAAACATTGATTCCCGCGTAGGCGTAGCCCCCCGCCTGGGCGGCATCGAGCATGGCGGCGTATTGTTTGGGCGTTGCAATCGGCATGACACAATTCCTGATTCAGAGTCGAAAAATGGGCGCGGAACATGCCTGCTCAATCAACGACCGATCGATGATCGCTCAGGTCCGCTTAAGAGCCAGTTGAAAAAGGGGACTGTCCCTTTCCAATGAGTGAATTCTCCGTGACAAATCGATAGGGCAGGGAGGGACTGTCCCCTTTTTCAACGCGTGGATGCTTTCGACAGATAGCAGCTTCGGTAATCCACGACAAGTCACAGCGGCATCCGTCAGTCGAATGGAAGGAATTCAATTTTATTTCGCATTTCTGCGACCGAAATGACTTGCGCCAGCAATTCCAAATCGCGGACTGCTTGGCCGACGGTGATATTCAACTGATGCGCATATGCCAGGCCTGAGAACTCGATGCCGTTGCGAAGATTCCGCGCCGTCGCAGGCCGAGCGCAATCGGAAAAGGGACGTGCTGGTCGAAATAAAATGAGAGAGCCATCAAGCCGACTTGGCGTTGCGGAGCTTAACCCGGATCGGAGTTTCGCCGTTCTCATGGCGAATTCGCTCGCTCACGGCGATGCTGCGTTCGATTGCTTCGTCAATTTCTGCCTGATGGTCGTGGTAGTACGCTAGTGCGCTATAGATTTGTGCCAGGCTCAGATAGGGGTGTTGTCGCTGAATTTCGTCCGCGTCCCAGTGATGGGCCAGCCTGTCCAAGACGACCTCGAGGACTTTCGTCTGAGTTCCCATGATCCGTGGAACGCCGTCGGAACCAATTTCGATATGCGGTGCCGCGACGGTTGCCATTCTTCTGCCTTTTGCAATTGGAAAACTCGGATTCGGGACTGCCCTCATCAGGCGCCCCGTCCCTATTCATTCTATCACTCCCCGAACGAACACAAAGGGAATTTCCGAACCCCGCCACGAATCTCGCGCATTGTTTACGCCACTGTCACCTGCGGATCCAGATACACATCCTGAATCGCGTTCAGCAGCTTGACGCCCTCGGCCATGGGGCGCTGGAACGCCTTCCGGCCGCTGATGAGCCCCGTCCCGCCGGCGCGCTTGTTGATGACGGCCGTCCGCACAGCGTCGGCCAGGTCGGTCGCCCCTGCCGATGCGCCTCCCGAATTGATCAGGCCGATCCGCCCCATGTAGCAGTTGGCGACCTGATAGCGGCACAAATCGATCGGATGATCGGTCGTCAATTTCTCGTAGACCAGAGGCGACGTCTTGCCGAACTTCAAGGCGTTAAAGCCGCCGTTATTTTCGGGGAGTTTCTGTTTGATGACGTCGGCCTGGATCGTCACCCCCAGATGGTTCGCCTGCCCGGTCAAGTCGGCGGATAGGCCGTAGTCCTTATCGGCGGTCACGAACGCCGCGTTGCGCAGGTAGCACCACAAAATCGTCGCCATCCCCAGCTCGTGGGCCTTGTCGAATGCTTCGCCGATCTCGACGATTTGCCGGCTCGATTCGTCTGATCCGAAATAGATCGTGGCGCCAATCGCCGCCGCCCCCATCTCGAACGCCCGCTCGACTGTGCCGAACAGAATCTGGTCGTGCTTATTCGGATAAGTGAGCAGTTCATTGTGGTTGATTTTGACGATGAAGGGGATCTTGTGAGCGTAGCGCCGGGCGACGGCCCCCAACACGCCGAACGTCGATGCAACCGCGTTGCAGCTCCCCTCGACCGCCAACTTCACGATGCTTTCGGGATCGAAATAGGTGGGATTTTTGGCGAACGACGCGCCCGCCGAATGTTCGATCCCCTGGTCGACCGGCAAAATCGACATGTAGCCGGTCCCCGCGAGTCGGCCTGTCGCATACAGGCGCTGGAGATTGGCCAGAACACGCAAATTGCGATCGCTGGGGGCGAACATGCGATCGACGAAATCCGGGCCCGGCAGGTGCAGCATCTCGCGAGAGATCGTCTGGCATCGATGTTCGAGCAATGATTTCGCGTTGTCACCCAGAATTTCTACGGTGCGAGTCATGTTGTGTCCTCCGGAAAGTGACGTCGCTGCAACACCGTTGAGCGACGAGGCGCAGCCGAGTATCCAGTCATGATGCGATCTCGCCTGTCGTTGTTCTGCATGCGTCAGTCGCGACGGCACTCGGCCGCGCCGCTCAACGACCTGCCCATTGCCAGTAAGAATACCTGGCGCGACTCAGCCCGGCAACCGCGCACGACGGCGGCGTTGACGGTGGAATTCCGGAACAGGCAGGGGTATGCTGTCGCCGAATGAGGCGCGGCGAGTTCGTGGACACGGTACGCAGTTTGCGATGTGTGCCGGATATAACGGAGAAACTGTCAAAATCCGGCTGAATTTGGAGCAGCCGAGGCTAGGATTGCCGGGATTTTGCGCAATCGGTGCGCAGCGATTGTGCACTGAGCGTCGTTACTGCTCTCCGTTATTCCACCGGCCCGTGATCCAGTGGCGCTCGTTTCTTCTCAACTTGGTTTCGCTCACTTTGTAGAAGGAGATGGATGATGAAACCCAAAGAGTTCTTCGAATTCGCCAAGGCGAACAAGGCCGAAATGATCGACCTGAAGTTCGTCGACATGCTCGGCACCTGGCAGCACTGCAGTTACCCGATCGAGGAATTCGACGAAGGGACGTTCGAAAACGGCGTCGGCTTCGACGGCTCTTCGATTCGCGGCTGGCAGGCCATCAATATGTCGGACATGCTCGCCATCCCCGACGCCGCGACCACCAAGCTCGATCCGTTCTTCAAGGAACCGACCGTCAGCGTGATCGCCAACATCGTCGACCCCATCACCCGACAGGAATATACGCGCGACCCGCGGCATATCGCCCGCAAAGGTGTCGCGTACCTGAAGCAAACGGGCCTGGCCGATACGGCCTTCATTGGCCCTGAGCCCGAATTCTTCATTTTCGACGACGTCCGTTACAAATCGGGCATGAACGGCCAGATGTACGAAGTCGATTCTTCGGAAGCGGCCTGGAACACGGCCAAGGCCCAGGGGGGCTCGCTCGATTCGATCGTCCCCAACCTGGCTTCGAAGATCCCCACCAAGGGGGGATATTTCCCCGTCAGCCCGCAGGACACGCTCGCCGACCTGCGCGGGGAGATGGTATACACCATGCGGAAACTGGGCATCGTCGTCGAGGCGCATCACCACGAAGTGGCGACCGCCGGCCAATGCGAAATCGACATGAAGTTCCAGGACCTCGTCAAGATGGGCGATCAGATGATGTGGTACAAGTACGTCATCAAGAACGTCGCCCGCCGGCACGGGAAGACCGCCACCTTCATGCCCAAGCCGATTTTCGAAGACAACGGCTCGGGGATGCACACGCACTTCTCGCTGTGGAAGGGGGGCCAGCCGCTGTTTGCCGGTGAGAAATACGCCGGCATGAGCGACATGGCCCTCAACGCCATCGGCGGCGTGCTCAAACACGCCCGCGCGATCCTGGCCTTTGCCGCTCCGACGACGAACTCCTACAAACGGCTCGTGCCGGGGTTCGAAGCGCCTGTCAATCTGGCCATGTCGCAGCGGAACCGCTCGGCATCGGTCCGCATTCCGATGTATTCGTCGAATCCGAAAGCGAAGCGGTTCGAATTCCGCTGCCCGGATCCAAGCACCAATCCGTACCTGACCTTCACGGCGATCCTGATGGCCGCACTCGACGGAATCCAGAACAAGATTCCGCCGGGCGAGCCGCTCGATCGCGACATCTACGAGATGAGCCCGGAAGAGTTGGCGAAGACTAACAAAACGCCCGGCTCGCTCGAAGAGGCGCTGGAAGCGCTGGAAGGGGACTTCGCCTTCCTGACCAAGGGAGACGTCTTCACAGAAGACCTGATCCACACCTGGATCAGTTGGAAGCGCGAAAAGGAAATCGACCCCATGCGGCTCCGTCCTCATCCGTTCGAGTTCGCGCTGTACTACGACAATTGATGGCGGGATAATGGATACTGCGGCGGCGTGAATTTCACGCAACCCGCGAACCCTGAAAATCGCAATCCCCTGTGGAAGTCGGCTTCCACAGGGGATTTTTCCTTAATTGTCGCCAGTACGGAATTCGTGCACACTTCGATGCAATGCAGGCGTGGCGCATCGATTGATTGACTTTGCGGTTACCAGAATGAAGACCACGCCAAGAGCAGGACCAATGACGATGGCGGCGAATTCGCAAATTTTTGAAAAATAGAATTTGGCGATCTGCTCCGGCGAGCCATATCGCCACTGGAGCGCCCGACGTACGCGGGCGTCACCGAATCGATCCGACAATTCGGCGAGTTGTGCCTTGCACGATCGCAATCCGTCATCCCGAGCGGCGTCGAAACACATTGTTCTGCGCTTGGGTTCAATAATCAAACCGGCAAAACGGTCTCTGCACTCTGCGAACTCATAAGTAAATCTGCAATCATGTTTCCGGCCTGAATAACTCATCTGTGGCTCTTGCCCTGGCTTGGCGGGTAAGGCGTATTCATTCGTCAATTCCTCCGATTCGCGACAAACGGTGTCGACATCGATTCTGTCGATCGTCAGCAGCTCGCAGCGGAGCCAGCCGGCGGTGGACAGCAACATTACAACAGCGCCTACATTGACGAGTCGGAGACGTCCACGACCGGGTCTCGCTGTCTCCTTGTTTCCCGCCGGGACTGGACTGGTTGTCATGGAAACGCTCCTCGAAAAGAGGAAACGAATTCTCAGGCCGGTTTTCAACAACTTCACCTGACAGTGCATCGTTCTTTGCGACACTTGCCCGCGCCTCTCGAATGTGATGCAATACGGTCCTTGATTCGTCTTACTCTCCTCTCTCCCCCCCTGAAGTTCATGGCCAAAGTCAAAGCCAAAGAAAAGACCGATCCGCCGCAATTGACCTATAAGTCCGCCGGGCTGGATCTGAAGCTCTACGACCAGGCGATGGCCCGATTGCCGGCGCTCATGCAGCAGACGCACACTCCCCGCGTGATGGACCTGCCCGGCGGGTTCGCAGGCCTGTTTCGACTGGGAAAATCCAAGAAATTCGAACGGAACTATGATGATCCGGTGCTCGTCACGGGGACGGACGGGGTGGGGACCAAGCTCAAGGTTGCCGCGCTGGCCGCGTCGTACGAGACGGTCGGCATCGATCTGGTCGCCATGTCGGTCAACGATTGCCTCTGTCTGGGGGCCGAGCCGTTGTTCTTTCTCGATTATCTGGCGATCCCCAAAGACAATCCCGATCAGATCGCCCAGCTTGTGGCCGGCGTCTGCGCGGGTTGCGAACAGGCCGGGTGCGCGCTGTTGGGCGGCGAGACGGCCGTCATGCCCGACTTGTACGCCCCCGGAGATTTCGACCTCGCCGGCTTTTGCGTCGGCGTCGTCGAGCGCAAACGGATCATCGACGGCAACCGCATCAAACCGGGGGACGTCGTCCTCGGGCTAGAGTCGGCGGGACTGCACTCGAACGGTTTCAGCCTGGTCCGCAAGGCGGTCTTCGAGCGGAGCAAGCTGAAGATCGACGACCAGATCGCCGAGTTGGGTCAGTCCGTCGGCGAGGCGCTGATGGTTCCGACACGCATCTACGTCAAACCGATCCTCGACGTGCTTGGTAACAAGCGCGGTAAGCCGGTGATCCGCGGGATGGCCCATATCACCGGCGGGGGCATTGCCGACAACCTCGAACGTGTTCTTCCCGCAGACTGCCGCGTGACGATCGATCGCGGCGTCTGGAAACCGCCGGCGATCTTTTCGTGGCTGGCGAACGTGGGCAACATCGACCGCGAAGAAATGTTCCGCGTCTTCAACATGGGTATCGGATTCACGGTGGTCGTTCGGCAGCGCGACGTCGCCGCAGTGCAGAGTCGCCTGGCCAGCCACGAGATCGGCACCTGGGTCTTGGGCACTGTCGAAACAGGCGAGCGCGAAGTGAAGTACATCAACTGAGACTTTGATTGCGATTGAGGGAGATCGACAAGCCCACGGGCCATGCCCCGTGGGTACTGATTGGGTACCGATGATGAACACAAACCCCTCCTCGAAACGCCCGCACTACGGGCGCGTGCTGGCGACCTTCTTTCGCAACTCGCTCGTGCGCGAAATGGCGTTCCGTGGGAACTTTCTGATCGAGATCGTGACCAACGCCTTCTGGTTTGCGGCCCAATTAGTGTTCTTCACGCTGATCTTCGGCAACGTCGATGCGATGAACGGCTGGACGCGCTACGAGTTCTTTGCGTTCATGGCCACCAACATGATCGTCAATACGGTCATGGAAGCGTTCTTCATGCCCAACTGCGCGAACTTCAGTGAGCTGATTCGCACCGGCAACCTCGATTTTGCGCTGCTCAAGCCGATCGACACGCAGTTCCTGATCTCGTTCGAAAAACTCGACCTGGGAGCGCTCTGTCATATCCTGCTGCCGTTGTCGCTGTTGGGATACTCGCTGCACCATCTGGGCTGGCCCGTCGACGCCGTGCGGATCGCCACGTATTTCGGGTTGGTGGGGCTGGGGATCGCCTTCTTTTACAGCCTGATGATCATCCTGGCAGCAACGAGCGTCTGGCTCGGCAGAAACCAGGGGCTGTACGAGTTCTGGTTTTATATCACCGTATTTGCACGCTATCCGCGGAATATCTACGGCGGGTCGCCGTCGGGGCTTGTACTGCAGATGGTGTTTTCCTACGTAATACCGATCCTGCTGGTGATCACAGTGCCGGCGGAACTTGTCGTGGGCAAAGTGCTGGAGCCGTCATGGATCATGCTGGTCACAGCGGCCGCGGCGATCGCGGGGCTGTTCGTCTCGCGCCGCTTCTTCTATTTTGCGCTCAAGAGTTATCGCAGCGCGAGCAGTTAAGCCGCTTGTTGAAAAAGGGGACTGTCCCAATATCGTTCGGCTCAAAAGTTGCTGTAGCCGCGCCGCTGCATGTCTCAGGAATTTATCCGCATCCGGCACGGAATTTGCGCATCGCTCGAAC
>DASYAR010000345.1:0-9806 GCA_036501235.1 Planctomycetaceae bacterium
GCTGGATCACCGCCTGCGTGCCGATCACCAGTTGTACGTCTCCCGACGCGATTCGCGCGAGCGCCTCGCGACGTTCTGCAGCCGTCAGTTGTCCCGTGAGCAGGGCCCTGTTCACGCGGCTTTGAGACAGCAGACGATCGATCGTGCGCCAGTGTTGCCCGGCCAGAACTTCGGTCGGCGCCATCAGCACCGTCTGATATTCAGCCGCCACGGCCACCAGCATGGCGTACACGGCTACCGCCGTCTTGCCGGCCCCCACGTCGGCCTGCAGCAGGCGGTGCATGGCGATCGGCGAATCCAGGTCGGCCGTGATTTCGCGGACGGCGTTGTTCTGCCCCGGCGTGAATTGAAATGGGAGCAGCCGGCGAATCCGCGCATCGACTTTGGCCGAAAGGGGCAGCCGGGCCGCTGCCCCGCGGGTCTGCCAGGTGCGGCGTCTCATGGCCAGCCCCAACTGCAATTCGAGCAGGTCCTGAAAGATGAGCCTGCGCCTGCCCGCGTCGTATTGCTCGCGATTCACGGGGAGGTGGACGTTTCGCAGTGCATCGCCGATCCGCGGGACTTTGAGCCGCGTGCGAAACTCGTCGGGTAGCTCATCGGCGAGCAAGCCGGCGCAATCCTCCACGACATTGCGCATGAGGCGGCGCATTTCGTGCATCTGCAAACCTTCGGTCAGGCTGTAGATGGGAAGCATTCCGCCGTGGGCTTCACGATCGTCGGTATCGAGCCATTGGACGCGGGGGTGCGAAATCTCCCAGCGTCTGCCGCGCCGTTTGGGCTTGCCCGAATAGAGGACGAATTCGTCGTCGCGGAACTTCTGCAAGATCCAGGGCTGGTTGAACCAGACTCCGCGGAGGAAGTCGCCGTCGCATTCGAGCAGGACGGCGGACATGGCCATCCCCCCCTTGAGCATTCGGGCATCGCGATCGACGACGCGGCCGCGGACTGTCGCCAGATTTCCCTCGACCAATTCGTCGACCCGTGCGACTTGCGTCAGATCGAGAACGTCGCGGGGGAGGAAGTACAAGAGGTCGTGAATGGTGCGCAACCCCAGGCGATCGAGCAATTCCGCACGGTGGGGGCCAACTCCCCGCACATACTGGACGGCGGTCTGAAGCGTGAGGTCAGACATAGTCCGTTATGATGTGCGGGGCGAGCGCAAAAAAGAAAGCGTCCTGGGCTCACACCCAGGACGCCTTCTGATTTTACCATTGGCGGAAGTGCGGGCCAACGCTTACCACCATGGTGAGAAGAATCAAATGCACTCGCTGTGCCAGAGATCGAAAAAAATGCAGGCGTTGCCGGTTGTCATTGCAGCACAGCAAGTTACGTTCTTCTCATTGATTTTCGTGTGAACGTCGGACGACCCGATTGGCCGTTGCAAATTCATCCAGTTGTATGATTCAACTGTGGCATTTCTCGCTGCGGCATTTCTCGCTGCGGCATTCTCGCTGTGCCATTCTCGCTGTGCCATTCTTGCGGTGACATTTTCAATTCATATCACTGTCGTCGACGGGCTTCTTATCTTTCTTGGCGGGGGGCGTCTTCCCCTTTTTCGCATCCTTCTTGCCGCTGCCGCCGTCGAGGACTCCGAACGGGTCGGCCGAGCCCTTGCCTTTATCGTCATCCCCTTTGTCGGCGGATTTGTCTCCCCCTTTGTCGGTGCTCTTCGCGGTCGTCTTTTTCCCGGCTGTTTTCGCGCCGGCCTTCCCCTTGGCCGATTTCTTATCGCCGGCCGCGAAAACTTCGCTCGCCGACATGGGCTTGTCGAGAGTCACGACGATCGCCGTGGGATGGAATTTCCCCGACCGGGTTGTCCCCTCGACCTCGACCGGAGAGCCGACGGCCGCGTGTTCCGGATCGGTGGATTCGACTGAAATATCGACCCCCCCCGTGTCGAAGCCGACCTTGTAAGGTGTGCCTTGGGCTTCGAAGGTAAACGACTCTTCGTCGGCATTGATGACCGTCCCGGCGATCTTGCACACTTCGGGATTCAGGGGATCAGGTTCCACGCGTTCGCCCGGACCTTTGCCCCCCAGGTAAATCGTGAATTTCTTGCCGTGCAGATAGTTATTGGCCGGATTGCGAACGACTTCGTCGGAGGAAACGAACATGCTGCCATGCGTGAAGAAACTGACGTCTCCCTTGCCGTTGACAATAAAATTCGTTTTGGCAGTGACGAGCACGTCGAACTTCTCGCCGTCCGACTCCTCAATCGTCAGCGTGGCCGTTTTGCCCTTCTTTTCGACCTCGGCAACTTTGCCCGTCTTCTTTGTCGAGTCGGCCCCTTTCTTCGATTTCGCTCCTTGAGCCGACGCGGCGCTCGGCAGGCACGCGCAACACGCAAAAGCTGCACCCCACAAGATCACCAAGCCCGTGCAGCGGCGGTGAAGAACAAACAAGCGCGGCATGTTGACGACTCCTGACTGTGAGAGGCAGGCCCTGACGGGACGAACGGGAGAATCCCCGCTACGTCGATCCAGATATCTAAAAGCATATCGTCGGACAACCGCGCCGCCAAGCGCGATTCGCGTCCCAGCCCCCGGCTTCTACACCGTTAACGTGCCGCGGAGCACCGTGACCGCTGTGCCGCTCAGCAGCACGCGATTTCCCTGCAATCGCACGCCGATGATTCCGCCGCGGGCCGAAATCTGATGCCCGAGCAGTTCGGTCTTGCCGAGGCGATCACTCCAGAACGGCCCCAAACAGCAATGGGCCGAACCGCACACCGGATCTTCATCGACCCCCACGGCCGGGGCGAAAAACCGCGACACGAAATCGAATTTGGGGTCGCTGGAACGGGCTGTGGCGATGATGCCCCGTGCGGGGATCTTCCCCAGCAATCCGAAATCGGGCTGCAATTGCCGCACATGGCTTTCGCTGGCAAATTCGGCAATCCAATCGAACCGATTGCGGCCGACCGAACGCGGTTCGGCGCCCAGGGCGGCGGTCAGTTCTTGTGACGGCGGGACCGGTTGCGCAGGTTCGGAAGGGAAATCGAGCTCTATTTTCGACCCGTGCCGCGAGCAAGTCAGCAATCCACTGCGAGTTTCGAAGCCGATCGCGGCGCCGGCGGGCGCGAGATTCTGCTCCCACAAGAGGTGCGCCGTGGCCAGCGTGGCGTGCCCGCACAAATCGACTTCGACGGTGGGGGTAAACCACCGCAGGCCGAAACCGCCGTCTTTCGAGACGACGAACGCGGTCTCCGACAGGTTCATTTCTGCGGCGACTCGCTGCATCCACGCCTCATCGGCCGGCGCGTCGAGCGGGCACACGGCCGCCGGATTTCCTTGAAATGGCCGTTCGGCAAAGGCGTCGACGATGAAGATGGAAGTCGCCACGGGATTCTCCAATTGTTCGAAATGTGCAGAAGGACACGAGACGGGATAAACGGGTTCATGCAGCGCGAGGCCGGCTGTAATGATGTTGTGCTCTGCTCAGTCTCTGTCAATTGTAACGCTTCGGAATTGTGCAGATTCTTCTGGCACATCCTCCGCCGCGATCGTAGAATTCTGCTATGCCCACACAGTCATACGAATCATACGCAACAGCGACTGACGTCATGGAACGGTTTGTACCCGCTCCGGCTCTGGAAACCTTTCGCACGATCGCCGTCATGCCGGCCTACAACGCGGCCGCGACGTTGCGGCGGACGGTCGGCGATATTCCGGCCGGCTCGGTTGACGAGGTCATCCTGGTCGACGATTGCAGCCGCGACGACACCGTGGCCGTCGCCCGTGATTTGGGGCTGACAGTCATTGTGCACGAGCGCAACACGGGGTATGGAGGCAATCAGAAATCGTGCTATCGCCGGGCGCTCGAATCGGGCGCCGATTTTGTGGTCATGATTCATCCCGACTATCAATACGACAGCCGTCTGATCCCCGTCGCCGTGGAAATCCTGCGTCTGGGTATCTGCGACTGCGTGCTGGGCTCGCGGATCCGCACGCGTGCCGAAACGCTGGCGGGCGGCATGCCGATCTACAAGTACATCTCGAACCGCGCGTTGACGATCGTCGAGAATATCGCCCTGGGACAGAACCTCGGGGACTTTCACAGCGGGTTTCGGGCGTATACGCGCAAGGTGCTGGAAACGATTCCATTCGAGCGCAATTCCGACGATTTCGTGTTCGACAGCCAGTTTCTGGCACAGGCCGTTTCGTTCGGTTTCAAGCTGGGGGACATCCCGGTCCCTGTGCGCTATTTTGCCGAGGCGTCGAGCATCAATTTCCGCCGCAGCCTGAAGTACGGGCTGACGACGCTGGGAGTGATGGGGCAGTACTGGCTGAACCGGCTGAAGATTGTACGGTCGCCATTGTTTGCGCCCCGCGAGTCGAACCAGACTGGCACGATTGCATAGACGCCCATCCGCGGATGTCTATAATTCGGGCCGCGAGCGCTCGCCCGATGACGGCACGTGCGGGGCCGCGCTCCGCGACTCAACGGGGCGAGATTCTGTCAATTCATCACACGGAGGTTCCTCATGATCGTCGGTGTTCCGCACGAAGTGAAACAGGATGAATACCGCGTGGCCATGCTCCCCGTGGGGGTTGAAGAGTTGACCCGGGCCGGGCACAAGGTGCTCGTCGAGCGCGGCGCCGGGCAGGGGAGCGGGATTTCCGACGATCAATATCGCGAGAACGGCGCGGTGATTATCGACGCAGCCGCCGAAGTCTTCGCGCTGGCCGACCTGATCGTCAAAGTCAAGGAGCCGCAGAAATCCGAGTATCACCTCTTACGTCGCGGGCAGGTGCTGTTCACGTATCTGCATTTCGCCGCCAGCGAGGCGCTGACGCGCAGCGTGCTCGAAACTGGGGTGACGGCCGCCGCGTACGAAACGCTGCGCGGGAAGCATGGCGACCTGCCGTGCCTGACGCCGATGAGCGAGGTCGCCGGTCGCATGAGCATTCAGGAGGGGGCCAAATACCTGGAGCGACCGCAGGAGGGGCGCGGGATTTTGCTGGGAGGCGTGCCGGGCGTGCCGCCGGCCCACATTGCGATCCTGGGCGGGGGCGTCGTGGGGAAGAATGCGGCCCGCATCGCCGCCGGGTTCCAGGCCGACGTCAACATCCTCGACATCAGCGTCGACCGGTTGCGGTATCTCGACGATATCATGCCGGCCAACGTGAATACGCTGTACAGCGATCGGCACAACATCCGCGACCAGCTCATGCGGGCTGATCTGGTCATCGGCGCCGTGCTGATCGAAGGGGCGCGGGCCCCGCGGCTGGTGCGTGAAGACGATCTGAAGATGATGAAGCCGGGGGCCGTGATCATCGACGTCGCGATCGATCAGGGTGGCTGCGTCGAAACGGCCCGCCCCACGACTCATTCCGAGCCGACCTACATCGTCAACGGCGTCGTCCATTACTGCGTGACCAATATGCCGGGCGCCGTGGGGAGAACCAGCACTTACGCCCTGTGCAACGTGACGTTCCCGTACGTCCTGCAGATCGCCCAGCGCGGCCTGCATGCCGCCGCCGCCCTCGATACGGGGCTGGCCAATGCCGTTAATATGTACGACGGCAAGCTGACGAACCAGGCGGTCGCCGATACGTTCGGCATCCCCTATGTGGCGTACGAACCGGCACAGGCGGCACGACAGGTCAAGGCGTGAATGGTGCTGCGGGCAAACTGTCTCGCATTTGGCCGAGTCAGTGTTTATTATTGATTGTGGCAGGATCTCTGAACCTGAAGCCGCATTTCTTTGTCCTTGTGGCGGGACCAACCCCTTTTTTCAGCAGGAAGTGTGCAGCAACCGTGGCAGCCGAACAGACCCAAGCTCAACCGAAGACGAAGACCCATCAGCATCCCGTGATTACCGGGGCCGACATTCTTGTCGAGGCCCTGGTTCGGCAGGGTGTCGATACGATTTTCGCCTATCCGGGCGGGGCGAGCATGCCCATGCATCAGGCGCTGACGCACCAGTCGGACCGCCTGCGCACCATTCTGCCACGACATGAGCAGGGAGGGATTTTTGCCGCGGAAGGTTACGCGCGCACGACCGGCAAAATCGGCGTGTGCATGGCGACGAGCGGTCCCGGCGCAACAAACCTGGTCACTGGCCTGGCCGATGCCAAAATGGACAGTTGCCCGATCGTGGCGATCACCGGACAGGTCGCCAAGAAATTCATCGGCACCGACGCCTTTCAAGAGACCCCGATTGTCGAGGTCACACGTGCGATTACCAAGCATCATTATCTGATCACGCGCTTCGAAGACATTCCTCGCGTCGTGAAAGAAGCGTTCTACGTGGCCCGTTCAGGACGTCCCGGGCCGGTGCTGATCGACTTCCCCAAAGACCTGCAGACCGAAAAAGCCTCGGGACATCCCGACTACGATCCGCCGATGAACCTGCCGGGATACCGTCCCGAACCCAAACCGGTCAGTCCGGCCCAGGTGCGACAGGTGCTGGCTGCGATCAAGCGGTCGAAAAAGCCGATCCTGTATGTGGGAGGCGGCGCTATCAATTCCGAAGCGGCGGCCGAGCTGTACAAGTTCGCCAAGAAAATGAACATTCCCGTCACCACCACGCTGATGGGGATTGGAGCGTTTCCGGCGCGCGACCCACAGTCGCTGCAGATGCTGGGCATGCATGGCACAGTGTATGCCAACTTCGCGATCAATTCGGCCGACCTGCTGCTGGCGTTCGGGGTGCGATTCGACGATCGCGTCACGGGCAAAGTTTCTGAATTCGCCACGCACGGGAAAATCGTGCACGTCGATAGCGATCCCTCGGAAATCCACAAGAACAAACTCGCACATATTCCGATCATTGCCGATCTGAAAGAGGTGCTGGCCGCCTTGAACGCGGCGATCACCGACGACGATCTGCCGGCAATCGACGGCTGGTGGAGCGAGATCAATGACTGGCGCGACAAGCATCCGCTGGGTTACAAGGATCCTGGTCACGATCTGATCCTGCCGCAGTACGCCATCGAAGAATTGCACCGCCAGACGGTCGATCGCGATCCGTTTATCGCCGTCGGCGTGGGACAGCACCAGATGTGGGCGGCGCAGTACTACAAGTTCGACAAGCCGCGGCGCTGGATGAGCAGCTCGGGGCTGGGTTCGATGGGTTTCGGACTGCCCGCCGCCATGGGAGCGCAGGCGGCCAATCCGGGCAAGTTGGTGATCGACATCGACGGCGACGGCTCGTTCCAGATGAATATCCAGGAACTGGCGACGCTCAAATGTGAAAAACTTCCGGTCAAGGTGTTCCTGCTCAACAATCAGCACCTGGGCATGGTCATGCAGTGGGAAGATCGGTTCCATGCGAAGAACCGAGCGCACACTTATCTCGGCCCGATCGACCACCCCGAAGCGACCGGCAAAGGCACGACCGCGATCCTCGACGAGACGTATCCGAACTTCGTCAAGATTGCCGAGGGATACGGCATCCAGGCGCGTCAGGTGCGAAGCAAACGGGAATTTCCCGCGGCACTGGCTGAAATGCTGGCAGCCCCCGGTCCGTATGTTCTCGATATCCTCTGTCCGTATCAAGAGCATGTGTTGCCGATGATCCCCGGGGGCCACACGGTGAAGGACATCATCTTCGAGTGAGCCTGCGATATGCACTCCCTGGCCGTGCTGAGGTATTGCCGCGACGTGCTCACCGAACGGCAGCAGCGAGATCCCTGGCAGGGGTGGTTCTGGGGCATTCGACGTAAGGTGCTCGATTACTGGATTGCCCGATTGGAGCGCGAGGATCCCGGCAGCGCGACAATCGCCGACCTGAATGTCGACGAGCGCGAAGCGATCCGGCGTTCGCATCCGCTGCTGATGTCGCGGACGAATGCGACCGGTTCGGCGATCGAGATCGATCGCTCGTGGCAGGCCGAATTACGCGACCGCGTGCAGCGTTACCTCGATGCGGTCAAAGGGCATCGGTCATAGCCGGGAAAAACGCCAAAAAGAGAAACGGCAAGCCGGCATGATGCGCAAACCGCCGCGGCCTAATCCGCCGCGATTTCGATATGCGTGGCTTGTGCGGGGTCGTTGTGGGGGAAATCGCGGCGGAAGTGGGTGCCGCGGCTTTCCTGGCGGGTGAGGGCGCCTGCGATCATCAGCCGCGACACGAGCAGCATATTCTGCAATTCCCAGCCGGATGGATCGGCGAACTCCCGCGCGGCGACATAGCGGGCCCAGAATTCCACTTGCCGTTCGGCTGATTCCAATCCGGCCCTTTCGCGGCGGATTCCCACGTCGCGCCACATTTCAGAGCCCAGCGCGTTGCGCAAATCGAGCAGGTTCAACTCGTCGTCGTCGTGGGCGCCGCGAGGCCAGTCGCTTTCCAGCGGCAGCGCGGCAAAATTGTCGGGCAGATCGGCGGCCAACAGGGCCGCTCCCTTTCCACTGCTGCGACCGAACACGAGGCCTTCCAAGAGGCTGTTCGACGCCAGCCGATTCGCGCCGTGCAATCCGCTCGACGTGACCTCGCCGGCGGCCCATAAGCCGGGGACGGTCGTGCGCCCCTCGGGGTCCACCACGGCGCCGCCGATCATGTAGTGCGCCCCCGGGCGAACGGGGATCAAATCGCGTGTGATATCCAGTCCGAAATCAGCGCACACCTTGCCGATGTGTGGGAATCGCTCGCGCACCAGTTTCGGATCAAGGTGCGACAGGTCGAGATAGACGCAGGGATGGCGGGTGCGGTCCATCTGCACGGCGATCGCATGGCTGACTTCATCGCGCGGCGCCAGTTCGAATTGCGGTGAGTAATCGCCCATGAAGCGGTAACCGGTGCAGTCGCGCAGGTAGGCCCCTTCGCCGCGGACAGCTTCCGTGATGAGGTGCCGCGAGCTGCCGGCGATGTACAGCACGGTCGGGTGGAACTGCATGAATTCCATGTCGCGGACGAGCGCGCCGGCCCGGAAGGCGACGGCGTGTCCATCGGCCGTGGCGATCGACGGATTGGTCGTCTCGCGGAAGACCTGCCCGGCACCCCCGGTGGCGAGGATCGTCTGTTTGGCCCAGATAATCGTCTTGCCATGTCCCCGGTTCCAGACGATCGCCCCACAGCACCGGCCCTCTTGCGTCAACAGGTCGATGATGAACGTCCGCTCCCAGAACTCGGCGTTCGGCAGGCTGCGGGCGCGGGCGATCAGGGCCCGCATCACTTCTTTCCCGGTCGCGTCTCCCAGAGCATGAACGACGCGGCGATGGCTGTGCCCACCTTCCTGAGTGAGGGCCAGTTCGCCGTTTTCGAGGTCGAAATTCGCTCCCCATTCGATCAGTTCCTGAATCCGTTCGGGGGCCTCGCGGACGACCATTTCCACGATTTTTTCGTCGCACAGTCCTTTGCCGGCGGCCATCGTGTCTGCCGCGTGGCTGGACGTATCGTCGACCGGATCCATCGCGCCGGCGATGCCCCCCTGGGCGTAGGCGCTGTTCGATTGCGCGAGCACATCTTTGCTGACGACGATCACGTTGAACGCGGCGGGAATCTCGAGCGCCGCCCGCAACCCGGCGATGCCGCCGCCGACGATCAGCACGTCGGTAAAGACGTGCGAGATCCGTTTGGGATGAAACCGGACCAGATACCGGTGAGCGGGAGTGATCGTGAGTCGAGTCACAATGGGATTTTCGTTTAATCCGGAGCCGGCGGCGACGCGTCGCAATCAGACACTCCGTCGCCGCTGGCTCCGGGTTAAACGACGCCGAGTTCCGTGCACTGACGTCCTAGATGAACTCTACCTCCACCGGTTTCGGGATGATCCGCGCTTCGTACGCCCGGCGCAAAAGCAGCGTGACCGCCTCGCGCCCGCGGGGGCCGAAATCGAGCGTCCAGTCGTTGACGTACATGC
>DASYAR010000346.1:0-16248 GCA_036501235.1 Planctomycetaceae bacterium
CGATTGTAGATTTCCTTTTCATCATCCTTACCGCTTAAGTCGATGATCGTCTGGCTGCCGATGTTGGACGTCATCACGACGATGCAGTTAGTGAAATTGACGGTCCGTCCCTGACTGTCGGTGAGCCGTCCGTCGTCGAGCAACTGCAGCAGAATATTGAACACGTCGCGATGCGCTTTCTCGATCTCGTCGAGCAACAGCACGCAGTAAGGCTGGCGGCGCACGGCCTCGGTCAACCGGCCACCTTCCTCGTAGCCGACGTAGCCTGGGGGCGCTCCCACGAGCCGGGCGACCGAATGCCGTTCCATGAACTCGCTCATGTCGATGCGGATCATGGCCTTTTCGTCGTCGAACAGAAATTCCGCGAGCGCCTTGCACAGCTCGGTTTTGCCGACCCCCGTCGGGCCCAGAAACAGGAACGATCCGATCGGTCGGTTGCGGTCTTGCAGGCCCGATCGCGAACGGCGAATGGCGTTCGACACGGCGCGGACTGCCTCGTCTTGATCGATCATGCGCTCATGGATGGAATCTTCCATCTTGAGCAGCTTGTCGCGCTCCCCCTGCAACATTCTCGAGACGGGGATATTCGTCCACGAGCTGACGACTTTGGCGATGTCCTCGGCCGTCACTTCTTCTCGCAGCATCCGCTGACCGCCGGCGCCCGTCTCGGCGGCCCGTTGCTCGAGCTCTCGAAGTTTTTGCTCGGCTGCACGCAGGTTCTGCTCTGCCTGGTGGGCTGTGATGTAGTCTTCGTTGAGATTCGTGCGCTGGGCATTTTTGAATGCCTGGTCGTAAGCTGCTCGCAGAGCTTCGATCTTCTCGGCCAGGGGTTTGAGGCCCGAGAGCGATTCTTTCTCGGACTGCCATTGCGCCTTGAGTCGATTGACTTCTTCCTCGCGATCGGCGATTTCCCGTCGAAGCTTCTGGAGGCGCTCCTTGCTGTCGGAACTCGACTCCTGGGCCAGCGCCGTGGCTTCGATCTGCATGCGCGTCAGTTGCCGCGTGGCTTCGTCGATCTCGGCGGGCATCGAATCGATTTCCATCCGCAGGCGGCTGGCCGCCTCATCCACCAGGTCGATCGCCTTGTCAGGGAGAAAGCGGTCGCTGATATAGCGGTCCGATAGCGTCGCCGCGGCGATCAGCGAATCATCGGTGATCCGCACGCCGTGGTGCGATTCGTAGCGTTCTTTCAGGCCGCGCAGAATCGAAATGGTATCTTCGACCGTCGGCTGCTGCACGACGATCGGTTGGAACCGTCGTTCGAGCGCCGGGTCTTTCTCGATATGCTTTCGATACTCGTCGAGCGTCGTAGCGCCGATGCAATGCAGTTCTCCGCGCGCCAGTGCCGGCTTGAGCAGGTTCGATGCGTCCATCGCCCCTTCGGCCGCCCCGGCCCCGACCACCGTGTGCAGCTCGTCAATGAACAGAATGATCTGGCCGCTCGCTTCACTGATCTCCTTGAGAACGGCCTTCAACCGATCTTCGAATTCACCCCGATATTTTGTGCCGGCGATCAAAGCCCCCATGTCGAGGGCGATGACGGTCTTTTCCTTGAGGTTCTGGGGCACGTCTCCCTGGACGATGCGGAAGGCCAGGCCTTCAACGATTGCCGTCTTGCCGACTCCCGCTTCGCCGATCAAGACGGGATTGTTCTTGCGGCGGCGCGACAGGATCTGAATGACGCGACGAATTTCGGAATCGCGGCCGATGACGGGATCGATTTTTCCCTGGCGCGCCAACTCGACCAGATCGCGACCGTACTTTTCCAGGGCCTGATATTTTTCTTCGGGATTCTGGTCGGTCACCTGATGCCCGCCGCGGACACTCTTCAGGGCAGTCAGCACATCGGCTTCTTCGACGCCGTGCATTTCGAGCAGCCGTTTGGCCTGATCATCGACCTGCGTGAGCGCAATCAACAGATGCTCGGTCGAGACGAACTGGTCCTTCATCTTTTGCGCTGCGTCCTGCGCCGCTTCCAGGACCTTTTGTGCGGATGAGCTCAAGCCCACGTCGCCCGTTGCACCGGTCAATTTGGGCAAACGCTTGAGCTCGCCGTCGATGATCGAATCGAACTGGCGGATGTTCGCCCCGATCTTCTGGATGACCGGTTTGACGAGCCCTTGCTCTTCTCGCACGAGGGCCGCCAGCAAGTGCAGCGGCACGATCTGCTGGTTGCCCAAATCCTGGGCCAGACCGTGCGCACGCTGCACCGCTTCTTGGGCCTTGACGGTCAACTTATCGAAACGAAACGCCATACTACTCTTTCTTCTCAAACTCCGCGTCGATGACTTCTTCTTGCGGGCCCGCCTGCTGGCCGTCACCCGACGGTGCGGCGCCGCCGGACTGCGGCGGCTGACTGCCGCGGTCATACATCTGCTTCGACATGGCGTGCGCGGCCTGTTCCAATTCCTCGATGGCCTGCTGAATCGCAGCCGCGTCGTCTCCCTCGGCCTTCGTTTTGACCTTAGCCACAGCCGCTTCGATGGCCGATTTCGAACCAGCGTCGAGCTTATCGGCATGTTCCTTGAGGAGCTTCTCGGTCTGGTGGATCAGGCCGTGGGCGTGGTTCCGGGCCTCGGCCAACTTGCGTTTCTTCGCGTCTTCGTCGGCATTCAGCTCGGCGTCCTTCTTCATCTTTTCGATTTCCGCTTCCGACAGCCCGCTCGATTGCTCGATCTTGACGGTCTGTTCTTTGCCGGTTCCCATGTCCTTAGCTTCCACATTCAGGATTCCGTTCACGTCGATGCTGAAGGTCACCTGAATCTGCGGCATGCCGCGCGGAGCAGGGGGAATGCCGTCGAGATTGAACTGTCCCAAGAGGCGATTGTCGGCCGCCATTTTGCGCTCACCTTGATACACCTTGACGGTGACGGCCGTCTGGTTATCCGCAGCCGTACTGAAGGTTTCCTTTTTCTCGGTGGGAATCGTCGTATTACGTTCGACGAGGGCCGTCATCACGCCCCCCTCGGTTTCAATTCCCAGCGACAGCGGAGTCACGTCGAGGAGCACGACGTCCTTCACGTCGCCCGCGATGATCCCACCCTGGATGGCCGCTCCGATTGCCACGACTTCGTCAGGATTCACCCCCTTATGAGGCTCCTTGTCGAACATCTTGCGAACTAGCTCCTGCACCTTCGGCACACGCGTCGAACCGCCCACCAGGACGACTTCGTCGATCTGGCCAGGCTTGAGCTTGGCGTCAGCCAGGGCTTTGGTGACTGGTCCGCGGCAGCGCTCGATCAATGGGTCGACCAGCCGTTCGAACTCAGCCCGGGTGATCGACATCTGCAAGTGCTTGGCGCCCGAGGCGTCGGCTGTGATGAAGGGGAGATTGATGTCGGTGTTCTGTGAAGACGACAACTCCTTCTTTCCCTTCTCGGCAGCTTCGCGCAAACGCTGCAGGGCCATCGGATCTTTGCGGAGATCGATGTTGTTCTCTTTTTTGAACTTGTCGGCGATGAAATTGATCAATTCCTCGTCGAAATCGTCGCCGCCGAGGTGAGTATCGCCATTGGTGCTGAGCACTTCGACGACGTCGTCGCCGACCTCCAGCACCGACACATCAAACGTACCGCCACCGAGGTCGAACACGACGATCTTTTCTTCTTTCTTCTTCTGCAGGCCATAGGCCAAAGCGGCGGCCGTCGGCTCGTTGATGATGCGTTCGACTTCGAGCCCGGCAATCTGGCCGGCATCTTTAGTCGCCTGCCGCTGGGCGTCATTAAAGTATGCCGGCACGGTAATGACCGCGCGGTTGACCTTGTGTCCCAGATAGCTCTCGGCCGATTCCTTCAATTTGCGCAGCACATGGGCGGAAATCTCGGGCGGAGTAAACTGCTTATCCCCCGCCTTGACCTTGACGTATTCGTTCGGTCCGCCGACGACCTCGTAGGGAACGATCTTTTCTTCCGAGGCCACCTCGGAATGGCGGCGGCCCATGAATCGTTTGATCGAATACACCGTCCGCGTCGGGTTGGTGACGGCCTGGCGCTTGGCAGGGTCGCCAACAAGAATCTCGCCTTTGTCGGTAAATGCGACGACGCTGGGAGTCAGGCGATTGCCTTCGAGGTTGGGGATGACCTTGACTTCGCCCCCTTCCATAATGGCGACCACAGAATTGGTCGTACCGAGATCGATTCCGACGATTTTTTCACCGCGTGCCGACATGTTGCCTCTCCAATCTACGGTTCTGTTCTGTTTTTGTTTTCGAAAAACTCCCCCGCGTCCTGACCGAGCGGGTCGAATGCTGAATTGCTGCTTCGTTGCTCGGCTCGTTAGATCGAAGTATCCGTGTCCGACCCATGATCGTAAGATCGGAATACCTATTTGGCAAAGTTCGTGCCGGGACGACGCATGCCGGCGATATTTCCACAAGTTCCCGTCAGGGAAATGAGTTGTGATTTTTCCAGATGGCTGTTGTCGTATTTGAAATCACCGCGATTTGCCATTTTGGCAATGCAATTGCACGATGTTTGAATCGTCCTATCTGCCAAAATGGCTCTCGCGGATGGCCCTTTCATTACTCCGCATATTTCTCGGGATTTTTGGCAATCTCGCGCTTTCCCGCTGCTTGACACTCGTATTCGCGGTCAGTACAAAAGCCATCCTGATTTGACTTTATGGAGGCAAAGGAATGCCATTGCGACGGTCCCATCCTTGCCTGAAAGGCGCGAATGGCCAAGAAAGACCCAAAACGGGGTAAATCGTCCTCCGCCAAGCCTGCTAAGCCCAAGTCGCAGTCTTCCCATGCTTCCGGGTCAAAAGATTCGTCCTCTTCCGGGGGAGAATCCGAGATCCGCCGCCTGGACCGCGAAATCCTCAAACTGGTCAACCGCCGTGCCCAGTTGACGATCAAGCAGATTGAATCGCAGGCAAGTCCGCAGAAGCTGCTGTTCTCTCCTGTCGTCGATGAACATCTGACCGAGCTGATCCAGAAGGGCAACTCGGGGCCGCTCGGGGAGCCTGCCGTCCGTGGCGTCTTCCGTGAAATGATTACCGGCGCGCGCAGTCTCGTCAAGACGTTGCGGATCGTCTATCTCGGACCGGCTTACAGTTTCACGCATCTGGCCGCTCTGGAGCGGTTCGGGACGTCGGCGTCATTAATGCCCGTCAACAACATCGCCGCGGTGTTCGAAGAAGTCAATCGGGGCCATGCCGATTATGGAATTGCACCGATTGAAAACAGCACCGATGGGCGCGTCGTCGACACGCTCGACATGTTCACTCGGCTGCCTCTCAAGATTTGCGGAGAAGTGCAGTTATCGATCCATCATAATCTGATGGCGCGCTGCCAGCGGGGAGACATCGTCGAAATCTACAGCAAGCCCCAGGCCCTCTCGCAATGTCGCGACTGGCTCAGCCGTAACATGCCGCAGGCCCGCCTGATCGAAGTCACCAGCACGTCGACCGCCGCGCAACTGGCGCGCGATAAATTCGGCGCGGCGGCGGTGGCCAGCCGGCAAGCCGCAGTGCAATACGACTTGCAGATCGTTGTGGCGAACATCGAAGACAACAAGAACAACGTCACCCGTTTCGCAGTGATCGGAGACGAGGCGACCAAGTCGACCGGCGACGACAAGACTGCGGTGCTATTGCAGATTCCGCACAAACCCGGGACACTTGCCGATGCGCTGCAGTTGATCAAGAAGAACAGCATCAACCTGACCTGGATCGAGTCGTTTCCGCTGAAAGGGCCGGAAGTCGGGTATTTGTTCTTTCTGGAATTCGAGGGGCATGCCGGCGAGGCGCGCACGAAACGGACGCTCGAAGAGCTGCAGCGAAAAGCAGTGCGCATGGAGTTGCTGGGGTCGTATCCACGGAGTGAACCGGTCGAATGATTATCGTCGTCAAGCCGAATTCCACACAGGAGCAGATCGATCATATCGTCGCCCATATCCACGAAATGGGTTTGCGGACCGACGTCAGCCGGGGCATCAAACGGACGATTATCGGAGTAATCGGCGAAGAAGACGCCGTGCGCAACGCGCCGCTGGCAGCCATTCCCGGAGTCGAAGAAGTCGTTCCCATTCTCAAGCCGTACAAGCTCGCCAGTCGCGAATATCAGTCCGAAGACTCGGCGATCGACGTGGGGTTCGGCGTGAAGGTGGGCGGCGGTTCGCTGGGCATGATCGCCGGCCCGTGTGCGATCGAAGGCCGCGAGATTCTGCTCGACATTGCTCGCCAGGTGAAGGCCGCCGGCGCCAACATCCTGCGGGGAGGGGCCTATAAACCGCGGACGAGCCCCTACAGTTTTCAGGGCCTCGGCGAAGATGGACTGAAGATTCTGCGTGAAGTCGGCGACGAACTGCAGATGCCGGTCGTAACCGAAGTCATGGACCCACGGCAGGTGGCCCTCGTCGATCAGTACACCGATATTTTCCAGATCGGCGCTCGGAACATGCAGAACTTCAATCTGCTCAATGAAGTCGGGCAGACGAAGCGACCCGTATTATTAAAGCGCGGGATGAGCGCGACTGTAGCCGATCTGCTGATGTCCGCCGAATACATCCTGGCGGGAGGCAACAAGCGGGTCATTTTGTGCGAGCGCGGGATCAAGAGTTTCGATTCGTCGACGAGAAACCTGCTCGATCTGTCGATTGTTCCGAACGCCAAGGGCTTGAGCCATTTGCCCATCATCGTCGACCCCAGCCATGCCACGGGGCGTCCCGACCTGATTCCGTCCATGTCGCTGGCCGCCGTTGCCGCGGGGGCCGATGGCGTGCACATCGAAGTTCACAGTTGTCCCGAAAAGGCGATGAGCGATGGACCGCAGGCTCTCCTGCCAGGCCAGTACGCCGCCGTCATGGGGCAAATGCGGCAATTCGCTGGAATCTTGAAGCGGACGATTCCAGTGCCGCACGGCAATTAAACTCGGGGGACGGTCGCCTGGGCCGCCGGGCGCTGCCAGAATCCGTCCGAGTGCAATCGAGGAGCCTTTTATGAGACGTCAGTTCGTTGCGGGCAATTGGAAAATGAATACGCTGTCGCGCTCGGCGGTGGAGCTGGCCGGCGCGCTGGCCAAAGCGGTGCCGGCGAAGCTGGCGTCGGTCGACGTGGCAGTTTGTCCGCCCTATCCGTATTTGTCGGCGGTTGGTGCTGCCGTATCGGGAAGTGGCGTCGATCTGGGGGCGCAAAACGTCTGGTTCGAAAAGCCAGGAGCGTTCACCGGCGAGGTGGCCGTCGACATGCTGCTTGACGTGGGGTGCCGTTGGGCCATTCTGGGGCACAGCGAACGCCGGCAGATCCTGGGCGAAACCGATGGTCTCATCAGCAAAAAGGTGACAGCCTGTCTGGCTCGGAAGTTGCCCGTGATCCTATGCGTGGGCGAAACGCTCGACCAGCGGCAGTCGGGGCAGACTGAAACCGTGCTCGATTCCCAGATGCAGGGTTCGCTGGCCGGTGTCGATGAACAGTCGATGGGGCAGATCGTCATCGCGTATGAGCCGGTCTGGGCGATTGGCACCGGCGTGACGGCCACGACGGAACAGGCGGAATCGGCCCATTTGCACCTACGCACGTGGCTGGGGAAACGCTACAATCCCAGCGTTGCGGCCGCAACGCGCATTTTGTATGGGGGCAGCGTCAAGGCGCAGAATGCCCAATCTTTGCTGGAACAACCCGACGTCGACGGCGCCCTGGTCGGTGGGGCCAGTTTGAAGGTCGACGATTTTCTGCCGATTATCCGCGCCGCCGAGACCGCACGGAAGAGCTGATTAGAACAAGGAATGCCGGAGAGCGATCATGAGTTTAGGGGATTTCCTGCTGGGCCTGCTGATGTTGGTCGGCATCTTTTTGATGTTCGTGATCCTGCTGCAACGCGGGCGCGGCGGCGGGCTGGCCGGTGCTTTCGGCGGGTTGGGGGGACAAAGCGCATTCGGCACCAAGGCCGGGGACGTCTTCACCGTCATTACGATTGTCACGGTCATCATTTGGGTGGTTCTGGCCTGTTTGACCGGGGCCCGGCTCAACTGGGAGGAAAACTCGAAATTCCAGGGGGCTCCCGAGGTAATCGACGACGCCGATCCGATCCCCAAGGACAAAAAGAAGAGCGGGAAAGCGGACGAAGACAGCCCGGCGGACGACGAGATGCCATCGGATAAAGAAGAATCGCCGGATCAAGATGCGAAGAAGGCCGGAGCGGGGAAGGGAGCCGACAACTCTGAAAAGGGAGACGGCGATGCCGCGAAGACGCCGCCTGTAGAGAAGCCCGCCGTCGAGCCCGAGGCGGACACGTCAAAGGCCGGAGATGCCAATCCCGACGAAAAGAAAGACGAATCGGCACAGAAAAAAAGAGAGTCGAAAGACGAATGAGCGGTCAAGAGTGGGCGGATTCGAAGCAGTGCTCGGGTGTTAGCGTGTTTGTGAGGTGGCCGTGTTGCTCAGCATGACGGGATACGGCGACGCGCGTTTTCAAGACGAGCGTCTGTCGGCCTCGGTGGAGTTGCGTGCGGTCAACAACCGCTATCTCAAAGTCACCATGAAATGTTCAGAGGCTTACGCTGCGCTGGAAGGAGAGATCGAGCGAATCGTTCGTGAGACGATCAGCCGCGGGACAGTCAATGTCGCGATTCGGGTCGATCGCCTATGGAGCGCCGACGAATTCGTTCTCAACAGCGTTGCACTCAAGAGCTACTGGTCTCAGCTTCAGGCCGCCTCGCGAGACCTGGGTGCGCCGCTTCCGGCCGAGATGGGATATCTGCTGGCGGCGCCCGGAGTTGTCTCTGAAGAGTCGCGGCGGACGGTCGACTTGCAGGCTGACGGCGAAATCATCAAGCGATTGCTGGCCGACGCCCTCAAGAAGCTTCAGGGCTTCCGCGTCGACGAGGGACGCTCGATGGCGCGAGAGCTCGAAGCCAATGCCAAAACGATTGCCGAGCGATTGCAAGAGGTCGTGGCCCTGGCGCCGCAGGTCGTCAGCGAATATCGGAGCAAACTTCTCGAGCGGATCCGGCAGAACCTGGCAGATTCGGGGGTCAGCGTGGCCGAGACCGATCTGATCCGGGAAGTCGCCATATTCACCGATCGCAGCGACATCAACGAAGAGATCACGCGGCTCAAATCGCATCTCGAACAATTTCAGGTATTTATCCGCGAACCGGCTTCCACCGGACGAAAGCTCGATTTTTTGAGCCAGGAAATGAACCGGGAAGTGAACACGATCGGTTCCAAAGCCAACAATGTCGCCATCGCCCATTGCGTCGTGGAGATGAAGGCTGCCATTGAAAAGATGCGCGAGATCCTGCAAAACGTAGAATAGAAAGATTGATGGCGAGCGGCCCGGCGTCAGCCGGCGCCGGTGGTCTCCTGTGTAATGACCCTCCCTCGCCCCCAATGGAGACCCTTTCCGGCGTGAGCGAATCAGGCGATTTTTCCGACATGCAATTCGTCGTTCTTTCCGGTCCCTCGGGGAGCGGCAAGACAACGATCGTAGAACGTATCTTGAATCGCTCGCCGATCAAGTTGATCAAATCGGTTTCCGCTACCACGCGCAGGCCGCGCAAAAACGAGATTGACGGAGAAAACTACTACTTTCTGGCCCATGAGGAATTCACACGCCGCAGGGAGCAGGGAGAATTTCTGGAATGTGCTGAGGTGCACGGCACGGGAAACTGGTATGGTACACTGAAGGCTGAAGTCGAACGCGCCCGCAATCTGGGAGGGTGGGCGCTGCTCGAAATCGACGTGCAGGGGGCCGTGCAGATCATGCACAAGTACCCACAAGCGCTGACGATCTTCCTGAAGACGTCGTCGGAGGCTGAATACGAAAGGCGATTGCGAGGCCGCGGGACCGATTCCGAGGAAATCATCGAACGTCGGCTGGCCAACGCCCGGACAGAACTGGAACAAGCCCCTCACTACCGTTATCAAGTCGTCAACGACGACCTCGATCGGGCGGTGGCGGAAATCGTCAACATCATCTCGTCCTGGAGACAATAACTGATGCTGGAAGAACTGAAGGAAGAACAGATCGTGAACAAGGTCGGCGGACGGTTCAAACTGTCGACGCTGATCCAGAAGCGCCTTGTGGCGCTCAATCGTGGCTCGCGACCGCTGGTCGAACTGCAGACCAAGAATCCCATGGAAGTGGTGATTCAAGAAATCATGCAGGACAAAATCTTTCTCGACCCGCACGGCAAAGTGGCCATTGCCGGCGAAAAAGGTCCGGATGAAAACGTCGACGCCGGTCCCAATCTCGACGATCTGTAATCGATCCCATGAACGGTGTCGAAATCCTGCTGGGTGTCACGGGGGGGATCGCCGCCTACAAATCGGCCGAATTGACGAGTCGGCTGGTGCAAGCCGGTGCTGCCGTGTCGGTCGTGATGACTCGCTCCGCGCAGAAGTTCATCGGGCCGACGACGTTTGAAGCGCTGACGAATCGCCCCGTGCATCGGCAGCTCTTTTCGCCGCGTGAGCACCCACTGGGTGAGCACATTGGCCTGGCGCGCCGGGCGAAGCTCTTGGTCGTGGCTCCGGCCAGCGCCGATTGTCTGGCCAAATTCGCCCACGGCCTGGCGGACGACCTGCTCTCGACTCTGTACCTGGCATTCACCGGCCAGGTCCTGGCGGCCCCGGCGATGAATAGCGACATGTGGGCGAAGCCGGCTGTGCAGCGCAATATCGCGCAGCTTCGGGCCGACGGCGTGCATTTCGTCGACCCCGGCCAGGGCTGGCTCAGTTGCGGCGTCACCGGTCCAGGAAGAATGGCTGAACCGGATGAGATTTTCGAGCGGATTAGACAATTGCTGGC
Source organism: Planctomycetaceae bacterium (assembly GCA_036501235.1). GTDB lineage: Bacteria > Planctomycetota > Planctomycetia > Planctomycetales > Planctomycetaceae > JACQFH01. The sequence goes on from DASYAR010000346.1 coordinate 10,751, forward strand.
GATCAAATGAGTTTTCACGGAGGGCGTTGGAACAATGCTCATCCTTTCTAGAAAGCTCGGCGAAAGCGTCGTCATCAACGACCTGATCATCACGGTCGATTCCTTTACTGCGGACCATTCGGTTCTTTCGCTCATGCGAACGAACTGCGAATTCCTGCAAAAAGTTACGGCCCCCTTTCACAAAACCGTTGAGATCACCGACCACGTGCGTGCCGTCATGATTCAAGCGGAGCCTCACAGAGTGAGACTTGGGTTTCACCTCCCTCCTGACTACAGCATTGCCCGCTGGGAGGTTTGGGATCCCCAAAAAGGGTGGTAGCGAACGCAACCGGATGCCTAGTCCACGCATAATTTCGCAATTGCCGGCTATTGTCGGTAGATCGCAAAATGCTGGAAGAGACTTCCTGGAGCAGTCACGAAAATGGCATCAATTTATCCCACGGCATTCGCACCCGGACTCGCTAACGGCGATCGAATGTCGCGCGCCGAGTTTCATCGGATCTATTCGGAAACGCCCGAAGACGTTCACGTGGAGCTGATCGGAGGAATCGTTTATTTTGCTTCACCATTAAGAAGACGGCAGTGATGAGAATTCTGATTACGGCCGGGCCGACGCGCGAATATCTGGATGACGTTCGATTTTTGTCAAACGCCAGCAGCGGCAAGATGGGGTATGCGCTGGCCGAGGCGGCCGTTGCTGCGGGGCACAGCGTCGTGCTCGTCAGCGGGCCGGTGAGCCTGGTTCCGCCGGCCGGCTGCGAGTTTCACGCCGTCGAAACGACCAGGCAGATGCACGAGACGTGCCGGCGAGTGTTGCCGGATTGCGATGGCGTGATCGGCGCGGCAGCGGTTTGCGATTACCGGCCGCGTGAACGCCGGGTGGGCAAGCTGGCCAAGACGGGAGCTCCACTCGTTTTGGAACTTGTGGAAACCGTCGATATTCTGGCCGATCTGGGCCGGCAAAAACAGCACTGCTGGATTGTCGGCTTTGCGCTCGAATCTCAGAATGGGCGAGCGAACGCCTTGCGAAAGCTGGGAACCAAGAACTGTGACGCGATCGTCCTCAATCATCCGCAGGCCATTGGAGCCGAGACAAACCACGTCGAGTTGATCGACAGCACGGGCCGGACTATTGCCACCTGGAACGCCGGTAAAGCGGAAATCGCCCGCGAATTAATCGCCTGGATCGGTTCCCAATTCAACGGTTGATTGGGCGCACCCGGCGTGTTCGTTACAACCGGACCGGGACGTTGCCGAAACACATCAGCCGGGGTTGCCGTTTTCCGACAGGCCCTCGCCGGTGTGCTAGGTTTTCGATTATGCACGACCGTCATCGGCTGAAAACCGATTTGCTGGCGCTCGGGCTGTTGGCGGCCACGGTCTTCGTGGCTTTAAGCCTGTTCAGCCACGACCCGGCCGACCCTCCGGCGACGACGGTCTATCCGGCTCACACCGAAGCATTCAATACGTGCGGACGGGTAGGGGCCTGGGTGTCTCACAAGCTGCATGCGGCATTCGGCGCCGGGGCCTGGTTTGTGCTGGTCGTTATGGCGATCGTTGACGTTCGGCTGTTCTCACGAAGGACCGAACATGATCCGCTCATTCGCGGATTCGGCTGGGGATTGCTGCTGGTGGTCGCCTGCATCGGTTGCCGCGCTTTGCTCAACATCGGCGGCGGCGCTATTCACGGCGCCGGCGGGCTGGCGGGCGCCTGGGGATTGGCCTTGTTGCAGGAGCATTTTTCGACGGCGGGAACTGCGCTGTTGCTTCTGACCGGCCTCATCGTCGGTGCCCTGCTGACGACCGACACGTTCTTGTTCCGTGCGCTGGGCTATGCCATGACAGCGCCGTACATCTTGTTCCACTGGCTCAGTTTTGGGCGGCGCGTCGTTGTCGCCGCCGCTCCGATTCCGGCTGAGCCGTTGAGAATCCGTGAATCGGAGACCGAACGTCGGCCGGAAATCACCATCCATGCTCCACCGGTGCTCGGCGCGTTGCCGGCGGCTGAGGATTCCATTTCGGACGACGATGTGCCGGAAGAGACTGTTGTTCCGTCGGCCGAAACGGAAACGGCTGCTCCTGATCAGGCGGCACGGCAATCGATCAAGATCAATCCTCCGGTGGGACCGGCGGCACGTCCGGATTCTCGAGGATTACAGTACGCGTTGCCGGCCATCGACGAACCGCAAAAAGTCGAGCTGCCCACATCCGACCTCCTGGAACTGGCGGAACCGTTTCCGTTCGACGTGCTGGCGGAAAAGGCCCGCGGCGCGGCGGCCATTCTCGAAAAGACATTCTTGGAATTCGGCCTGAACGTGCGCGTCGTGGAAATCGACACCGGCCCGGTCATCACGCAATTCGAGCTCGAACTCGAGGCGGGACTGCGGCTTTCCAAAGTCACCGCCCTGGCGGACGACCTGGCCATTGCTTTGCGCGTGCCGAGCGTGCGCGTGGTCGCCCCGATCCCCGGTAAGAATACGGTGGGGGTCGAAGTCCCCAACGAGAAGCAGGTCATGGTCCGGTTGCGCGAACTGATCGAGGCCTGTCCTGAAGCGATGGAGAAAAAGCGCATTCCTGTTTACCTAGGCAAAGACGTTAGCGGTCGACCGCTCGTCGTCGACCTGGCGAAGATGCCGCACTTGTTGATTGCCGGGCGTACGGGAACCGGAAAAAGCGTGTGCCTCAATGCACTCATCCTGTCGATCCTGATGAGCCGCACACCCGACCAGGTCAAGATGCTGATGATCGACCCCAAGATGGTCGAGCTCAGCCCTTACAAACGGGTGCCGCACCTGATGCACCCCGTGATCACTGACATGAAAAAGGCCGAGGCCGTGCTGGCCTGGGCTGTCGACAAGATGGAAGAACGATACGACCTGTTGGCGCGCTGCGGTGTCCGTCATCTCGACAGCTATAACGAATTGGGACGCGACAAAATCCTCGAACGGCTCAGTATCGACCCATCGTCGGAAGAGGCCACGCAGATCCCTGAGAAAATGCCCTACATCGTGATCATTGCCGACGAAATGGCCGACATGATGATGACATCGGGCAAGGACGTCGAAGGGCACATCATCCGCCTGGCGCAGAAGTCGCGGGCCGTGGGAATTCACCTCGTGCTGGCGACGCAGAAGCCGACCGTCGACGTGATTACCGGCCTGATCAAGTCGAACCTGCCGGCGCGGATTGCATTTCAAGTCGCGAGCCGGGTCGACAGCCGCGTCGTGCTCGACGAAATGGGGGCTGACCGCCTGCTGGGCAACGGCGACATGCTGTACCTGATGCCCGGCACCAGCAAGATCACTCGCGCCCAGGGGACATACGTCAGCGACGCCGAAGTCAACAAAATCATCGAGTTCTACGGCGATTGCGAACCCCAGTACAGCCGCGAGCTGGCACAGCTCAGCGCCAAGTCGGCCGGCAAGAGCGGCATCGACGCCATCCGCAGCCGCGACGAGTTGTACGAACAGGCAATCGACGTGGTCGTCCGCGAAGGCCGGGGAAGCACGTCGCTCCTGCAGCGTGCGCTGGGCATCGGCTACGGCCGTGCCGCGCGGCTCATCGACTACATGGCCGAAGACGGCATCGTCGGTGATTACAACGGCTCCCAGGCCCGCGAGGTGCTGTACACGCCTGAGCAATGGGCCGAAATCGTCGCCGGACATGAAGTCGAACCCGCCGGGGTCTGATGGCGGTCAGAAATTGATCACCTGAGATCAGCCTCCTGCTGCGTTTCCTGGGGCTCGATTCAATCCGCGGACCGTCTGCAGCGCTTCTTTTGCGTGCGGCGTTCCCTGAAACAAGGCGTTGAACACGTGCCTGACGATGCCCTCGCGGTCGATCACGTATGTCACCCGGCCCGGCAGAATCAGCAGCGAACGGGGGACCCCAAACAACCGCCGCAGGGACCCATCCACGTCCGCCACGAGGAAGTAGGGCAAGCGATGTGACGCCGCGAACGCCTGATGACTGGCGTCCGCGTTGCTGCTCACCCCGATGACGATCGCCCCTGCCTGTGTGAAATCTTCGAACGCATCGCGAAACGCACACGCCTCCTGAGTGCAGACCGACGTATTGTCGCGCGGGTAGAAAAAGATCACGACCGTGTGTCGCCCGCGAAACTCGGCCAGGGACACGCGCCGGCCGTCGGAGGCCGTTACGGTGAAATCCGGAGCTGCGTCGTCGACTTGGATGGATTTCATTTGTTCAATACCCAACTTCGATAATTTTGGCTGGGGGGCCAAAAATTCAGACGGCGGCAAATTTCAGTCAGGCAGAAAAGCCGGAACTACTTGGGACGGACGGCGCCGATCTGCGCGCCGAAGCGCTTTTGATCGAGCACCGTACCGCGCTGCCGCTGCGGCGCCGTGGGGGTGGGCGCCAGATAATCGGGGCTGGCCGGATCGGTCGACAGGAACTGCAAATCGCCGGCGTTGCGCTTGCCGTCCAGCGTTTCGAACAACGTCACCAATTCTTCCGGTTTCGGGGGGTCGCTCGGGGGGCGCGTCGTCCAGTTATAACTCGATCCGCCGGGAAAGCTGCGATACATCAGAAAGAAATCGGCCGGCTTGTAGTCCTTTTCCACGACGGCGTCGGCGGTTTTCGAATTCACGAACAGATTATTGTGAAACTGCAAATCGGTGGAGCGCGCGGAGGGCATATTCGTAAACACGATGGCCCAATCATTCTGATAGAACGTGTCGGCGCCGATCAGAATGTCTCTCCAGGCGCGATCTTCTCCCAGGAATTTCACGCCCGTCACCGTGTCGGCGAAGACCGACTCGGAGATCTCGATGCCCCGCGCATTGGCTTCCAGCAACACGCCGCAATCGAGCGGTCCGAAAAAACGGCACTGGTTGATGCGGATGAACTCCGAATCTTCATTCTTGCGAGAAATTCGCACGCCCACCGCAGAGGGAGCTGCTCCGCGGAACACGGCGGCTTCGAGAATGATCCGCTCATCTTCTTTTCCGTAAGTCTGCGCGCCGTGAAAATGCACACCCGTCTTGCCAAAACCGGTGATTTCGAGCCGTTTAAGCCGGGCCCCGGGCATCCATTCCGACAATTCGACGGCCACGTCTTTGCCCGACGCGTCCAGGCGAAAGCCCTCCAGATGAAAGTTCTCGATCTTGCCGTTCGCCGATCTGAGGGACACGATCGGGTCGGATCCCGAGGGGGCCAGCACCGGCGGCGGCCCCGGCTCGGCGACGAATTGGATCCCGCGCGGATAGCTGTCGTCGATGACGATGCGTTCGGCGAACGTCTGTCCGGCGGCGACCTTCACGATCTGGACCGCATTGCGGCTTTTGTTGTTTTTGTAGGACTTGAGCTCGGCGAGAACGGCGGCGATCGTCTTGAATTTTTCGGAAGGGCCGACGGCGAATTCGCCCCGCAGCTCGGCGACTTTCTCGCCGGGCGGTTTTTTCTTCTGACCTTTATTCTTCGCCTTCGAAGCCTGTTGGGATTCCCGGTCTTTGGTTGAGGATGCTCCTCCTCGG